>DSAE01000006.1 GCA_011372855.1 Desulfobacteraceae bacterium
ATGAATTTTGTTATCGTTTTAACCGTAGGTTCTGGGAACCGGAGATGCCTTTGAGATTGCTCAACGCATGCTTGGCTCACACACCTGTAAAAATAGCTGAGTTTGGTTAAGAGCCACTAAAAAGTTTGACTAAATGGGATGATGTGCGATAATAAAAAAACAGCAATCGATAAATGTGCGTCCTTGTCATTGTTTATCCGAGGAGAAGAAGAGGTGGTTCTATGGCAAACAGAGCATGGTCTTTGTACCTGGCTGGCACGGTTTTTTTCTTACTTTCCAGTGCCTGGGCTTCCCCGGCCGAAACGCTGCGGGAAGCGGTTCAATATCTGATCGAAACGAATCCCGAAATCAGGACAGTGGTGTATAACCGCCTGGCCAGGGACCAGCAGGTAACCCAGGCCAGGTCCGGTTATTTCCCCGAACTGGGATTAATGGCCGGGGCCGGTTTTCAGGAGGTGGACAAACCGATTGATCAGTCGCTCGATCCATGGGAATTTGCCCTCAGCCTGCGGCAGAACGTCTTCCGGGGATGGCAGGACATGAACGAGGTGCAGCGGCAGGAAGCGCGGGTCCGGTCACAGGCGTTTGTCATTCGGAGCGCCGCTGAGAATACGGCCCTTCAGACCTCGAGGGTTTATCTGGAAGTGCTTCGCAAACAGGCCTTTGTCGAGCTTGCCAAAGAAAATCTGCAGATTCACCAGCGGATATACGACCAGATTCGTCTGCGCAGCGAATCAGGGGTTGACCGGCGGGCGGACATGAACCAGGTTGAAAGCAGACTGGCGCTTGCCGAATCAAACCTCATCGTCAACGAGACCAATCTGCTCGACGCCCAGACCAACTATCTGGGGGTGGTCGGCCATTTGCCCGAGGGGCTGGTTATGCCGGAACCGCCGGACGCGTTCATGCCGACTTCCCTTGAGGACGCCCAGGAGTTGGCCCTGCAGGGTCACCCCACGCTGCAGCAGGCTGAAGAGGATCTTGTCGCACGCAAGCACCAGGATGATGTCGCCAGGGCGCCCTTCATGCCGATTGTCGATCTCGAGCTGGACAAATACTGGAGCGAGGATGTGGAATACGGCCTGAACACGGAGGAAGAAAACCTGATCGGCATGGTTCGGGTCCGCTGGAATTTTTTCAAAGGGTGGAAAGATCAGGCCAGGAAGGCCGAAACCTCGTATCTGATCAGCGAGGCGCGCGAAATACGCAACAATACCCACCGCCAGGTGGTTGAGAGCATCCGTCTGTCCTGGATGGCATACCAGGCGGCCATGAATCGAATGAGCTTCCTCCAGAAACGGGTTGAATCCAGTGATGCGGCCGCCCAGGCCTATGCCCGGCAGTGGGATATCGGGAAACGCACGCTTCTGGACGTTCTCGATGCCGAGGCTGAACGCATTGATGCCAGAAGACAGCTCATAGACGCCCGGTTCGACGGTTTTATCGCCCAGTACCGGATTATGAACGGCATGGGCAAAATGGTTCACTGCCTGGACCTGGATTGGCCGGAGGAAGCCTATTTCGGCGGTGAGGCAGGAACCACGGGCCGGGAGAAGGAAAATTCCTGAGAACACGTCGTGTCGGAATCCGCCCCCTGCAGATATGCAGTTCCATTGCCCCCTCTTGACGGTTACCGGGAGGAAGTAAGCACCTGCCTCCCGGTTGCCATCGACTCTCCCTGTTTCTTCCCGCAGCATTGTTTTTTACCTGGTTCCGTTCATTCACTGCTCAGCGGGGCAGTTCGTGCAATTCATCCACTGGTCGATGGGATTTTACCGGGCGCGGGCATACCATAGGCCTTCCGGCACGGCGCCGGTTCCGATGAAATTTGATTTTCGACAATACGTCTCTTTCCTCCTCGCCGCGGTGTTTCTCTTTTTTTCCTGCCTCGGACTGTTGCGGGCGGTCGCAGGGGACGGGTTCGAACTGGAGGAGGACGTGCTGTCGCGCACGGAACGGATGTACGGCGGGGAGGCCCGCAGGCGGCTGCTCGCCTGGCAGGACCTGATTCGGGGGGCCGACGGATTGACGGAGCGGGGAAAGATGGACAAGGTGAATGGTTTTTTTAACGGGTTCGATTTCGTCAGCGATGCCAGCCACTGGGGAATGGACGATTACTGGGCGACGCCGGTGGAATTCATAGCCAGCGGCGGAGGGGATTGCGAGGATTTTGCCCTGGCCAAGTATTTTACCCTCAAGGCGGTCGGGGTGTCTGAAAACAAGCTCACCCTTACCTATGTCAAAGCTCTCGGTCTCAACCAGGCCCACATGGTCCTGACGTTTTATCCCGCTCCGGACGCGGAGCCGCTGGTGCTGGACAACCTGGTCGATGACATCCTGCCGGCTTCAGCCAGGACGGACTTGCTGCCGGTCTACAGTTTCAACGGCGCCGGTCTCTGGATAGCAAAGCAGCGCGGCAGGGGGCGTCACGTGGGGGACAGCGACCGGCTGAAACGCTGGAAGGAACTGCTCGGAAGAATGCCCAATGGCCTAAATTGATCGAGGACGCACCATGACATTATACCGCCAACTCCTGATTTTCACCCTTGTGCTGTTCATTGTGCTGTTTGCGGGGACCTGGCTGGCCAATCTGAAAACGACGCGGATGTTCCTGGTCGATCAGCTGGAATCCCACGCCCAGGATACGGCAACCTCACTGGGCCTGTCCATTTCGCCGTACATGGCGGAAAACGATCTGCCCGCAGTCGAAACCATGTTCAACGCGGTGTTCGACCGCGGATATTACAGAGCCATCCAGTTCATGAATATCGAGGACAAGGTGGTCCTGGAAAGAATCCTCCCGGTCCGGATAGAGGGGGTCCCGGAGTGGTTCATACACTTTGTGCCCCTGGAAGCCCCGAGAGCGTCGGCCATTGTCATGTCGGGCTGGCGCCAGGCAGGGCAGGTGATTGTCGAGAGCCACCCCGGTTATGCCTATAAAACCCTGTGGGAAACGGTTGTCAGCACCACGCTCTGGTACGGCGTCATGGGCCTGGCGGTCATCACGGTTGGAGGCATCGGCCTGCAGTTTCTGCTCAAACCCCTGCAGAGGGTGGAGTACCAGGCTGACGCCCTCTGCAGGCGGCAATACGAAATCCAGGAGGACCTGCCGCGGACCCGGGAATTGCGAACCGTGGTGGAGGCCATGAACCGGATGACCTACAAAATCAAGGAAATGTTTGATGAACAGGCGCGGGTCGCGGACCGGCTGAGAAAAAATGCCTATTCCGACTCCCTGACCGGGCTGGGCAACCGCCGCTATCTGGAGAGTCAGGTTGCAGCCAGGCTGGAGCGTGATAAAGGCGGGGCAAAGGGGGCATTTCTGCTCCTTCAGATCAACGATCTCCAGGAATTGAATCGTCAGAGAGGATTCCAGGCCGGCGACGACCTGCTGCAGAGGGTCGCAGGGCGGCTCCGGGACCTGACGCAGCTGGTTCCTCATGGCGCCCTGGCACGGCTTTCCGGCGGGGATTTCGGCATATTCCTGCCGGATGCCGGTCTGGAAGATGTGCGGCTGATCGCCCAGGACCTGGCCAGGGAATTCGCGCAGCTGGCGGTGGAACAGCGGACCCTCACCAATAATGCAGGTCATGTGGGGGGCGTGACCTATGACCGGAAAACGGATTTCGGTCAACTGCTTTCCGGCGCCGATACAGCTTTGCGAGCGGCCCAGCAGTCGGGAACGAACGCCTGGCATGTTGATTCGCTGGCAGGAGAGAACGAAGCCGCGGTCCGTGATCAACGAGGCTGGAAAGATCTGCTCGACCAGGTGCTGGCGGAAAAAAATATTCACCTGTTTGTCCAGAAAACCGTTCGCAGCAATGATTACAACACCATTCTGCATTTCGAAGTCTTTTCCCGGATCCGGGAGGAATCAGGCAGACTGCTGCGAGCGGGGATGTTTATTCCCCTGGCGGAGCGCCTCGGTCTTGTTTCGGTCCTGGACAGGATCGTGCTGGAAAAGGCCATGCAGATCGATGCCGCAAGCCTGGGGGCCGACCAGCTGGCGGTCAATATATCCGCCTCATCGCTCAAGGACCCGGCTTTTCGCGACTGGGTCCTGCAGTCCCTTCGCACCTTGCCGGCAACGGCGCCGAAACTGCGCTTTGAGCTTGTCGAATACAGCGCCGTGCAACTGCTGGATATCGTCCGTGACTTCGGCGCGCAAATTCAGCAGCTTGGTCACGGCTACGGCCTTGATCACTTCGGCCACGGCTTTTCCAATTTCGGCTACCTGCAGTCATTGCGGCCTGACTATGTCAAGATAGACAGGGCCTATATCAACGAAATGACCGGAAGGGACACCGACAGCCATTTTTTTGTCGACTCCCTCACCGGTGTGGCTCACAGCCTCGATATCCTGGTTATTGCCGAGGGGGTGGAAAATGAAGAGCAGGCCGCGCTGCTGCGCGACCTCAATCTTGACGGGATTCAGGGTCATTTCATCGGACAGCCGGAGGAAGTCGGATCAGGACAACGGAGGGGCTGACAGGACAGTCCCGGGAAGAGGGCGATCCTGGTCCCGCAGGGAATCAGAAAAGCAGGACTTTTCAGATGATATCGTCGACCAGCAGCTGGTCGCCTTCCATCCGTTCCCGGACCTGCTTGCGCTCATTGAGCTTGTTTCGGGCTTCCCGGGGCAGATCGGTCAGCATGATGACGTTTTTTTTCACCAGTACATCGACCAGGTCCTCGATAATTCTGATGATGCTGACATCGGAGAGGGAAAGGAGATGGATCCATGATTCCAGCTCGTCGTCGCTGCCGAGAAAGGCAAGGACTTCCTCGTCCATGAGGTTTTTCTGTTCATAGGCTTTGCCGGTCGGGCTCTGATGAATGGCCCGTATGGTCCCGTCTTCGTTCCGTTCGATGTACAGCATGGCGTTTACCCGGTTCCACCTGGAGTTGTGAAAGAAACAATTTCGCAGTGCGGCTGGTGCAAAGAAACAATATATGGTAATATTATATATTCTTTTTTCCCGCAGCTTTTCAGTCAACAATTGGATGGGCATAAAGCGATTCCGGCAGGTACACTTCTCGCCCAGCGAGTATCGCGCTGCCCGACCTTCTTGCCCGGTTTCTCTGATTCTATCATTTACCGTCGATGAATCCAAGCTGTGCCGCGTAATTTTATGAACAAGAAAACGGAAAACACTATGGGGACGCAGGCGGCCTTGGATGAACAGCCATTCGACGGGTGGCGTCTGGCCGGCGACACGGATGTCCACAACGACCCGTTGCTGGACAGTATCATCTTGCTGGCGCGGCTCCACGGACGGCCCGTCAGCCGGAATGTCGTCAGGGCCGGCCTCCCCCTGGTCAACAATGCGCTGACCGTCGAACTCTTCCCGCGGGCGGCCAGGAGGGCGGGGTTATCTTCCAGGGTCCTCCGGCAGGCCATTTTGGCCATCAATGAACTGACCCTTCCGGCAATCCTCCTGCTTGAAGGGCGCCGGGCCTGCCTCCTGACCGCCATGGACCGGGAAGCGGAAACCCTGACCGTGGTTTTTCCCGAGACCGGCATGGGGGAGGAGAAACTGCCCCTGGCGAAGATCGAAGAGGTCTATACCGGTTTTGCCATTTTCGTGCAGCCGGAGTACAAGATCAGCGAACAGAATATTGACAAGCAGGCCGATGGTCCCGGGGGCTGGTTCTGGGGGGTGCTGTTCTCCTCCTGGCGGACGTACAGGGACGTGCTGATCGCTTCCCTGCTGATTAATATCTTCGGCCTTGCCACGCCCTTCTATATTCTGAATGTCTATGACAAGGTCATTGCCAACGCGGCCTACGAAACGCTCTGGGTTCTCACCTCGGGTATCCTGATTATCTATTTTTTCGAACTGCTGCTGCGGGGGCTGCGGGGATATTTCGTCGATGAGGCGGGGAAAAGGGCCAACCTGATTATTTCCGCCGCCCTGTTCGAGCGGGTTCTCGGCCTGCGCATGGAGGTGCGGCCCAAGTCGGTCGGTGCCTTCGCCAAGAACCTGCAGCGGTTTGACAGCATCAGGGATTTCATCACCTCGTTTTCCATTGTCACGGTGGTCGATCTGCCCTTTGTGTTCCTGGGGCTGTTCGCCATCTGGTATCTTGCCGGGGTCATGGTTCTCGTTCATATTGCGGGCATGGTCATCCTGGTCGCCTATGCCGCGTATGTACAGGTACCGCTGCGCCAGGCGGTTCAACGGACATTCAAGGCGTCGGCGCAGAAAAACGCGATTCTTGTCGAGGGGTTGAGCGGCATTGAAACGGTCAAGATGCATGGGGCGGAAAGTCAGCTGCAAAGGGCCTGGGAAGAATCGGTCAGTTTCATTTCCCGATGGGGCGCGAAAGCCCGCTTCCTGTCCAATTCGGTCAATCATGTATCCGGCTTCATCCGCAACACCACCCTGGTGGCCGTTGTTGTGGTGGGTGTCTATCTGGTTCTGAACGGCGACCTGACCAAGGGCGGGCTCATTGCCTGCGTTATCCTGACCAGGCGGGTCATCAACCCCATGTCCCAGGTCGTCAACCTGGCAACCCGCTATCACCAGGCCAAGGAGGCGCTCGCCTCCCTGAACCGGATCATGAGCAAACCGGTGGAACGGCCGCAGGGGAAGACATTTTTACACAGAACCCGCTTCCGGGGGGAAATTGAGATGAAAAATGTCACTTTTTCCTATCCCGGGACGACGACGCCGGTGCTGAACAATCTGTCCCTGAAAATGAATGCCGGCGAACGGGTTGTGCTCATCGGCCCCATCGGCTCGGGCAAGACAACGGTGGGTAAATTGCTGCTGGGCCTGTATGAACCAACCGGCGGCATGGTCGCCATGGACGGCACGGACATCCGCCAGATCGATCCCTCCGAGCTGCGGCATTTCATCGGCTGCGTTCCCCAGGACGTCAATCTGTTCAGCGGCACCATCCGCGACAACATCATTCTCGGCACCTACGGCGTCGATGACGCCGATATCCTTCGGGCGGCGGAACTTGCCGGGGTGACCGATTTCGTCAAAAAGAATCCCCTGGGTTTTGACATGCAGGTGGGCGAGTTCGGCAAGGGACTGTCCGGCGGCCAGCGCCAGAGCGTCGCCATGGCCCGCGCCCTGCTCCTGGATCCGCCGATATTGCTTTTTGATGAACCGACCAGTTCGATGGACAATAAAACCGAGTCCGGGTTGAAGCGCAGGCTTGCCGAGATTATCCAGGGAAAAACCTGCATCCTCATTACCCACCGGGCCTCGATGCTTGATCTTGTCGAGCGGGTGGTGGTGCTGGATGCAGGACAGATCATCGCCGACGGCCCGAAAGAGAGCGTCATGGATGACCTCAAAAGCGGGCATTTGTCGTTTTAGCTCCGTCAGGGTTGGCAGGCGGGTTGTTGAAGGGGTCATAGGAGAGAGTAGGTTGGCAAAAAAGAAGAAAGGTCCGGGCATTTTCCGCCGGCTTCCCCTGGCGGAAGTTGACCTGACCACGGATATCCGCAATTCCATCCTGGACCAGTCGCCGCCAGGGGGCCGCAACATTCTCTGGCTCATCCTGGTGCTGTTTGTCGTGGCCGTCGTATGGGCCTACCGTTCCGAGGTGGAAGAGGTGACAAGGGGGCAAGGCCGGGTTATTCCTTCCCGCCAGATTCAGGTTGTGCAGAATCTCGAGGGAGGCATCCTGTCCGAGATCCTGGTCAATGTCGGTGAAATCGTCGACCAGGGCCAACTCCTCCTCAAAATCGACGACACCCGCTTTTCTGCCCCGTTCCGGGAGAGCCGCAACCGCTACCTGATGCTCAAGGCCAAGGTCGCCCGCCTGGAGGCGGAGACCGAAGGGGAGGATTTCAAAGTTCCCCTCGATGTGGCAGAGGAAAATCCTGAAGCCGCCGCCCGGGAAAAGAACCTCTTTCTCTCCCGGCAACAGGCGTACCAGAACCAGATCGCCATCCTGGAGGAACAGGCTACCCAGCGGACCCAGGAACTGGCGGAGCTGCAGGCCAGGGAAAAGCAGCTGCAGAGAAGCCTGTCGTTCCTGCAGCGTGAGCTGGATATGACCCGTCCTCTCGTGCAGCAGGGAGCGGTGTCCGAGGTGGAGATGCTTCGCCTGGAACGGGAGGCAAACAAGCTGAACGGAGACCTTGAATCAACGAGGTACCAGATACCCCAGGTCCGGTCGCGTTTGCAGGAAGCAAAACGATCCATAGAAGATCGGCGGCTCAATTACCGGAATCAGGCCAAGGAGGAACTCAACGATATCCTGTCGGAGCTGGAGGGGCTTTCCGTGACCGCTGTCGCGCTTGAGGACAGGTTGAAAAGGACTCTGGTCAGATCGCCCGTCCGGGGCACAATCAACCAAATTCTCGTCAATACCGTCGGTGGGGTTATCCAGCCGGGAATGGATCTCATGGAAATCGTCCCCCTGGAGGACACGCTGCTGGTGGAAACCAAGATCAAGCCCTCGGACATCGCCTTTCTCCATCCCGGCCAGAAGGCGCTGGTCAAGTTCTCCGCCTACGATTTCACCATTTACGGCGGCCTCGAAGGCGACGTCGAGCATATCAGCGCCGACAGCATAACCGATGAAAAGGGTGAGAACTTCTACCTGGTGCGGGTCCGCACAACCAGAAACTTTCTCGGTACCGAGGAGAAGCCCATGCCCATTATTCCGGGCATGGTGGGTGAGGTGGATATCCTGACCGGCAAGAAGACTATTCTTTCCTATCTCCTGAAACCGGCACTGCGGGCACAGAAAATGGCGCTGAGGGAGCGATAGAGATGAACATTCTGCTGTGTTCCGGGCGAGAATCCGTACTGGAGAGATGGAGTTCTATCCTGGCCGCCCGGAAGGGAACGATATTCAAGATCAACTCCTTTGAAATGCTGCAAGCGGCCGTGGGGCAGGACCAACCGTACCTGCTGCTGGTGCATCAATCCTTTGTTGACCGGCAGGTCATTGCCAGGCTTTGCAGGGCGGTGCCGAACTCCAGGATATTTATCCTGTCCGATACGCCGAACGTGGATGACGGCACCCTGCTGCTGAAGCTGGGAGTCATCGGCTATGCCAATACCTTTATTGCTCCCGCCAGGCTCATCGAGGCCGTGAACGCTGTCCTTTCGGGCAGGGTCTGGTTCGGCCAGGAAATCCTCAGCCGGCTGATCAGGTCCATCACCCCGCTTGAAGAATCGGCCGGGGGAAGCGAGCCGCCGCAGGTTCTGGCGTCGCTCACCCAGCGGGAAAGGGAGATTGCCCTTCTTGTCGCCGAGGGTCTTTCCAACCAGGCCATAGGGGAGCGGCTGTACATATCGGAGCGGACCGTGAAGGCCCATCTCGGTTCCATTTTTGCCAAGACAGGGGCGCAAAGCAGGGTCAAGCTCGCATTGCTCATCAGCAGGGGAAAGAAATAGGGGCGCCGAGACGTGTTTTCGGAGAGCATCCCACGGCTGCCGCGTCAAAGATGCCGGCAACAGGGTCATTGCCCGATCATCCGAATCGTTGCTGGCGGCAGACGCATTCTTCCCGGCAGCCATGCCCTTCGGATCCTGCCGCTGGTCCTGGCCTGCCTTTCTCTCCTGGCCTGTTCAACCTGGGACGACAGGCAGGACATCCCGGTATTCGATGTCCATTTTGTTGTTCTCACCGGCAAGCAGCACATTAACGATGCCGTTGACACGGAAACCGCGGTCAATGAGGTCGACATCCTGAACAGGTATTTTGTTTCCGAAGACAATCAAACCCTTGTTCGCTTCCGCTTCAAAGGATTGCATACCTTTGAGGAGATACAGGACACCTCCTGTGCATTCATCCGCATAGGGGATTTCACCGGGGAGTACAATTCCGGGTACTGGCGGGACCTCTTCAATGCCTGTCCGGATCCGCGCGTGGTTGATCCAGCGGCCATCAACTTCTATATTATCGACAGTTACTCCGCCGGCAAGGGCTTTGCCGAAAAAAACAGCCACGGAGTCAATAACAGCAACAGACCTTACATTCTGTTAGACTGGGAAAGGTTGAATCATACCATTCAAAGCCCTGAAGAACATGAAATGGGCCATGCTTTCGGTCTTGGCCATGAGTGCGCCCCGGGTGCCGACATCGAGACATCCACCAACATAATGGCCAGCAGGGAGTGCGGGAAAGGAAGCGGGGGACGACGGGATATCGGCTTTAACACGAGGCAGGTTAAAGTCATCAAGCGGAATGCCGTCATAATGCGGAAGAAATTCGACCGAGAGTGATCCGTGTCCCTGAGGTCGGTGGGAATTGCACATGCATAGTGACAGAATATTCGTGCTGCTCGCCAGTTACCGGGATTGTGAATGTGAAAAAACCATCAACGGGTTGTTTCACAAAGCATCCCGGCCGGAAAACATATCCGTCGGGATCTGCTGGCAATACTCGGATGAGGACGCCTTCAGGTGTTTTGATCCCGACATGGGGTATGCTGATGCCATCAGGATTACCCGCATCCCCTACCAGGAAACACGTGGCGTCTGCTGGGCAAGACGAATTGCCCAGGAATTCTGGGACGGAGAGGAATACACGCTCATTGTCGACAGTCACATGCTTTTTGAGCAGAACTGGGACAGGTATTTTATCGAGGAATTACAAAAATGCCCATCGGCCAGACCTCTACTCAGCCATTATCCCGCCGGTTACGAACTGCCCGATGTCAAGTCGCGGATTCCGCCCGTTGTCAATGCCGCGCACAGCAGAAAAAACAGGTTCGCAAGCTGCTGTTTTGTCGCGGACTACAATATCCGCGGGAACATGTTTCTGCTCGAGCCCGACCCGCCGGCCGAGGAACCGATCAGGGGATTCTTCTATGCCGCGGGATTTGCCTTCGGCCCCTCGCAATTTCTGCAGGAGGTCCCGTATGACCCCTGTCTCGACTGGGAAGAGGAAGAAATCGCCATTTCCCTGAAGCTGTGGACCCATGGCTGGGATATATTCTCACCCCGGAAACATTATATCTACCATCTCTATCACACCGGGAAAAGACCCGGCACCCCGGATTTCAGAAAAGCAGTCAACAGAAGGGAGCTCGAACAAAGGGCGCTCATTTCCAAAAAAAGATTTTACCACCTCCTGGGCATCCGTGAAACCGGCGACAAGGAGGCGTTGCGGGACCTCGACCTGTATCCCCTCGGTTCGCGGCGGTCGATTATTGATTTCGAAATGGCGGCCGGGGTGAGCCTGGAAAGGTCAGCGGCAACAGAGCGTTCGGTGGATTGCTGGTTTGCCCTTGCCCACCCGACTCATCCCCTGCGCAACGCCCGGCGAGATCCGGAAAAGATTTTCTCGCGGGCGTTCCGATCGGCAAGGAAGAAAGGACGGTCGGTTTCAGGCCAGGGCTCGACCATCGAAGCAACAGTACATCTGCGGAAAAATCTGGCCGCAGTGCTTGGGCGCTACGGGGTCAAAACCGTTCTGGATCTGGGCTGCGGTGATTGCAACTGGTTCATCCGCATGATGGACGGCATACACATCGAGCACTATCACGGGATCGACATTGTTGCCCCCCTGATTGAGGAAAACAGGAAAAAATATCCGCCCGGCTTGTGTTCCTTTACCCATGCCGACATCACATCAGCCTCCCTGGACACGTCCGACCTGGTCCTGGTCAGGGATGTCCTGACCCATCTGAAGGTGCGCAATGTCATCAAGGTACTGGCGAACATAAAAAACAGCGGCTCGCAATATTTTGCCGCTTCGCATTACAGCGGCTGTGACCGGAGCCGGGATCTTCACAATGACGGCGGCTGGCGCAGCATCAACCTGCAGATACCTCCGTATTCCCTCCCGGAGCCCGTGGAAATCATTGATGATATCCCGGAAAAGGGGAAATATCTGGCCCTTTGGAAAACGACGGATATCCCCGATTTCAGCAATGCGGCGATGGAAATCGACGTCGTCAACGACGAACAGGGTGTCCGTTCCATACAGAAGCATCTTTCCCGCGATGAAAGCGAGTATCTTGCCTCGTTGAAGTATTACGGATTCATTGAGGCCGACAGATTTTCCATCCCCGCCGGCACGGCGGACCCGATCGTTCAACGCATATTCCAACGGACAAGTATGCTGGCGGCGGATACAGCGCACCATACAGCATACATAATCGAATGTGCCGGCAAGGACGATACTCCGTTGCGCTCCGTCATGGCTGACCTCCGGGAACGGACTTCCGTCTTCATGACACTGCTTTCGGGCGGACCCGGCGCCGTCACGCACCTTGCCGGGGAGGGATCAAACGTGCCTCTGCGGCAGGGGGAGTGTCTAGCGTTCGGCAATGTTGGAGCCGGTCTCCGGTTTTCGGCCGGGGACCCGGCGCCGGCGAGACTGCTCATTCAGCTTTTCGACGAAGAACGCACCGGAGGGGAAAAGAGCGGGTCGGCAGGCTCCGGGGATGACGAAATCATCCTCAATGCGGCTGGCGACCTGATGCTGGCCCGCGACATGCACAGGTATTATCCCCGAAACCCTGTACATACCATTCTCGACGATGTGTCCAATATCCTGGCTGACGGAGACATTAACCTGTGCAATCTGGAGACGGTTATTGCCAGTGTGGGGACGATGCGGCCCAAGGGAGAGAAAAATCCCTACTATTTCAGGGCCAGCACGACGCTTGCGGCCTTTCTCGCCGATGCCGGTTTCAATGTGGTCACCACCGGCAACAACCATGCAATGGATTTCGGCGCCGAAGCCCTCAGATTCCAGGTTGGCTGCCTTGATTCCATGCATATCGCCCATTGCGGAAGCGGCATGAATATCGCCGAAGCGGGTAGACCGGTCTATCTGGTGATCAACGAAACGGTAATCTGCGTCATCAGCTTCTGTTCGGTCCGGCCGATGAATGGGGGAGCCACCGAACAGGAGGCCGGGGTTTTTCAGATCAGCGACCCCGCCACGATTTCGTCCGTTCTCGCTCCGGTCGTCCGGGAGGCCGGGAAAAAAGCCCATCTGATCATTGTCTCGCCCCACTGGATAGAAAATTGGCAAGAACATCCCGGGGAGGTTATCCGGCGCGAAGCAAGGAAATTGATTGACATGGGCTGTGACGCCATACTGGGGCATTCGTCGCATCTGTTGCATGGAATAGAGATATACAACAACAAACCCATCGTCTATGACATGGGATGTTTTCTGCTTGATCGAACCCGCGGACACAAGGAACTCAGGCGCTCCGCACTCTTCCAGCTGCTGATCAGAAAGAACGTGTTCACTGAGTTACGCGTTTTCCCGCTGTCTCTCAGGAACGGAGGCGTTCATCTGGCCGAAACGGAAGATGCGAAGAAAATTTTCAGCAAGCTGTCGAGCCTGGACAGGGCCCATGAACTCTCGAAAGAGATCTCTCGAGGATATTTCAGTTTCACATTTGCAGAAAGTCCCCCCCGTATTCCGCCTGAAAAAACAACGGACCCCTTTGTCGTCGGCCGCAAGAGAATCACCCCGCCGGCCGTCCGGGCAACCGATCTGGCCCTGACTGCCGCTCCGGCCCGGCATACGGGTTTCCAGGAGGTCGCCATGGGCGGAGGGGCAATCGTCGATGCCCGGCTGCCGGAATCCGTCAGTATCGGTTCCGGCTTTCTCCTCCAAACAGTGGTCAGGACGGATCTGCAGATTGAATACTATGAAGTGGTCATTCGCGGTGTTTCCCACCTCTTCAACAATACGTTCCAGGAAGTTCACCTGTTCGCGGACGGCGCCGTCGATTCCTCCATGGCCCATGGCCGGCCGTTTCTCATCGACTATCATTTCGTCAGGCTTCAGGCCGGCTGCAAGCCTGGACGATACAGCATATTCTGGAGCCTGCGGGAGATTGGCACCGGAAAGCCCTTGCTGACGGAAAAGGGCGGGGATGCAGTGTTGCTGGGGACCATGTACATCCTTCCCGAGGGTTTGCCGCTCAAGGCTTCGGGAATAGACTGGGACGGTTCCCTGCCCCGGGCATTGCGGGACAGCTTTGCCGAAGAGTTCACGGAGCATCCCGAAGCCGGAGTTTTTGCCTGCATTGCCGATATGATTACCGGCAGGCCGCCTCGGCATGACGGGTTGGCACTGTATGCCTACGAGCAGAAATATCGGGTGTCGCCCGCAGAGAACTTTGTCTATCTGACAGTTGCCGGCAAGGACCGTTCACTGCGCTGGGGATGCACCCGGAAGGACCTCAAGACCGCCGTGGAGAGAGACATGGATAAAATTCGCAGGAAGAGCGGGTTCATCTCAATTTTGGGAGAGGGCCTGGAAAACCTCGCCTTCAAGCTGGAAACAATCACCGCGGAGACCAGGGCGGATCCCAGGGCGCAACAGGACATGAACATGGCATGCCGGGGGTTGAAGCTGGCAAGCGGCGGCAGATCGTTTATCCTGCTCCCGTCGGAAGCGTATGAGAGGAAGATGCTGTCCCTTGAACAGCAGTTCGCCTACCTGGCCGCCCTGCATGGCATTGACTCGGCCGATGGGTATTCCTGCCATGTGCTGGAATCCACCGGGCATGTTTTTCAGCGGGGACGGGTATCGGGTTTCTACGAATAAGGGCCTGCAGGCAGGTCGCTGATTTTCCAGACCGCGAAGCTGTTTTTGTACAGGTATTCCTCATGCCATACCTCCGGCTCGGGGAAATGAAACGGCGGCTTTGTCAGGTTCAGCCTGCGCCAGTCGCCAAGCTTGCAATCACCATTGGCTGTTGTCTCCACGTCCGAGTAGGCAAGCAGGTAGTTGGAATTACTGGCGATGATATGATCAATGACCCGATGGATATCCGCAAAGGGAAGGTGGGTGAAGATATCCTTGCAGATAATGTAGTCTGACCGGGGCAGGTCGATTTCGACAATATTGGCGAGCTGGAAATTCATTCCCGTATTGGGGTAATTGATCAGATTGGTGAAGATGATCTCGGCGACGACATCGATGCCGATATACAGGCTGTCCCTTAAATTGACCTCCTTCATCCAGTTGCAGTCCCCGCATCCCAGGTCGGTGATGACCAGCGGACTCCCTCCTGCATGCCTGTCAATGATGCCTTGAAGGACCTCACGTATTTTTCTGGTGTAGCGAATTTTTGAACCGACGCCGGAAACGGTTTCCTTCTTCTGCCATTTTGCCGCCTTGTATATCCGCGTAAACCTTTCGGCGTGGGCGTCGCGCGGCCGAAAGAGCTGTTTTGACGGCGGCGGATGATAGGCGGTCAAATGGTTTCTGTACACAAAAAAGACTTCGGTGGGTTTCTGGAAAGCCTGGAGAAACGAGGGAGTCAGGTTCGGTTCCTTCTGTTCCGGCACGATGCATTCGATCTGGCTGGTATAGAGCTGAATCGCCTTTTTTTTCAATTCAATCACCTGGGCAATATCCCGGACAACGCTTTTGCTGAAGAACAGGTTGCCGGCCTCTCCCCAGACCATGTACATGAAGCGCGATCCTCTGTATTGCAGGATATCCAGCGCTTCACTGACAATCTCGTAGGTGGTTATGTGATCGGGATGGCTGTCATAGGTGTGGGGGAAATAGACTTCCTCGATACGGTTCCTGTCCGGTATCAGCAGGCTGAGGACGGCATCGTATGCCTGCTGCCGGGAAGCCTCGAGCCCGCGGTCTTCATGGCGGAGAAAGGTGATGTCATTTCGTTGTACCCCCAGCAATCCAAGGGCCGCCTGCGATTCCCGTTCCCGCCGCTCGGCCAGCGTGTGCAGCAGGGGGTTGTCGTATGACCGATGGGACCCCCTCCCATCGGTCAGGACAACCACTTTTACGGTGCAACCCTGGGCAATCTTTGTGGCGATCGTTCCTCCGCAGGCCAGGGTCTCATCATCGGGATGTGGAGCGAAAACATAAATGAATTTCCGGCGGTCCATTATCGTCTGCATATGGGTCATTATGAACCAGGCGACAATCGCCCGGGTTGCGCGGGGCCGGCAATCGGTGCTTTGCCTCTCCGTGGTTCAGGTGCGGCGCAGGGGACCTCCATGGCGTTGTACAGTCGGGCAAAAAAGCAGGCCGCATGCTGGACCGAGTCCACCCGCATCCACTGCCTGGTCAGCTTGAAACGAAAACTGTCGATGCTTTTTTCCGGGTTGAAATGGGCGTAACAGGATTCCGGGGTATTGTAGGTGTACAGGAGGCTTCTGGCGGCCTTGTGCAGGTATTTCATGAAGTGCGCCGCGCGCCTGGTGTCGCCCAGGTGCCGGGCCAGACACCAGGCGGCCATCAACCCTTCGCAACGCGCTCCGTCCGGGTAGGCATGCTCGCCGTACCGGTAATAGTATGCCCCGATATAGTCGAAACAGGGGGCGTCGTCCTCCTGGTACATATGATCGATCATGGCCTGGGCGTCATTGAAGACAAAATCGATGTAACTCTGCTCAGCGAAGCCGTCTATCTTCACCCATTCTTCAATGGCCTGCATCAGCCATCCGTCGGAGGGAAGCGGGGCGAAAAGATAATGATATTTCCGGGGCCGGATGTGGATCAGAAAGTCCAGGGCGCTTTTGCTCCCGGCCATGATCTGATCCCTGAACCGCGGGTCGATGTCCGGTATATGGTGGAGATAGAGGGCCAGGCCGAGCAGGGCCTCCCCCGGGTAATAAAAGGAAAAGAGCTTTTCCCTGGTTTTTTCGTCCGGATTGAGGATCTCCCCGCCCCCGTTGAAGCGGGGATGAATGAAATAGCCGATCATTTCGCCGCTGTCAGAAATCCTGGACAGGATATGATTGGCCAGACCGTCGATGTATTGCCGGTATCGGGCATCGCCGGAAAGGCGGTAATGGTGGAGCAGGGCGACCAGGCCTATGCCCGCCCCGCCCAGCTTGGATTTTTTGTTGAAGAAGGGGTAGCAGGCGTAACGGCCCTGATATGCATGCTCCCTGACAACGGTACGAAAAAATTCCATGGATGCCGCCGCCCCATCCAGGTACTTTTTTTCACCGGTCAGTTCATACGCCCTGAGCAGGGTAATCGTGCCCCCGGAGTGCCTGAGGATATTGTAATAAGGGGGGTCGGTCATGTTCGGGTGCTGAAAATCCACCTCGGAATCCCGCACCCCGTCATAATAATAGAGAAACCGGCCATTGGGCTTCATGTGGCGGAGGATCCAGTCCGAACCCCCGACGACGCATTCCCTTAGGCGGTCCCTGCTCATTTCCACCGGCACCGGATATCCGCGGTACAGGGGCAGCGCCCGGTCTCTGAAGCTTATGCAGGCAAAGCTTCTGATCCGCCGGCAGTCGGTGATCAGGGAGCCCATCATGGCGGCGCGGTGGGAAATCCGGTTGGTTTTTTTGGCAATCCCTGTCCGCCTGGCCAGGAAATTGAGGATCTGCTTGACGGTCATCAGGCTGTGGGTGACGGCGTCCGTGGGCATGAAGTAGTACAGCCGGCCGTTGCAGGTGAATCGGAGGCCGTCAATGCCCGGCTCGATCCGGTTTTCGTTCAGCTCGTCCGTGGTCAACCGCTTAGGATCGCTGGGATATTCTTCGATGACCACCTCGAGCAGGATCCGGCAGCGGGAAGGATCGCCGACACCAAAGTCCGGGAACCTGTCGAGGCTTCTGAGCTTCCCGATGACCCGCGTCAGCGTGGCGGCAAGGGTGTTTCTTCGGCTGCCCCAGCGCAGCGGTTTTGCTCCTGCCTGGAAGAGGGTGATATAGACCTGGGAAAGGCGGGGATCAAAAGTGAATTTCAGGCCATCCGGAACGGTCACGGGGTGGCCGGGATCAGCCAGCAGGCCGGCCCTGATCGTCCTGAGCAGTTCCTGTTCGGCACCAAAGTCCTGCCGGTAGAATTGCTCCGCATCGGGATGCATGCCCATGGCTCGCTATTCCTGCTCCCCGTTGCCTTTCCTGCCCCGGAAGATCCTGTAGACCGCCGAAAAATCCTCGTCCGCCAACCCTTCTGCACAGGCCATGGCAAAGATTTCCCCCGCCATCGCCCCCATGAAGAGGGGACTCTGCTGGTCGTAGGCCAGATCCATGAGGCAGTGCAGGTCCTTGCGCATCAGGGCGGCGGAAAAGTGGGTGCTGAAGTCCCCGGTCAGCAGTTTATTCTTCTTGGCGGCGAGCACAAGGGAATTGCCTCCTCCGACGGACAGGATGTCCAGGATGGTTTCCGGCTTGAGCCCGGTCTTTTCCCCCAGGGCGAGGGCCTCGGCAATGGTCGCCATAAAGCCGCCCAGCGCGAGGTTGTTGATCAGCTTCATCCTGGTGGCCATGGACGGCCGGGCAAGATAGAACACATGTTTGCCGATGTCGTCCAGCAGCGGGCGGGTCCGGTCAAACGCTTCTTTTTCGCCGCTGACCAGCACGGTCAACTCCCCCCGGGAGGCGGGAACGACGCTCCCCAGCACCGGCGCTTCCAGATAAGCGGCGCCGCGGGCGGCGCACAGCCCGTGAAAGTCCGCCACATCCCGGAAATGATTGGTCGTCAGGTCGATGATTATTTTGCCGCCGACATCGCCGGCAAACAGGCCGTCGCTTTCGGTCAGGACCTGGCGCACGGCCCGGCTGTCGAACAGACAGAGAAAGATAACCCCGGCCCGGCCGGTCATGGCCGCCGGGCTGCCGACCCATTCGGCCCCCAGCCCGGTCTCTTTTCCCGGAGTCCTGTTCCAGACGGTCAGCGAGTGGCCGGAGTCCAGCAACCGTCCGGCAATGGCCCGGCCCAGGCTGCCGAGGCCGATGAATCCTATATCCATGGTTCCTCCCGTTTTTTTCATCTTCATCACAGCTGATCTTCAGCCTGAATGCAAATCCGTTGCTGCCGCCTCATTCCTACAGCCATTTTTTTCTTCGGAAATAGACCAGGAGAAAGATCGGCACGAGCACAAAAAAAAGCCAGAGGATCGGATAGGACCATTTCCATTTCAGCTCGGGCATGTATTCGAAATTCATGCCGTAGATGCCGGCAACAAAGGTCAGAGGGATGAAGATCGACGCAAACACGGTCAGCACCTTCATGATCTCGTTCATCCTGTTGCTGACGCTGGAGAGGTAGACGTCGAGCATCCCGGTGATCAGGTCCCGATATGCATCAATGGACTCCAGGAGGCGGACGGCGTGGTCCAGGATGTCCCGGTAGTAGACATGCATTTTTTCCTGGATCAGGGGAGAATCGCTGCGGAGCAGTTCGGTCAGAATTTCCCGCACAGGCGAGATGCTCCGGCGGATAAAGATCAGTTCGCGCTTGATGCGTTGGATGACGGCCAGGGTTTCGGGGCCGGGCCGGGCAAGGAGATCCTCCTCAACGGATTCCAGAATGGTGTCAAGAGCATCCTGCAGGGAGAAATAATTGTCGACGATATTGTCAAGGATGACATAGGCCAGGTAGTCGACGCCGTTGCCGCGCAACCTTCCCTTTTCCTGGGTCAGCCGGGCGCGGATGGGCTGAAAGAGGTCGTCGGAGCGCTCCCGGAAGGTAAAGACAAAATCCTCGAAGATCAGAATGCTGACCTGCTCATAGTCAACAGCCAATTCATGCGGGTCAATGGAGACGTGTTTCAGCGCCAGGAAAAGATACTGTTCGTGTTCCTCGATTTTGGGCCGCTGATGGGTGTTGAGGATGTCCTCCAGGATGAGCGGATGAATGTCGAAATGGGCGCCGAGGGATTCGATGAAGCCGATGTTGTTCAACCCCTCGATATTGACCCAGGTTATTGATTTTCTTTGCCGGCAGGGCAGGAGATCCTCAATGGTATGTACTTTGAATTCTTCAAGAAAGTCCCTTGAGTAATCGATGGCCGTGATACGGCCGGGGGTGCCGGAGGGCTGGCCGACATGGATCAGGGTGCCGGGGGCCAGGCCTGTTTTGTCCGAGACGGTCGTCACCTGGTTCATGCCTTGCATTCTATAGATTTCGTTTGCAATAGGCAAGCAAAGAGAGAAACGAGCCCATCGGTGCCCGTCCTGGGCTGCCATTTTTCGCTGAGATGTACCTTGAGAGATTTCCGGGCGCGGACCTTTCCCGGGCGGACATCTCTCAATTATTGCAAACGGGCGGGAGGGGGCGGACAAAAAAACCGGCAGAGGAATTTCCCCTGCCGGTTCGTATCGATCCGTACAAGATATCAGTCCGAATCATCCGACTGGTAAGGGTCCTGAACCTGGTCCCAATCGTCTCCCTCCATGCCGTACTGATCATACAGATTGTCATCATCGTCGGATTCAAACTCATCCTGGTCGGTGGATGATGCCTGCATCGAAGATGACAGCCCGCCTATGGAGACGGAGGTGCCGTTGAAGGTGCCCTCAAGGTCGGAATCATTGAATTGGCCGGGAGTTTCCGAAGACGGCGTATCGCCCCAGTAGGAGAAGTCCTGGCCGGCTTTGATGGTGTAGCCGACGACTTCATATCCGTCGTATGCCGTTCCTGAAAGCAGGTTGTCAATGTCGTCGAACAATGACTGGGGCTGACCGGCATCCCTGAAGGAGTCCTGCGCCGATCCCGTGTAGTCAAGTTTGATCGAAATATATTCGCCACCGGCGTTGACAGCGTAGAACTCGACATTCGAGATATCATGGTCGAGGTCGTCGTCGGCATCATTGTCCGTATCGTTGTCGGTGTCGTTGTCGGTGTCGTTGTCGGTATCCGTATCGGAGTCGGTATCGGAATCCGTATCGGTATCGGAATCGCTGTCGGAATCGGAATCCGAGTCGGAGTCGCTGTCGGAATCGGAATCCGAGTCGGA
>DSAE01000226.1 GCA_011372855.1 Desulfobacteraceae bacterium
CGCCTCGACCCTGCACGCCCGGTTTACCCGCGGCTGGACCGGCGCCCGCATCGCCTGGCTGGCGATCATCGGCTTTGTCTCGGTGTTCTTCACCTACTTCGGGGTCAACTACCTGTTGTCCGGGCTGCACAGCTACGCGAATTGACATTCGATTCACAGGACAACAACGGAGACGGTATTGAATCCGTCTTGACAAGAATTTGAAAACCCGTTATAGACCGGATTATTTGAAGGATATTAGAAAGTATCCTCAATCCATCAACCACATTCTCATTGAGAAAGGAGGAACAATGAAAAAGGTAATTCTGTACGGAGTGGCAATTGCTTTTCTTTCTGTCGCAGGCTTTGCCGGTGTAGGCATGGCCGAGGAAGACAAGGGTCCCGCTGAGATCACCCTGGAAATGGCTGGCTCCGAAAAGCCGAAACCGGCTGTCTTCCCGCATGCCGCACATCAGGAAACCATTGAATGCGATGCCTGCCATAAGAGCGAGTTTTATGTTCCCGGTGCCTGGACCAAGGACGCCGGACACGGCCTGTGCCTGGAATGCCACAAGAATGTCGAGGATGCCGAACGCGCCAAAGAGCTGAAGAAGTGCACCACCTGCCATCCGAAGGCTGAATAACTTCATACCTGGAAACAGATGGTAACAAAAAGGCTGTCCGTTAGCGGACAGCCTTTTTTTATGGTGTCCCGGCAAGACGCGGAAATAAAGAACGATCAGCCGAATCTGCCGGTGATATAATCTTCGGTCAGGGGATGGATGGGATTGGTGAATATCCGCTTGGTGGAGCCCACCTCGATCAGGTCGCCGAGATGGAAATATGCGGTACGCTGGGAAACCCGCGCCGCCTGCTGCATGTTATGGGTAACGATGACTATGGTGTACTGTGTCCGGAGCTCGTTGATCAGTTCCTCAATGGTGGCGGTGGCTATGGGGTCAAGGGCGGAGCATGGTTCATCCATGAGGATGACCTCCGGACTGACCGCAATGGCCCTGGCAATGCACAACCGCTGCTGCTGCCCTCCCGAGAGCCCGGTGCCGGGTTGCGCCAGCCTTTCCTTGACCTCATCCCATAATCCCGCCTTGGTCAATGAAGTTTCGACAATTTCGTCCAGTTCCCTCCGGGTTGAGGCCAGGCCGTGAATTTTCGGGCCATAGGCGACATTGTCGTAGATTGATTTGGGAAAGGGGTTGGGCTTCTGAAAAACCATGCCGATCCGGGCCCGGAGAGGAACAACGTCGACCTTCCTGTCATAGATGTCCATGTCATCCAGCCTGATCTCTCCGGTCACCCTGCAGTTGTCAATGGTATCGTTCATTCTGTTCAGGCAGCGGAGAAAGGTCGACTTGCCGCAGCCGGAAGGTCCGATCATCGCCAGGACTTCATTCCGGCCTATATCAATGGAGACTTCCTGGATCGCCTGCTTGTCGCCGTAAAAAACGTTGACATTCCTGCAGATCATGCGCGGGGAACCGGAGAACGGCTTGCCGACCGTTCTTCTGTCTTCCCTGCTCACGGGATTGTCCTCCATACGCACCATCTTGTTCATCACGATTGCCCGCCCCGTAATCGGCGGCCCTGAATCCGGAACACTATCCCCTCCCCCTGGTACTTATTCCGTTTATCCACGGTCGTCCCTTCGGTGGGGCACTGCCGTGGCAATCATTCCTGCGCTCTCCCATCAATACCTCCTGCATGAAAGAAACAGTGCGGGCCGGACCCCGTCTCCATACCCGCACTGTAACCATAGATTTGTGGTCTTGTCTATTCCATGGTAAGGGGCCTGAGTGATTTGACGTCATCGGCAAAACGGAGCCGCTCATCATCCGGCATGGGAATCAGGCCCTTATCGGTCAGATACCCTTCTTCGCCCCAGGCCTTGTCGCTGGTAAATTCGGCCAGGTATTCCTCAATGCCGGGAATTGTCCCGATGTGGGCCTTTTTGACGTAGAAATACAGCGGGCGGGAGACAGGATACGCCCCGGCAGCGATCTCCTCGAAGGCGGGACTTTTTCCCTCGATTTTCGAGCCCTGGATCCTGTCGGTGTTCTGATCAAGAAAACTGAAGCCGAAGATGCCGTAGGCATCCGGATTGACATTCAATTTCTGGACGATCAGGTTGTCGTTTTCACCGGCCTCTATATAAACGCCGTCTTCTCGGATGGTCTGGCAGATGCTTTTATACCTGTCCTTGTCGGTATTTTTCAGGGCCTCGATCGACGGGAACGCGGCACACCCTTCATCCATGACCAGCTCGACAAAGGCGTCCCGGGTACCGGAGGTCGGCGGCGGTCCCAGCACCTCAATCTTTACCGCCGGCAGGGCCGGGTTAACGTCCTTCCAGGTCTTATGGGGATTATCTATGAACGTTCCTTCATTCGCCGGATCGGGCACACTTTTGGCCAGGGCCAGAAACAGGTCCTTGCGCTCAATATCCATCTGCGGCGCGTTTTTGGAGTTGGCCAGGACGATTCCGTCGTAGCCGATCTTGACCTCGACAATCTCCTTGACCCCTTTTTCACGGCACTGTTCATATTCCGACTTCTTTATCCGGCGTGAGGCATTGGCTATATCCGGATATTCGGTGCCGATCCCGGAGCAGAACAATTTTAACCCACCGCCCGACCCGGTTGATTCGATTTTGGGTGTTTTGAATCTGGTGGCCTTGCCGAACTGTTCCGCAACAGTGGTGGCAAAAGGATACACGGTGGACGAACCGACGATGGAGATGTAATCACGGGCGGAAGCTTCGACAGCAACCCCGCTTACACAAAGAGCGGCGGCAAGTCCGACAACAATACTTTTTTTCATAATAATTTTCCTCCAGGCAGTAATACTTTTATCTTGCCGATAAGATACCACCTGATTGTTAAAAACTGATTATCAATGCGTTAATATTCTCTTTAACTTTACTATTCCCTTCCCTACCATCGCCGTTCGAATCTGCTGCGCAGGAATACCGCGGCAGCGTTCATGACCATGAGAAAGGCGAGCAGAACAATAATCGCGGCGGAAGTCCGTTCCACGAAAGCCCGCTCGGGGCTGTCGGCCCATAAGTATATCTGCACCGGCAGAACCGTGGCCGGCTCGAGAATTCCTCCGGGAGGATCGACGATGAAGGCCACCATGCCGATCATCAGCAGTGGGGCGCTTTCGCCGAGCGCCCTGGCCATGCCGATGATTGTCCCGGTCAGCATGCCCGGGATGGCAAGCGGCATGACATGGTGAAACACAGTCTGCATTTTTGAGGCGCCGACGCCCAGGGCGGCTTCGCGGATTGAAGGAGGGACCGACTGAATGGAGACCCTGCTGGCAATGATAATGGTGGGCAGAGTCATCAGGGTCAGAACCAGTCCTCCGACCAGGGGCGCCGAACGGGGCAGGCCGAAAAAATTCAGAAAAACCGCCAGGCCGAGCAGGCCGAAGACGATGGACGGGACCGCGGCCAGATTGTTGATATTGACCTCGATCAGGTCGACCCATTTATTTCTCGGGGCAAATTCCTCCAGGTAAATCGCCGAGGCCACTCCGACCGGAAACGAAAGCAGGAGGGTGACAATGAGCGTGTACATTGATCCCATCGTAGCCCCGAGGATTCCTGCCAGCTCCGGCTCCCGCGAATCGCCGCTGGTGAAAAAGATCCTGTTGAACTTCTTCTTCAACCGGAGGTCGCCGCGGAGTCCGTCTATCCAGCCAAGCTGAACGTCCTTGAGTCTTCTTTCCGCTTCAGGCGCCGACCTGTCAATCCTGCCCTTCATGAGCATGTCGACATCATCGTCGGCGGGAACCCAGACGGAACGGGTTGATCCGATCATCGAAGTATCGCTCATCACCATCTTCTGGATCTGGAACGGCGCACCCGAACTGACAAGACCATTGAGCATTCTTTTTTCCTGGCGGTCCCGCACTTCAGGGAAAAGGGATTGAAGGGATTTCCTGATCAGGCCGTTATAATCCGCGCCGGCGAGGTTGCTGACGTCGAAGGCATCCCGAGAAAAGTGGATGTCGAGCAGAATATAGGTCTGAACAAAGGCCGAATACCCCTGGCTGACAATGCTGGTAAACAGGAGACCCAGGAAGAGCAAACTGCTGAGGATCGCCGCCAGGCCAAGGCGCTTGAAACGCTTTTCAGCCCGGTACCGTTTGTTCAGCCTCCGATTGATAATATCAATGGTCCTGACGGATGACGGGGCGGAAGGTTCCACATCCTGCATGGGCAAGGCATCCTTTCTTGAATCGCCGGCTATCGGCATTATTCGTACTGTTCCCTGTATTTGCGGACAATGTACAGGGCTATGATGTTGAGGATAAGCGTTACGACAAACAGCAGCAGGCCGAGGGCAAACGCGGCAAGGGTCTTGGGGCTGTCAAACTCCTGGTCGCCGACCAGCAGTGTCACTATCTGCACGGTGACGGTCGTCACCGCCTGCAACGGGTTGGCGGTCAGGTTGGCGGACAGGCCGGCGGCCATGACCACGATCATGGTTTCGCCGATGGCGCGCGACACGGCCAGCAGCATCCCGCCGACAATCCCGGGCAGGGCGGCAGGGATAATAACCTTCTTGATGGTTTCGCTCTTCGTGGCCCCCAGGGCATAGGAACCGTCGCGCAGGGCCTGGGGAACGGCATTGATGACATCATCTGAAATGGACATGACAAAGGGAATAATCATAATCCCCATGACCAGCCCGGCGGCCAGGGCCGATTCCGATGACACCGACAACCCCAGACTCTCGCCGAACTGACGGATCACCGGTGCCACCGTCAAGGCGGCAAAGAATCCGTAGACCACGGTGGGGACGCCGGCCAGTATCTCAAGCAGGGGCTTGACGGCGGCCCTGAATTTTCTGTCGGCGTAATCGGACAGATAGATCGCCGACATCAATCCCAGGGGGGCGGCAACCAGCATGGCGATGGTGGAAATCATTACGGTGCCGGCAAAAACCGGAACAGCTCCGAATGATCCGGAAGCTGCAACCTGGTCGGCCCGGATGGCCATCTGGGGACTCCATTTCAGCCCGAAAAGGAACTCGGTGACCGGAACCTGCTGAAAAAAAAGAATGGACTCGAACAGGACCGAAAGGACGATACCGACGGTTGTGAATATGGCAATCGTCGAACAGGTGATCAGGGTGATGCTGATCATTTTCTCCACATGATTGCGGGCCCTCATTCCCGGGCGTATGCGCACCAGGACGATGATTGTGCCCAGGATCATGGAGGCAAGGGCCAGGGCGGAAAGCCCTTGGCGGCCGATATCCCGCATGTGCCTGTAGTGATCGGCCGCCTCAAGAAGAGCGGCATCGGCTGCCGGGGGAATAAAACGGCCGGAAACGATGTTGCGGAGATCGCTCTTCAGGAGGCTGATCTCATCCGGGGAAAGGTTCCCTGTGTATTCCGACATGGTTTTGAGCGCCAGTCCGGTCAGTACAGTTTCAGAAAAAACAGACCAGGCAACCAGAATGAACAGCGGGGGAATCACGCACCACAGAACGGTGAGGGTCCCATAGTATTGGGGCCTGGAATGCAGATGAACGGGACCTTTTTCACCGGCGGAGAAAAAGGCTTTCTTGTATCCCAGCCAGTATGCGGCCTGGGAAAAAACAAATATGACGATGAGCAGCAGAGGAAAATTCATACAGGGATGATGTCAGCCCAAGATCCGTTTAAAAAAAGGACAATATCAGCCACAGTATAGCTGCCGGTTGTTAAGGTGCTGTTTTGCTTGTGTTAGAATCGTATTAGGGAGGGTGCGCGGGCTGCCGGCGTGACGCCGGGAAAAAAGTCATGCTCCGATTATCCGGCTGACCATGTCAAAGAAAAGAAGCTTGCCGATGACATATAAAATGCCGGACATGATTGCCGCCGCCGGCACGGTGAACATCCAGGAACCGAATATCGAGTAAACGATCTTCTTGTTGATGCCGCCCAGACCACGGGCAAGGCCGATGCCGAGAATGGCGCCGACCAGGGTGTGAGTGGTGGACACGGGAAGCGACAGGCGGGTGCAGGCCAGGACGGTGGCCGTGGCGGCGATATCAGCCGCCACTCCGCGGGAAGGTGTTATTTCCGTAATCTTGGTTCCCACGGTCATCATCACTCTGTACCCGTACGTTGCCAGGCCCAGGACAATACCGGTACCGCCGAGGGCGAGAATCCAGAGGGGCACCGGAACCTTGGCGTCAATGGCCCCGGTCTTCAATATATTGACTATGGCGGCAAGGGGACCGACCGAATTGGCGACATCATTTGCTCCGTGTGCGAAGGCAACGGAACAGGAGCTGATAATGACCAACGGCACGAAAACTTTTTCCACCGCCTCAAGTTGAGCGCCGATCCTGTCGTTCTCCCTGCCCTGCAGTTTATGCCTGGCATAAAAGCGGACGACAACGGCGGCAACAAGCGCCAACGCCAGGGATATCCACACCGCCCGGCTCCCGGACAGCCAGTCGATGTTTTTTATCACATGGGTCAAGCCCTTGTAGATCGTCGCCATCAGGACCAGCGCCGTCAGGATAAAGGCAATGAAGGGCATATGCCTGATCGCGGCCCTGGCCGGTTTATCGCTGCCGAGGATCGCCTTGCTGATGTAAATGAACATGATATAGGAGAAGATGCCGCCCGCGACCGGGGAAATAAACCAGGAGGAGACGATCTGCCCCATCTTGCCCCAGTTGACCGCTTGCCACCCGGCTGCCACCAGGCCGAAGCCGGCCACCGCGCCGACGATCGAATGGGTGGTGGATACCGGCATGCCGAAGCAGGTGGAAAAATTCAGCCAGAAGGCGGCGGACAACAGTGAGGCGGTCATCCCGATGACCAGGATGACCGCGGCATCGTGCGGAGTTATGCCCGGCAGGGTCGCCAGGACGGCGGGGTCGACAATGCCGGTGCGAACCGTTTCCGTTACCTGGGCGCCGACCAGGACCGCGCCGGCAAATTCGCAGATGCCGGCGGCGATGACGGCGTTGCGGATGGATATGGCCCTGGAGCCGACGGCATCGGCCATGGAGTTGGCCACGTCGTTGGCGCCGATGTTCCAGGCCATGTACAATCCCAGTGCGGCCGCAAAGAGGATAATTAGAAAATCCATTCAGCGTATCCCGCCAGGAAAGATGTCCACAGGGAGTGCAAGGAATTCATTCCCGAAACCGGCAATTATCCCTTTTCAATCATGACACGCAGGTAATCGCCCGCGTTTTCGGCCTCATTGGCGATATCGCCGAGCTTCAGGATCATTTTCTCGTAGAAGAGGATGTTGAGAATAGTCTCCGAATCCTCCAGGGCAAAGACCATCCGCGAGAGCTTGCGGGACATCTTGTCCGCCTTCCACTCCTCTTCGCCCAGTCCCTCAATGAGCTTCAGGACCGCGCGGGCCTCCGCGCCGGCGAAGGCGGCGCCGGCCAGATTCTTGAATTCCACCGCGGCGGTGAGCAGGGTGCCGCTGACCTGGAAGACCTGGTTCATGTACTCGAAAAACGGGTCCTGCAGGTTCGGATGGATGATGGTCTTGCGCAGGGTCAGGATGACCGAGAAGTCCTCGGCGTTGTCGGCGATTTTCTCCTGATGCTCAAGGTAGGCGATCAGGTCGGCCCGATCCACGGGCAGGAACGACCTCCTGGTTATGAAGCCGTGAATGTCATGCCTGATGAGGTCCGCCTCGTATTCCAGCCTGGCCATCCTGGAATGCAGACTCTTGAGCTGGTCAAAGTCCTCGTTGACAAGAGTTTCCATCAGAGGCCACAGCAGTTCAACGCATTCATGCACCTTTTTGCTGTGCTCGACGATCGGCCCGAAGGGCGACTTTCCGAACAGGTCGGCTATAAACGTGCGCATGGCTTGCTCCAGCAAATATTCTGTAAAATCGATACATTATGCCTGAGAGAGCACAAGGATGCTATCCAATCCTCAGCGGAATGTCAATTCTTAATTCCGGCAGAAGAAGGAATTGCCGCGAACAAAATCGCGCGGGAATATTTCGGAAAAGGCGTGCGGTCAGTTCATATCGCCCCGGACTATCTCGCCCTCGACGAGATAAATGACCTCCTCGGCGATGTTGGTCGCCCTGTCGGCGATCCTCTCCAGGTGGCGGGCAAGGAGATAGAGGTTGAGAAGGCACGCGGCGTGGCCGGGTTCGATATTCATCTGCCGGACGACCTTCCTGTACACCTGGTTGCGCATCTCATCCACTTCGTCATCTTCAATGAAGACCTGCCTCGCCAGATCGGCGTTCTCACTGACCAGGGCATCAAGGCTCATCTTCAGCATGGACAGGACCGAGGCCGACATTTCGGTGTAATCTATCGAGAAGGAAAGGGTCGAGTCCTTGCTGATCGTCCGGACCCGCAGGGCGATGCTGACCGCCATGTCGGCGATGCGCTCCAGTTCGTTGTTGATCTTGATTATGGCGACCAGCAGGCGAAGATCACGGGCTACCGGCTGGTGGAGGGCAAGGATCCGCAAACATTCCTCCTCGATGTCAATCTCCATCTCATCAACTTCCCAGTCGGAATGAATGATTTCATCGGCCAGGACCGGATCGCGGTTTTCAATCACGGAACATGCTTTCCGCACCCTGTCTTCAACAAGGGCGCCGAGATCCATGAATCGTTTCTTCAATGCCTCAACTTCACGATGGAAGGGAAAATTTCTGGCCATCATTATTTCCGGAATATTATATTTTTTTTCAAGTATATGGTATTTACCGAATGTACTTCAACAGGATTATTAATGCGTTAAATTCATGTTAGAATTGGGTTAACCGCCAAATAATTCTTGCAGGGATACCCACAGAGGTTAATTTTCTTAAGTATCCATTTATTTTCAAGGTGACCCCGTGTCCAAGCCCAACATCCTTGTTGTCGAAGATGACAACGATATACAGCAGCTGGTGACCTATAACCTGATAAAGGCCGGCATGCATGTGTCCTGTGCCGAAAACGGCGAGGATGCCCTGTCCATTCTCCGGAGCGAACCGGTTGACGGGATCGTTCTCGACCTCATGCTGCCGGGAAAAAACGGTCTGGAGATATGCGGAATCATCCGGGGACAGGAAGAGACAAAAAGCATCCCCATCATCATCCTGACGGCCAAAGGCGAAGAAAATGACATCGTCGCAGGCCTGGAAACAGGTGCGGACGATTATATCACCAAGCCGTTCAGTCCCAAGGTCCTTGTCGCCCGGCTGCAGGCGGTAATGCGACGGAAGAATGAGCCCGCCCATGCTGAGCCCGGTGCCGGCGGTGAAATAACCCTGCACGGTCTCCACATCCATCCGGGAAGGCACGAAGTGCATTTTCAGGGGCAGACCATCCATCTCACCGGCACCGAGTTTGCCATTCTCCACCTGCTGGCCGACAAGGCGGGCTGGGTCTTTACCAGGCAGCAGATAATCGACCGGGTGCGGGGATATGATTTCCTGATCACTCCCCGGGCCGTAGATGTCCAGATTTTCGGTTTGCGCAAGAAACTGGGAGAGGCCGGTCATCTCATCGAAACCGTCCGGGGCATAGGGTACCGGATGAAAGAAGAACGATGAGCATCGGATGAAAACCAGACGCCTGCTCTGGCAGATTTATCCCGCCAACCTGCTGATCACTCTGGGGGCTATTCTGCTCCTCACCTGGTTCGGATCCGCCACCGTCCGCAATTTCTTCTTCGACCAGATGCGGTCGGACCTCGAGGCGCGGGCGCATCTCATCGCCCAACAGGTCATCCTGCTCAGCCCTGCCGCTCCGGATGCGCTGCAGGAGTTCTGCCGGCAGGCGGGACGGCGGGCGAATACGCACATCACCGTCGTCGCCGCGGACGGCAGAGTGCTGGCCGATTCCGATGAGAATCCCCTGGACATGGACAACCACGGCAACCGCCCGGAGGTGATGACCGCCTTCAGCGGCGAAACCGGCTCCTCCGTCCGTTACAGCCGCACCCTGGGCCAGAACATGCTCTATGTCGCTGTTCCGCCGGGTCAATACGACTCCGGCCCGGCCGGGGCGCTGCGGGTCGCCGTCTCCATTACCGCAATGGAAAAGGCCCTGAAGTCGATCTCCCTGCAGGTTCTGGCAGCCTGCCTCCTTGTCGTAGTGTTCGCCGCACTGGTTTCCCTGTTTGTTTCCAGAAAAATAAACCGGCCCCTTGAAGAGATGACCCGTGGAGCCGAAAAACTGGCCCGGGGCGAAACGGACAGCCTCATCGCCATCGACACCGGCACCATGTCTACCGAGGTCGCGGCTCTGGCCCGCTCCCTCAATCACATGGCCAATCAGATAAAAGACCGCATCAATACCATCACCCTGCAGCGCAACGAGTTGGAAACCTTTTTCACCAGCATGACGGAAATGATCCTGGCCATCGACCCCCGGAAACGGATCATCAGGATAAACCGGGCCGCCGCCACCCTCTTCTATCTGTCGCCCGAGGATGTCCAGGGGAAAATGCTGCAGGGAGTCATCCGCAACCCGGACCTGCACCGGATGATTGACGCGGTCCTGGAGAGCGCTGAAAAAGTGGAAAAGGACATCATTGTTTTCATCGGCGCGGAGAGGCTGATCCTCCACACCAGGGCCGTACCCATGCGGGACGCCGGAGGAGCACTCACCGGCGTGCTGATTGTCATGAATGACATGACCAGGCTGCACAAACTGGAAAATCTCCGGCGCGATTTCGTCGCCAACGTCTCCCATGAACTGAGGACGCCCGTCACCTCCATCAAGGGGTATGTGGAAACACTGCTTGACGGCGCCATGGACAACCCGGAGGACGCCAAACGGTTCCTGGAGATCACCGCCCGCCAGGCCGCCCGCCTTGATGCCATCATAGACGATCTGCTCACCCTTTCAAGGATCGAGGCAAAAACGGGCGAGCACGAGATCGCCCGCATCCGGACCAACCTGTATGAAGTACTGGAAACGACAGTCCAGGCCTGCCTGGCCAGGGCCGGGGAGAAAAACATCCGAATCGATATCCGCTGCGATAAACACCTGCAGGCCAGGATCAATCCCAACCTCATCGAGCAGGCCGTCATCAACCTGCTCAACAACGCGATAACGTACAGCCCTGACAGCAGGAAAGTCACCGTCGGCGCGGTCATTGAGAAACAGGAGGGCAAAAAGGACCGGCTCGTGATCACCGTCGCCGACGAGGGCATCGGCATAGAGCGCGAACACCTCGAACGGCTGTTCGAACGGTTCTACCGGTGCGATAAAGGCCGCAGCAGCGCCCAGGGAGGAACGGGCCTGGGGCTGTCCATCGTCAAACACATCGCCCTGGCCCACAACGGCTCGGTGACCGTGCAAAGCGAGCCGGGCAGGGGATCGACCTTCTCGATCATTATTCCCCAGTAGCGCCTCGATTATTTCCCGGTCCGTCTCTTCTTTTCCCGGAAAAACAACCGAACCGGCACCCGGTCAAGGCCCAAACCTTCCCTGAACTGGTTGACCAGGTAGCGCTGGTAGGAAAAGTGGACCCCTTTCGGATCATTGGCAATGACCGCGAAGGTCGGAGGAGCTGTTTTTATCTGGGCGGTGTAATAGAACTTCAGCCGGCGGCCACGGTGATAGGGGGGAGCATGCCTGGCGACCGCTTCTTCGAGCAGCCGGTTCAGGGAGGCGGTGGCAAATCGTTCGTTGAACTGACGATGCACCTTGCCGATTTCGGGAAATATCCGCTTTATCCCCTGCCCGGTCAGGGCCGAAACCTTGAGGACCGGGGCATAAGGCATGAAGGTCGTGGCCATGGCGATTTCCTCCATGAGCTGTTTCTGCCGCCGGGAATCGCCCTTGAGCAGGTCCCACTTGTTGACGAGGATGATGCACGCCCTGCCCTGCTCCTGGGTATAGCCGAGGATCCTGGTGTCCTGATCGGTTATGCCCTCCCCTGCGTCAATGAGAACCAGGGCGATATGACAGCGGTTGAGGGCGCCGAGGGCCTTGAGCACGGAGAATTTCTCCAGTTTGTCCTGGGTCTTGCCTTTGCGGCGTATGCCCGCGGTGTCGATGAGGAGATAGGCATACCGGCCATGGGTAAGCAGGGTGTTGACCGAATCACGGGTTGTACCGGCAATTTCGGACACCACCATCCGCTCCTGGCCCATGATCGCGTTCACCATCGACGACTTGCCGACATTGGGCCGGCCGAGAAAGGCAAGACGTACGGTTCCTTCGGGCAGACCGGCTTCCGGACCGACCGCCGGAAGCCGCACCAGCAGCTCGTCCATCAGCGTCTGGAACCCGTAGCCGTGATCGGCGGAAAGAGGCCACAGCTTTTCCACCCCCAGCTCCCAGAAGGATGACAGCAATTCGTTTTCTCTGTCCGGGCCGTCTATCTTGTTGACGACAAAAAAGACCTCTTTGTCCGTCCGGCGCAACAGATCGACGATTTCAGCGTCATTGGGAGTCAGACTTTCCCGGCCGTCCATGAGAAACAAAATGAGATCGGCCTCCTCCATCGCCTGCATGGCCTGTCTGCGGATGTGACCGGTCATGATGTCCGGCTCGTCATCAATGCCGCCGGTATCAACCAGGACGAACGACTTTTCGTTCCAGGTGACCTGGGCGTAGTGACGGTCCCTGGTCACCCCGGGGGTCTGGTCGACAATGGCGTCGCGGCTTCTCGTCATCCGGTTGAACAGGGTTGATTTGCCCACGTTGGGCCGGCCGATCAGGGCGACCAGGGGGGCGGTCTCAGAGGTCATCGTTCACAAATGTCAGGAGGAAGGGTTTTGCAGTCAAGCAACCCGGCCGCCGCGGCAGGGATCTGCATGTCCCGCTGAAGAAAAAGGGGAGCCGGAAAGGCCCCCCGGTTGTATGCTGATGGTGGGCGATACTGGGTTTGAACCAGTGACCCCTGCCGTGTGAAGGCAGTGCTCTCCCGCTGAGCTAATCGCCCTGTGTTGCATTGTGCCGGTTTGGCACTCTGCAACCGTGCATTCCACTACTACCAGAATTTGCGGGCGCAGACAACAGAATTATTGGCCGCGGACCGGTCCGGCCCGTGAACAGGAGGAACCGGCGGACCCTCAGGCGCCCGGCCTCAGGGGCTCACAATCCGTGGGGGGACAGACTGTCCAGGCATCTTTCCGCCAGATGCAGCAGACAGGGATATTTTCTGGTGATTTGTCCGGCCAGCAGGATGTGCAGGGAATGCAATGCCGGGCGGATAAAGGGCAGAAAAAAGGATTTGCCCCGCCGGGCGCCGAGAAAGGCAAAGGCGCCCAGCGCCTGCAGGTGTCTCTGCAGGGCCAGATAATGAAATTCATCTCTGAAACGTTCCGGATCGTAGGCGATGTACTGCCGCAGCACCTTCAGGTACTCTTCGAACAATGCTTCCCGCACCGCCCCGGGCAGGCACGCGTAGGGATCGAACAACAGCGAGGCCAGGTCATAACCGAGCGGCCCCAGCCTGCCCCCCTGGAAATCAATGATCCTGACCTTCCCTTCCTTGAGCATCAGGTTGCGGCTCTGAAAATCCCGGTGCAGGAAAAAATGGGCCGGCGCCCGGCCCGCATGATCGGCAATGTCGCTGAATTCACACTCGAGGGCCGTGTTAGGGATATCCAGGTGCAGATAGTCCCGGCACAGGGACTGGAGAAAATATCCGGATTCGCGTTCCAGCATCAGGCGGCGGTCATAAGAGGGGGTCTGCCAGCACCAGGCAACGTCAAATCCCCGGCCGCCTTCGATCTGCATATGAACCAGGGCGCGCACCGCCTGCCGGTAATATTCTTCGGTTTTGACGCCGATCCGCTCATGCCCATGGACAAGATCATACAGACGTATATCGCCAAGGTCCTCGAACAGGATCAGTCCGCTGTCCTTATCGCGGGCAAGAGGCCGCGGGACCGGGACCCCTTTCTCAAAAAGGTGGCGCCCTATCAGCCAGGCTGACCTTGCCTCCCCTTTTTCCGGAGCTTTTCCGCCGGCCGGGAATACTGCGATGAAAAATCGGCCATTGGTCAAACGGACCCGGAAAAATTGCCTTTGCGAGCCGTCCCCCGTCAACGGGGAAACGTCCGCTATAGCGGACGCTGCAGCCGTATCAGCCTGTTGCGGGCGTCTGCCGGCCAGCTCAACTATCTGATTTTTCTTTTCTTCCGTACACATTACAGTATGATAACGATTATTCACTTATCTGACACTGAACCCTTGAATCATGTCAACGCAAAACGAATTTACCCGGTCACTTTCCAATCCGGATGAGTTTACCGTGACCTACGAACTGGTCCCGGGCCAGGGATCCGGCGGCAGGCGGGTGGACCGCCTGCTTGTGTTTGCCGAAAAGGCCAAGGCAGACGGCCGGATAAAGGCCCTGTCGATAACCGACAACCCCGGCGGTCACCCCGCCCTGGCCCCGGTAGCCATCGGCTCCGATGTCCGGGACCGGGGCATGGAGCCGTTGATTCACTTTTCCCTCAAGGACAAGAATCGCAACCAGGTCGAAAGCCATCTTTTTCACTACCATCGGCAGGGGTTCGGCAACCTGCTGATCCTCGGCGGCGATTTTCCCCGGCCCGGCTACCACGGCCAGGCCAAGCCGGTCTTCGACCTGGACAGCGTGCAGACCCTTCGGCTCATGCGCGACATGGAGGAGGGCACCTACCAGAAATATTTCGGCTCCCGCCATCCGGCTTTTGCGCGGATTTCCTGCAACCGCGGCTGCGTGGTTTCACCGTTCAAGGTCTCCGAACCCGAGCAGGTATGGCAATATGCCAAGCTTCTCAAGAAAATCGAAGCCGGGGCACAATTCATCATAACCCAGCTCGGCTATGACATCTGCAAATTTAAAGAGCTGATCAGGTTCATGCGGGACAACGGCCTCACCGTCCCCGTGCTCGGCAACGTCTTTGTCCCCTCTCCCGCCGTTGCCGGGTACATGTTGCGGGGAAAGGTGCCCGGCATCGTCTTCCCGGACACACTCGCGCGCATAATCGAGGAGGAAGGCAAAAACAGCGACCGGGAATCGCGCCTCATCCGTGCCGCCAAGATGATATGCGTGCTGAAGGGGCTGGGATTTTCGGGGGTCCACCTGGGAGGCAACGGTCTGCGTTTCGACGATGTCAGGTTCATCCTTGATACGGCCGAAGAATTGACGCCGCACTGGGATGAACTCCGCCGGGATGTCCATTTCCCGGTCCCCGGCACATGGTACCTGTACGAATCAGCCCGGCCCGAAGCCTGCGGAGAAAAAAGGAACCCGCTTGCGCCGGGACGGCTGCACTCCCGGCAGTACCGCCATGAAATCGCCCACGAAATTTTTTTTTCTCCCCCGAATCCCGCCACCCGGCTTTTCGGCGGCCTCTGCCTGTTGTGCGCCAGAACAAGGAAGACAACGGCCATCCTGCGCACCATCGAGAAATGGATCAAAGGTTTTCTGTTCCACTGCCTCATGTGCGGCGACTGCACCCTGGCCGAACTGACCTATATATGTCCCCAGTCCGGATGCCCCAAGAACCTGCTCAACGGCCCCTGCGGGGGGAGCAGGCACATGACCTGCGAGGTTCATCCGGACAGGTACTGCTACTGGGTCAGGGTATATAACCGGGTCGACCGCTCCTCCACTCCGGAACGGCTTGGGCAGACTCCGTTCCTGCCCCCCAGGGATTGGACCCTTGACCGGACTTCATCGTGGATTAATTATTTCAGCGGCAGGGATCACTGCCGACTCAAACTGACCAGGAAGGGAAGATAACCGCCGCACCACGGCATACAACGGAAAGAGGCCATGAACTTTATTTTCGAACGGTGCACGTATCTCTTTGACCCCCTCCATCACTACTGGGAACACGAGCGCATGCACCGGAAAATCTCGGTGCTGCTCGTTCTGCTCTTCCTCTTCAGCCTGCTGGCCATCGAACTGAACAGGCAGGGCATCCTTCCCGCCGGCATATCCGCTGTGATGCCGGGGAGCCATTTCTGGGCCATCCAGGCCGCGTTCACCGTCGTCCTTGTCCTGGAAATCATCAGCCTGATCTTCACCCTGCCCTGTTCTTTTTCCCAGTCCGTCGGCAAGCAATTTGAAATTCTCTCGCTCATCCTGATGCGCAACGCCTTCAAGGAGCTGTCCACCCTGCCGGAACCCATCACCTTTACAGGCAATGAGGACGCCATCCTGCGGATACTCTCCGACGGTTTCGGAGCCCTGCTGCTGTTCGCCCTGCTCGGCGTCTATTACCGTGTCCAGCCCCAGCAGGCGGAAGAGAGTGGAAAGCATGCGGACCTGTTCAGCTTTGTTGCCGCCAAGAAAGGGATCGCCCTGATTCTGCTCGGCATTTTCCTCTACATGGGAGCGGACACGATACTGCAAACCCTGGCGGGCAGAGAGCACCCGGACTTTTTTTACGGTTTCTACACCCTGCTCATCATCACCGACATCCTGGTGGTGCTGATTGCGCAGTGCTTTCAGCCTTCGTTTTATTCCGTGTTCCGCAATTCAGGCTTTGCCCTTTCCACCCTGATCATCCGGCTCGCCCTGGCAGCGCCTCCCTACTACAACGTCCTGCTCGGCGTCGCCGCGGCGGCTTTCGCCATATCCATGACCATGATCAGTTCCAAGCTGTTCACCGGCCAGGTGCGGAAGCGCTCCGACCATTGCACGTGAACAAGGGGAGCCGAACGGACCGACACAATACGGAAACGGCGGGGAGGGTCAGCCGGTGATCCTTTCGGGGGCGTGGTAGACATTGAGCCTGCCCGGGCGCGCATAGCAGACCATGGTCATTCCGGCCCGGCGGGCAATGGCAAGGGCAAGGGATGAGGCGGAGGTGCGGGACATGACGATGGGAATCCCTATGCGGGCGCATTTCAGGACCATGTCCGAAGTCAGGCGCCCGGTCGTGTAAACGGCTCCCCGGGGGTTTGCCCTGCCAAGCAGGATGGAGCCGACAACTTTGTCCACCGCGTTGTGGCGGCCGATATCCTCGAAAAAAACCTGCAGCCCGCCGTCGGACCAGAGACCGCAGCCGTGTACGCAATGGGTTTTCTGGCCAAGATCGGATTCATGCAGGACCCGGCGGATGAATTCGCCGATCTCCGCAAAGGCCATGGAATATTCCTGCAACGGCTCGATCTTGCCTTCAAGCATCTCCCGGGAGATTTTGCCGGTCCCGCCGCAGCCCGAGGTAATGATGACCTCCCTGGGCTCCAGGTCCTCCTCGACGTCGGCATGGACCGATATCCGCCCGTCGGGACAGACAAGCACTTCACGGACCTGACCCGGTTTCTCGATATATCCCTGTCCGAACAGGAAACCGGCCCCGAACTCCTCCAGACCGGTTTCCAGGACCATGGATGAGCCGATCTCCCTGTCGTTCAGGGCTACCCGATAGGGTTTTTCCACCGCCAGCAGCTCCCGGGCGCACTCCCTTCCTTTCGCGGTGACAAGAACCGTATCATGTTGGTACAGGGTGGTGTTTTCAACTCGCTTCATTGAACGAATTCTTCCTCTCCTGAATCATGCAAACATCTGAAACCCCCGCACTCCCCGGGATTTCATTCCTGCCTGTATAACACAGCGCACCGCAATAGAAAACGAATTATTCAACAGCCTTCCGGCTGATCCTTCGCTCAGGCGACCGCCGGACAGAATCACAGGAGAAGAAGGCATCCCCAGACAACGGCGGCATTGAACAGGGAAACGAAAACAGCGGCGGACCCCATGTCCTTGGCATGTCCGGCAAGCGGATGGGGCTCCTCCCCTATTCTGTCGACCACCGCTTCCAGGGAGCTGTTCAGCAGTTCGACCGTCAACACCAGGCACAGGGAACCGACAAGTAAAATTTTCTCGACCGGCGTATTTCCCAGCCAGAAGCCCAGGGGACCCAGCAGGCAGGTAACCAGGACTTCCTCTCTGAACGCGGCTTCGTTGACAAAGGCATGCTTGATTCCTTTCCAGGACCACTGGAACGCTCTGAACAGTCTTGTCAGACCTGTGGCATTATGGGGCTTCATGACAAACCTCCTGCGGCGGCCGGAAAAAAATCATGGCCGGAGATGATACGATACCATTGAACATTGGAGTTCAGCGGCATGATCCCAGGGTCCTTGATGAGAAAATTCATTGTCCCGCCCTCGATGTGCAACTCGATAATGTCAGGAAAAGAAAGGAGAAAACGAAAAACATGTATATGCTTTTTGCTCCTGATCGATTATGCTCTTGTACCAAATTCCGCGGAAACAATGAACCAAACAATATCGCACGGTATACTTTTCTGCCGGCAAATTGACCGGCAGGCATATCACAAGGATTTGCTTTTTTCAGGAAGGAGAACATGGTACCCATAGTCACTTTCATCGGCTGGCATAATTCGGGCAAGACAACCATCATCCAGGAAGTCGTCAAACATCTCAAGCAGCGGAATCTGCGGGTCGCGGTGATCAAGTCCACCAAGCACAGCGGCGTCGAATTTGACCGGCCCGGTACCGATACGGATGTTTTCCGCCAGGCCGGAGCCGACGCCGTAACGCTCATGGCACCCGATCAGTTCATCATGATGACCGCCCCCCAGAATGAAAACGTTCTCACCCTTATCCACCGTTATTTCAGCCCATACGACATCGTCATCGGCGAGGGATTCAAACACGAGAGGAAAATTCCGAAAATAGAGGTGACACGGAAGGGATTTGAACCGATGGCCGACACGGTCCACCGTGTCATTGCCACCGTCACCGACCAGCCGCTGACCGGGGAAAACGTTTTCCGCCCTGATGAGAGCGGGAAGCTGGCCGAATTTATCGCCAGAAAATTCATTATCGAAGAAAACAAATATGCGGAACGGGCCCTGCTGTTTGTCAACGGCAGAAAAATTCCCATGAAGGGTTTCGTGCAGGATGCCCTGGCCGGAACGGTCAAGGGGTTTATCCAATCCCTCAAGCAGACCGGAGAGGTCACCCGGGTCGAACTCCTTATTCAATATGCCGGCGGCGACATCCCTCCGGAAGAAGAATCACCATAATTGCCATCAGCGATTTTTCTTCGGCATTGTCTCAGTTCCGATAAATCGATCGGCCCCGGGATCGGCAATAATCTGCACCGGTCAGTCATGGATCTCACAAAGGTTCCGACACCCGGACCGCCGACGTTTACCGCACATCGTCCTGCTGCCGGTGCCGCGTCACGGGTGCCCCATACCTCCATACTCCGGAAATAATCGCCCGCGAATCCGGCATCAGAAATTACGGCTGCCCCTGCAACCGTAATTAATCTCATTTTTTTATTTTTGAAAAAAATAAATTGATGATATAACTAAGTAAATTTACAAGAAAGACAATGTTGTTTTTCTTGCCGCTCATATGCAGTTTTGCATTAGATACATATAACAGATAGTTAACGAGAATTTTATCACCTCAATCCCTCGGGTCGGGCAACTCATGGAAAATACGGAATCCAAAATACCCTGGAGTCTGACCAGCAGCATCGATGCGGATGAAATTGAAAAAAGGCGGAAAAAAATTCCTCTTTCCTGCCTGATCAATTCCCTGAATCGGATCAATTTCAAAAACGGGGACATCCTTTTCAAATTCAAACATAAGAAATACAATAATTTCCTTACACTTAATGCCAAACCGCAGACATGCAACAAAACCACCCTGGAATGCCTGTGGTCCGAACCGTTCCGCATGGGAACCAGACTGAAATTTTATGAGCTGGAGTATTTCAGCTTCACCGACGGGTTAAGCCAGATCCAGGTGCACGCCCGTCTCATTGACTACAATGACCAAGTGCTCATTGTTGAACTTCCTGAATGTTCCTATGAAATAAAACTGCGGGCCGTCAAAAGACATCCATGCACAGAAGTTTCGGCGCAAATCAGCCAGGATGGAGGCGTGATAACCGGCTCCCTGATCAATTTCTGTGCTGAATCCTTTGCCGTCGAATGCTGCACCGCCTCAACCGAAGTCAACTTTGCCATGAATCAGGCCGCTCCGGCCCATGTGGTTCTGATCCGCAACAAGGAATTTCTTTTCTCCGGCAAGTGCACAATAGTTCGACAGGAAAAACACCCCAACACCTCCATCCTGGTCTTCAAGCCGGAAAAGGACAACATCAGACGAATGAAATCCAAGGAGCAC
>DSAE01000205.1 GCA_011372855.1 Desulfobacteraceae bacterium
CATCAGTTTCTCCTGCCCAGAACAAAAAGGGTCCCCCTGATCCAACGGTCTCCTTCCCTTCGGCTGAGGGTGTCCCCGGAGAGCAGTTCGACCCAGCCGGAATCGCCGGCCGTTTTCCTGACATAATCCGGATGGTGGGCATACCGGCCCGTGGGCTGAAGCAGCCAGTCGTCCCCCTCGGCCTTTTCGATGGACAGGCAGAACAGTGCGTCCGTTGATGCGCGCCGGGCGGCCGCTTCGAAGAGGGGATGCAGGTTACCCCGGTAGATCAGCACATCGGCTGCGACAAACAGGTCGTATACCGTTTCGGCATGCTGGAGAAAAGTGACGATATCCTCCACCTGAAGGGAAGTGTAGATCTGTTTTGCCGCCGCCAATGCGATCATTTTTTCGGAGAGATCGACCCCGGACAGTTTCCGGCACGCGGTGCGAAATGCTTCCCCGGCCAGGCCCGTGCCGCAGCCGAGATCAAGGCAGTGGTCATAGATTCTTTTTTTCGGCTCGATTTTGTCGAACTGGATCCGGAGATCGAGATAGAGATTATACCCCAGGTCCATGACAAGGTTTTCCTCAAAGGTATGGCTGTAGTGATCGAACAGGGAGCGGATGTATTCCCTGGGCGGCACATCGACCGGGGCGCCGAGGAGGACGGAATGCATGTAGCGGGCCGAGGCGTGGTCCGGGTCGAGCCGCAGGATGCGGCCGTACATCTCGCGGGCCATGTCATAGTCGCCGGCCAGGTGATGGAGGTAGGCCAGGTTGTTCAGGGCAGGCAGGTGGTCCCCTTTCATGTCGACCAGTCGGGCGAAGACCGAGCGGGCCGCATCGATTTCCCCCGCGTCCCGGTAACAGCAGCCGAGATTGTACCGGATTTCGGGGTCGTCCGGCGCCAGGGCCAGCGCCTTCAGGTAGGCCTTTTCCGCCTCGACGAACCGGTTGTTCTTTTTATAGGCCAGGCCGAGATTATACAATATATCCTCATCCTCCGGGCACAGTTCGGCGGCCCGGCAGTAGGCCGTGATCGCCCGGCTGAACTGGTCCGTCTGAAAATAGGCCAGCCCGAGGTTGTAGTGGACATCCATCACATCGGGGACCTGTTCGGCTACCTGGGCATAGAGGCTGATCGCCTCGGCCGGCCGGCCCTGTTGATGGAGTTGCAGGGCCTGGGCATAGAGCGCGTGCAGATGGTCGTGTTGCGGATTTTTACTCATTGTTGTTGTTCGCGGCTTCGGGGATGATTTCCTGTTTCAGCAGACAGCATGAGATGCGATGCCGGGGGGTGCCGTCGGCGCGATAATCGATATTGTCGGGCTGCAGCAGTTTGTTCATGACACAGCCTTCGGGAATGGTCAGGGGAAAGAAGCGGTCCTCGTTGATGCCTTCGTGGCGGACGAGCCGGTTGTTTTCAATCAGGTAGGCATGGATGGGATAATCTTCGCACAGGGGACACCTGTACACCCGGCCGTTGGGGAAGACAAAGTAATTTTCCGCCACGTTGGCGGCGCATTCGAATTTTTCATCGGGTTCGAGAAAGACCTTGGGATAGGTAACGTGCAGGCCCAGTCCGGCCGCCTCCGCCGCAACCGGCGGCACGACCCGGAGCCAGTGGTCGGGGTCGACCTGCCAGACGATTTCCCCCTCTTTTTTATCCGCGGCCGGCTTGCCGCGCAGGCCGATGACCTGGATAAAAAACCGCTTGACCCCCAGCGATTTGAGCAGCCGGGGCATCCTGTGCAGATGATCGATATTGAGGCTGGAGACCGTGTAGATGACACTGGTCTGTAATCCCTTGCGCACTGCTTTTCGCAGGTTTTCCGTGCAGACGGCAAACACGTTTTCCCCCCGGATCGGATCATTGACGGCTGAATCCGGGCCGTCCAGGCTGAAGCTCAGGTAGTCTAATTCCTTCGGCGTTATCCGGTCGAGAAAATCGTGGAACAGGTAGCCGTTGGTATCGACGGTGACCGCGAAGCGCATTGATTTGGCCGCCCGGATGATCGCCGGCAGGTCGGGATGCAGGGTCGGTTCGCCGCCCAGCAGGATGAGGTTGGACTGCTCTTCCGGGCGGGCAAAGAGCCGCAGCCAGTCAATGACGGTTGCCGCGGACAGGGTTTTTGTGCCGTGCTGGGACGGATTGATGTAGCAGTGGCGGCAGGAGAGGTTGCACGCCGTCAGGATGTGAAAAAAAACGTTGCGCTCCCCGGGCTTGAAGCCGACGGTGCGGGCGGTGGGCTGCCGGGCGGTCATGATCTGCTCTCCGGTTGCTGCGCGAGGGTGTAGCGGGCCAGGGGACTGTCGCGCCAGTAATCATGGCGGCGGAAAAAGTCCTGGAACATGGCAAGGCTCTCGGCCCGGAGGACGTTGGGGACCAGTTCGATCCGCATCTCGCTGTACAGGGAGGGGAGTTGGCTGAGCGGCAGGGAGGTGCCGCCGCCCATCACGTCTTCATAGGCCCAGACGAACCGCCGGATTCCGGAAAGCAGCAGGGCGGCGAAGCACATCAGGCAGGGCTCCATGGTCGTGTAGGCGGTGATGCGGCGGCAGTCCGTGCCGGGAAAATCGCGCAGCAACTGCCGCAGGGCGACGATTTCGGCGTGGTCGAGTTCGTTGGCATGCGGACCGCCGCTGTTTCGCCGCCGGGCCCGGGCCACGGCCACGCCGTCCCTGACCAGGACGCAGCCCACGGGAAATTCACCTTCCTGCAGGGCCTCTGCCGCCTCGGCCAGGGCGAGGTGCATCAACTTTTCATGGCGTTCCATTCCCATCCTCATGTGTTCTGCGGCGGCATGCGTCATACACCCGCTCCAGGTTAGGGGATATACCACGGACACGCTGTTCTGTCAAAGCGGAGCGGTCAGAGCTTCCGGCCGAATCGCAGGACGTTTCCGGGCACCGATGCACCGGTGTGCGGCTGCACCAATTCATAACCATGATCGGCAAAGGGCAGAAAGACCAGGGATCGGGCCGTGACCTTGAGCCGGGCCCCGGGCAGGGCGGGATGGACGGCATCAGGGCTGACCGCGCAGGCGGCAAGGGTGACCTTGACGGCCTGGCGGGCTTCCTTTTCGGCCAGGGTGACCGGGAAGAGGCCCGGAACGACATGACCCTCCTCCGGCCGCAGCCGCCACTGGCTGACGGTCACGGCGCGCGCCAGGCGCAGAAATGTCCGGGGCCGCACCTTGAAGGCGGGGATCCAGTAGCTCATGGCCTGGTCGCGCCAATGGGGCCCGGGCAGCAGCGGCTGATTGCACCGCTCGATGAAATCTCCGAAACTGGAGATTGCCGGGGCCGAAACAGCGGCGGTAATTTTCCAGAAGGCCAGATAGACGGAAGTGTCGGGACCACCGGGCTGCACCAGCCATTCCATCCGGCGCAGGCCGTGGTCGTCGACTTCCCGGGCGCTGTCGCAATTGTCGCAGGTCAGTACCAGGCAGTCCCCTTCGCCGTCCAGGCTCCAGCCGCAGCGGGGGCACAGGGCGGGCAGAAAACCGACCTGCCAGCGGGGATTGAAGGGAACCCCCCTGAGGGAAAACGACTGCAGATGTTCCAGTTCGATCAGTGGATTGCCGGTGACGGCGTCAATCAGATGGGATATATCCCGGTCCAGGGGGAGGTAAATGAGGCTGAAGGTGTCGCCGATGGCGGCCCGGTGATACTCGCTGCGGCCTCTATTGCCGCTCCAGCCGTCGAGTCCGGCCCCGTTTTCGATGAGGGCGCCGGCCTTGACCGACATCCGCAGAAAACTGCCCCCGGTTTCCGGGGCGATGGGGGCAAATTTCATGGCCTGCGGCCGCACGCCAAGGGTAGGGGGGAGGCCGGGCAGGGGATGTCCGAGCCTGGTGGTGTCGATGATCCGGTGGGCGATGCCGTTCTCCGACACGGAGTAGAGCGTGCTTTTCAGACGCAGATAGGGGACGTACAGCAGTTCGCCGCGCTCCGGTCCCGCGGTTTTGGCCGGCAGCAGGTAGCGGAAGGCGCCCCTGCTCCGCAGGAAATTTTTGATCCCGCAGTAGGGACAGGTCAGCAGACGGTCCGTTTCGGCCAGGACAACGGGAGCGCCGCACTGGGGGCAGCGCTGTTCAACGCGCAGTTCCATTCAGCTCAGTTTGCTGCCGCACTGGTTGCAGAAGGTGGCGCCGGGGAGGTTCTCTGCCCTGCATTCGGGGCAGCGGCCGGCCTGGGGCTGTTCGGAAGCCGGATGGCCGCAGCGGGAACAGAATCGGGAATTGGGCGTCAGGTTCTTGCCGCAGTTGGCGCACTGCCTGAGAATAACCTGCTGGTGGCCGCAGTAGGGGCAGAACCGGGCGTCGGCCGGGATGGCCAGGCGGCATTCGGAGCAGTGGCTTGGTGCCTGCTGTCCGGTGCCGGCCGTTCCCCCGGCCTGCAGATTGCCGAACATGGCGGGCATCATCAGCCCCATGCCCAGCCCCAGGCCCGCACCGGCCTCCCCGGGTGATTCCGCGGCCTTTTCCATGGCCATGGCCGCTTTCATGCGGACAAAGTTGTCCATGTCGCGGATCACGCTCAGCCGGCTGCGGTCGTCAATGGCCCCCTGAACTTCCTCGGGCGGGGTGATGGAAGTGATATACAGATCGTCCAGGGCCAGGCCGAAGCGGACGAAATCCCTGGCCAGCCTTTTCTTCAAGCCCGCGGCCAGCTCGTCGAACCGGCCCGGCAGGTTGAATATGGTGTCCAGTTCCTCGCCGAGGTGATCGTTGAACCGGGAAACGATCACCCGCTTGAGATACTCGTTGACCTGGCTGGTTGTGTATTTGCCCATGGTGCCGGCCATGGTGTTGATGAACAGCACCGGCTGGATGATCCGCAGATTGAAGACCCCGTGGGCCCTGAGTCTGATAAGGCCTAATTCCGCGTCCCGGAAGGCGACCGGGTCGCGGGTCCCCCACTTGAGGTTGGTGAAGACCTTGAGGTTGACAAAATAGACCTCGGCCCGCAGGGGGCTGGTCATGGCCCAGGGCGCGGCGAGGATTTTGGTGAGGATCGGAATGTTGCCGGTCTTGAGGGTGTGGCGGCCGGGACCGAAGGCGTCGCAGGCCCGCCCCTTGTAAAACAGCACCGCGGCCTGGCTCTCGCGGACGGTGAGCTGGGCGCCCCATTTGATTTCCCCGGAACCGCGCTCGGGCAGGCGGTGCAGCAGTTCCTGCCCGGTTTCGTCAAACCACTCCAGGACTTCCAGGAAGACAATATTGTCCACTCCCATGCTTTCCCCCTCCCTTTTCGAATTTGGCGGAAAATGACCGGCTGAAGAATTATAGTACGGAGCCCCATAATGACCAAGGGGAAATTCTCCTTGATGATCAGGCCAAAACGGAATAAACGGGAACAAGCGATCCGGATGTTTTTCGAAAAATGATTCCGGCAGATCGGCGGAAAAATCAACCTGCTGCCGGACAAAGCCGGTTCAAACGGAAATCAGGTTCTTTACGCAACCCACTTTGAGGAGGAAGCCTTGATGAAGAGTATCGTTGTCGCCCTTGCCCTGCTGTTGATGCCCCTGGCGGCCGCGGCCCAGCCCATGATGGGGATGGACCAGGCGGAAATGCAGAAGTTCATGCAGGTGATGCAGGAAATGCAGGCCTGTATGGAAAAAGTGGACCAGGCGGAGTTGGAGGCGCTGGAAAAGCGGTCGGAAGAATTCAATGCTGAAATCGACGCCCTGTGCGCCCAGGGAAAGCGGGATGAGGCGCAGAAGAAGGCGGTAGCCTTCAGCAGGGAAATGGCGGACAACGCCACCGTTCAGCAGATACGGCAATGCACCGAGAAGTTCGTGGATATGATGCCCAAGGAGGAAATGTCGTTCATGAAGGACTTCGATGCCGCCGAGCGGCATATCTGCGACGAGAGATAGCCGGCTTCGGGCTGAAGCCGGCAAGGCTATAGCTGTTCAGGCTGTAGGCTGTTAGGAAGAATACCAAAAGACTACAGTCTAAACAACTAAACCGCTCACTTCAGCCTACAGGCTAACAGGCTAAACTACGTATTCAGACTGTAGCCTGAAAATCACAACTCATAGAGTTTGTCGTCCCGGTTCGGCGGTTTCGGGCCGATCCGTCCTTTTCGCTTCATATCCTCCAGGGAAAAGCCCTCGTCCCCGTCAAGCAGGTCGCCCATGTCCTGTTCGACCTGGTCCGGGTCCTCGCCGGCCTCCAGGCGGGACAGGGCTTCCTCCATCTTCCCTCCCAGGGAGATGCCGGTCTTGTCGGAAAACTTGCGCATGAGCCCGGCCATCTGGCGGGGATCGTCCTCGTTGATGTTTTCCGCTTCCCGCAGGAGCCCTTCAAAGGCCTTTTCCATTCTTCCTTCGTCAAATCCGGCCGGGAGCTGGTCTTCGTTGTTTTCCTTTGCCTTGCCGATGGTGGCAAAGGTCGACATCATCCGCTTGATATGCTTGCGGCCGCATCTCGGGCAGTCGGGCTGCCGGTCGGTATTGACCCGCCGGGAGAAGAAATTGAACACGGTGTTGCAGTCCGGACAGAAAAATTCGTAGATCGGCATTTTATTCAGGCTAAAGGTTTTTAGGCTGTAGGGGTTGAGAGTATAGGCTGTTAGGCTGTAGGAGTTTAGGGAGATGAGGCTGAAGCTGTTTAGACTGTAGGCTGTTTGGTAGAATAGGAAAATAATACTAACAGCCTACAGCCTAAAACGCTCAACTGCTCATTCAGGCTAACCAGCCTTTAGCCTAAAAAGCTACAGCCTTCTCTCCCCGCAAACAAGGTCAAGCACGCATTGATCGGAGTAACGCTCCTAAAACTTTCTCAGTTTCTAAAATTCTTGCTTCACTTTGAGAGGTATCAACTTTCTTAAAATACCCCAACCGTTCAGCCAGGTCAAACTGGTAATGCAGTTCCCTCAGGGAGCCGAAGGCGATTTCAAGAAAACGCATGTATTCAGTCTGACTTTCACGTGCGCATCCTTCGACAATGTTAGAGGGAACAGAAACAGCTGCTCTTCTCATTTGGGATGTCAATCCATACATTTCCTGCCGCGGAAATTTTCTGGTTAACTGATAGATGAGGATAACTACCTCGTCACCAACTCAAATGCCCTGAGTCTTGTATGATCACGCATTGTTATTAGCTTTTTAGCTTTTTAGGCTGTAGGCTGTTGGCCTTCGATAGCGGGTAAGCTTTTTAGGCTGTAGGCTTTTAGTATTTTTCCTAACAGCCTACAGTCTAAACAGCTACAGCCTCCCCTTCCTAACAGCCTACAGCCTAAACAGCTACAGTCTCACCAATACCGCGACAATATCCGCTTCCGGAACCTGGTCGGTGATGATCACTTCGCCGATGCGGGTCGGCAGGACGAAAAAGACCCGCCCGGCCACGGTTTTCTTGTCCGTCCGCAGATAGCCCTTGATCCGGCCGCGATCCAGTTCCGGGGGGATGGAGGCGGGCAGGCCGTAATCGTTCAGCACCTTCCGGAGCCGCTCCGCCTCCTGCCGCCGCAGGTGACCGGTCCGCACCGCCAGGTCGGCGGCGGCGGCCATGCCCATGGCGACCGCCAGGCCGTGGATAAGGGTAAAGTCCGAGGCCGCCTCGATGGCATGGCCGATGGTGTGGCCGAAATTGAGGATGCGCCGGAGGTCGCCTTCCCGCTCGTCCTGTTCGACAACCCAGGCCTTTATCTCGCAGCAGCGGGCGATCATGCCGGGCATGACTGTTTCGTCAAGGTTGAGGATTCGTTCCCGCTGCTGCTCCAAAAAGTTAAAGAAATCTCCGTCGGCGATCACGCCGTATTTGATCACCTCGGCCAGCCCGCCCAGCAGTTCCTGCCGGGGCAGGGTGCGCAGGACATCGGTGTCGATGTACACGGCCCGCGGCTGATGAAAGGTCCCCACCAGGTTCTTGCCTTCGGGGATGTCGACGCCTGTTTTGCCGCCCACGGAGCTGTCCACCTGGGCCAGAAGGGTGGTGGGCACCTGGACAAAAGGGATGCCCCGCATGTACACCGAGGCCAGGAAACCGGTGATGTCCCCGGTCACGCCGCCGCCAAGGGCAATCAGGCCGTCCTTGCGGTCAAAGTTTGCGGCCGCAAGTGTACTGGCCAGTCGGGCGACGGTTAGCAGGTTCTTGCTTTCCTCGCCGCGGGGGAACGTCATCAGTTCGGCTTCCAGTCCGGCCGCGGCCAGGGATTCCAGCAGGGTGTCGCCGTACAGGGAGGCGACATGGTCGTCGCTGATCACTCCGTAGCGCTTGGCGATGGGGCGTTCCTGAAGGTCCCGGCCGACGAGGCCCAGCAACCCTTTTTCGATCCGAATGGGATAACTTCGCTCCCCCAGGCCGACCCGGACCAGCTTTTTGTCAATATCAAGTGTCATATCTCAACCGCAGGACAAATAAAAAAAGGAGATGCTCCGACAGCGGAGCATCTCCCTCCAATCACACAGCCCGGTTGAACTGAGCGCTGTTACATCTTGGAGCCTTCAGCGTGGCTCTGCATCTTGATCTCGACCTTCTCGGTGAGACCTTCATAGTACTCGCGCAGGATGGCCAGTATTTCGTCGCGGCCGAAGTGATCCGGTACCTCGGCGCCTTCGGACAGAGCCTTGCGCAGCTTGGTGCCGGACAGGACAACGCGGCTTTCCTTCTTGTGCGGGCAGGTCCGCAGGGAGGCCATACCGTCGCACTCGAAGCAGTAGAAGGTCCAGTCGATCTTCATCGGCTTGCAGAGCAGGTCCTTGGCCGAATCACCTGATACCGGGATGCGGTCAAAGATCTCCTGGGCCTCGAACAGGCCGTAGAAATCGCCGACGCCGGCGTGGTCGCGGCCGATCAGCATGTTGTTGACGCCGTAGTTCTGGCGGAAGGTTGCGTGGAGCAGAGCTTCGCGGGGACCGGCATAGCGCATGTCGAGCGGGTAGCCGGCCTGGACGACGTGATCCTTGACGAAGTATTTCTCGACCAGGGTGTCGATGCATTTTACGCGGACGTTGGCCGGGATATCTCCGGGCTTCAGGTTGCCGATCAGGGAGTGGATCAGCACGCCGTCGCATACCTCGATGGCGATTTTCGCCAGGAACTCATGGGAGCGGTGCATGGGGTTGCGGAGTTGCAGAGCGGCGACGTTGGCCCAGCCGCGGTCGTCGAACATGCGGCGGACCTGGGCGGGGCGCAGGTAAATGCCGGAATACTCTTTCGGATATTCGCCCTCGGATACGACCTTGACCCGGCCGGCGATATTGTACTCTTTCTGCGCCATGACCATCTGAACGCCGGGATGATCTTCCATGGCCACCTTCCAGAATTTGTCATCGGCGGAGTCCTCGCCCATGCCCTTGAAGATTTTTTCGCACTCAAACTTCTTGTCGGCATCGGTCATCTGGAATTTTTCGGCGACTTTCATGGTGGCATAGATTTCACCCTTGTTCACAAGGGCGATCTCGTCGCCTTCCTTAATGCCTTTAGCGTCGTCGGCGGAAATATCGAGAGTGATCGGTACCGGCCAGAAGGTGCCGTCGGCCATCTGGAAGTTCTCGCACACGCCTTTCCAGTCGGCCCTGGTCATGAAGCCGTCCAGCGGGGAGAAGCCGCCGATGCCCATCATGATCAGGTCGCCCTTGGCGCGGTCGGAGACGTTGATCTGCTTCAGTGTTTTCGCCCGTGCCAGTTCCGCTTCACGCTCCGATCCGGCAAGCAGGGCAGTTACCAGACCTCTTCCACCATGGGGGGGTACCAGTTTTGTAAACATAATTTCCTCTCTTTGTTAAAGTACCGTTGTAAAAGTGACCGACCCTTTATCGTTAATCTGCTCCTGAAACGGTGCCCCAGGGGCAGTTGGAACGATGTTTGGAACTGAATCATTATTCAGAAATAACATTGCTATATATAGGCCAGTGGGCTGAGATGTCAAGGAAAAAATGTCAGACGGCGGGGGAAAAGAAGCGCAGACGCAGGGCGTTGGTGACGACGGAAACCGATGACAGGGCCATGGCGGCCCCGGCAATCATGGGGTTCAGGGCCGGGCCGCCGAAGATGTACAGCAGGCCGGCGGCAACGGGCAGGCCGGTGACGTTGTAGGCGAAGGCCCAGAAGAGGTTCTGGCGGATATTGCGCATGGTCGCCCGGCTGAGGGCGACGGCGTTGACCACGCCGTCCAGGTTGCCGCGCATGATGACGATATCGCCGGACTCGATGGCCACGTCGATGCCGGTGCCCATGGCAATGCCCACATCGGCCCCGGCCAGGGCAGGCGCGTCGTTGATCCCGTCGCCGACCATGGCCACCCGGAGGTTGCGCTGCTGCAGCTCCCTGATCCGGGCTGACTTTTCCTCGGGCAGGACCCGGGCGATCACCTCGTCTATGCCCGCCTGGGTGGCGATGGCCCGGGCGGTTTTTTCGTTGTCGCCGGTCAGCATGTACACCCTGATCCCCATGTCGCGCAGGCGCCGAACCGTGGCCGGAGTCTCCTCCTTGATCCGGTCGGCGATGCCCAGCAGGGCTGCGAATTCATTGTCCACCGACAGGTAGAGGACGGTCTTGCCGCTGTCGGAAAGGCGGTCGGCCTGCTCCTGCCGTTCAGGGCCTAAGGATGTCCCGGTCCCTGATTCAACGAATTCGCGGTTGCCCAGGACAAGGGAATGCTCTCCGACCCGGGCGGTGATGCCCCGGCCCGGCACCGCTTCGAACGAGGCGGCTTTGTCCGGGGGCAGGTTTCTGTCCAGGGCCGCCCGGACCACCGCTTCGGCCAGCGGATGCTCGGACATGCTCTCGGCCGCGGCAACCAGGGCAAGCAGTTCATCTTCCCTGAAGCGGGAGTCGAGAAGAACGATGTCCGTCAGTTCCGGCTTGCCGTGGGTCAGGGTGCCGGTCTTGTCAAAGACCACCGCGTCGAGTTTTTCGGCCGTTTCCAGGGCCGCGCCGCTTTTGACCAGCACCCCCAACTGGGCCCCGCGGCCGGTGCCGACCATGATCGCCGTCGGGGTCGCCAAACCCAGGGCGCAGGGACAGGCGATGACCAGCACCGCGATGAAAAAGCGCAGGGCCTGGGTAAAGGGCGCGCCGCCGGCGAAATACCAGGCCAGGCCGGTGAGCAGGGCGAAAACCATGACCGCGGGGACAAAGTAGAGGCTGACCCGGTCGGCCATCCCGGCGATGGGCGCCTTGGAGCCCTGGGCCTGCTGCACCATGCGGATGATGCGCGACAGCGTCGTGTCCTGCCCGACCCGGACCGCCCGGATGGTGAGGGCGCCGTTTTTGTTCAGGGTGCCGCCGGTGACCTGGTCGCCTTCTTCCTTGCTCGCCGGAAGGCTTTCGCCGGTCAGCATGGATTCGTCCACACTGGAGCGGCCGTCGACAATGACCCCGTCGATGGGGATGCGCTCGCCCGGCTTGACCAGCAGCAGGTCCCCGGCCTCCACCTCGTCGACCGGAATTATTTTCCGCTCGTCGCCGACCAGCAGAGTGGCCTGGTCCGGAGTGAGCTGCATGAGTTTGCGGATGGCGTCCGAGGTATGGGACTTGGAGCGGGTTTCCAGGTACTTGCCCAGCGAGACCAGGGCGATGAGCACCCCGGCCGATTCAAAATAGAGGTCCATGGCCCGGGTATGGGCATCGATGCCCAGGGCGATTTCCACCAGGTTCCAGGTCGAGTAGACAAAGGCGGCCCCGGTGCCCACGGCAATGAGCGAGTCCATGTTCGGGGCGCGGCGCCAGAGGGCCGGAAAGCCGACCAGGTAGAAGGAGCGGCCCAGCCACATGATGGGCAGCACCAGCAGAAACTGGGTCAGGGCAAAATTGAGGGGCGCATGGTGCGGATCGATGATCCGCGGCAGTTGCAGGCCCATCATCTCGCCCATGGAGACGGTCAGCAGGGGCACGGTCAGCAGCAGCATGGCGATCAGCCGCTTTTTCATGGCCGCCAGCCGCCGGGCCGTTTCCCGCTGCTTCTCGGCGAAGAGTGATCCGCCGGCGGTGAGCGGGACGGCCTCGAAACCCAGGCGGGCAATGGCCTCCCTGACGGCCCGGCGGTTTGTTTGTGCCGGATCAAAAACAAAAAACCCGGTTTCCGCCGCCAGGTTGACCTCGGCCCGGCTGACGCCCTCCATGGCCCCGACCACCTTTTCGATGCGGGAGGAGCAGGCGGCGCAGTGCATCCCCTTGAGGGCCATTTCCACACTCTCCTGCCGGCGATCATCCGCGATCACCATCTCAAAGCCCAGCCCCTTGACCCGCCCGGCAATGTCCTCCAGGGTTATAGTCGCCGGATTCCAGGCCAGGTCCATGGTCTCCGTGGCCAGGTTCACCGACACCTCGGCCACCCCGTCCAGCCCGCCCACAACCTTTTCGATGCGGGCGGAGCAGGCCGCGCAGTGCATGCCCTTGATGGCGAATTGCTGGTTTTTCAATGGATTTGCCATTGAGCTTTTTAGGCTGTAGGTTGTTAGCCTGTTAGGTTATTTTTTCCCTCTCCAGGGGGAGGGGGGCCGAAGGTCGGGTGAGGGGCTGTTCATTCAGGCAAGCCGCCAGGCTTCAAGCTCCAAGTTTCGTAGGTTGGGCTGAGTCAGCGAAGCCCAACGTAACCGATCGGAATTGTTGGGGTTCGCGTTGCTCACCACCAACCTACGGTCCTGCCTGGAGCTTTCAGCTCATGGAATTGCCTCTTAGCCAACAGCGAAGCTGCAAACTCAAAACCTCGCACCTCGTACCTCGTACCTCGCACCTCGTACCTCGCACCTCGTACCGTTCGCGCCAGCGAACAAGTCAGGCTTCTGTCTTCTGAAATGCCCACGGCTTTGTGTCGGGGTTCGCAATCTCACCCCGACCTACGGATTTTTCCCTGCACAGCCGGCCGCGCAAACATGTTCTTCCCCTCATTCGGCCCCGCAGCGCGGGGTGGGGCGCTGACAACTGCCAACTGCCGGCTGCAAACTCCCGGCGCAGCCGGGAAAAGCAGCCGTGCTCAAAATAAATAAGGCCGCCGGAGCCCTTTGGCAAGGACTCCGGCGGCCTTTGAGGAGGGCAGGGTCGGAATTAAATAATACGGCCCATCAGCGATTATACTCCTTCCAGCGGGACGGTCCGGTCTTGTAGTTCTTGATCGGCAGGTTATCCTGCTGGATTTCGATGATTTCACCGGTGCTGGTCTGGACAAAGGCCTTGGGGCCGCCCGATCCGCTTCCCGATCCGACGTGGAGGTTGGGGGTGGTGGCCAGGCCGCGACCGAGTTCCAGTCTGTCCACAATATTGCCGGAATCATCAATGCCGCGTGTATCAAAAATATTCTCGTGCCAGGCCGTGCCGGTAAGGTAATATACACCGTACAGGTTGGCGAGACCCTCGGCCATGCACAAATCCTCGAATGGCTGATAGGTGGTAAAGGTTACCAGACCGCCTAACAGCGTTGCCTGGCCGACATTCCTCTCCCGGTCATCGTGGAACAACTTGTACCAGCCGTCCACGCAGTTGATCCCATCGCAATCGCAGACATCGTCGTCGCAATAGTCAATGCCGGAGATATACTGTTCCAGGGCTTTCAGGCAGGGGGCAGGCTCGTTCTCCGTATCGTCGGGATTGGGAACCGGGCAGGGATTGTTCACCAGATAGTCAGGCAGGCAGCTTGTCCCGCCGTCGCGGCAGGTCAGGACGCCTGATCCGACAAAACTGTTTTCGAGCAGGCCGACCTCGATCTGGTCCACGCGCCACAGTCCCCTTGTACCATCTCCCTCATCTCGAGCGGGATGAGCCGGAAGTACGACTTCTTCCCAGGTAAAATACCGTTTGTTGTCAACTTTTTTGATCGGTTCCTTGATGCCGTAATAGGCCTGCTGGGTGCGGTCCGTCTTGTCGTCGGCATCGAAGAAACGACCTGTACCGAAGTAGATCCAGAAGTTTTTGTAGTTATCCGTGCCGACTGAGGCAGCGGCGGTAATGGGCTGATTTTCTCCCCTCAGGTCGATCAGAGGTTTGATCTTCCACTCATAAGGAGGCCTGACAGGCTCATCACCACTATCCTGAATTCCAACACCTAACGGAGAGCCGTCGTCTCCGATTATTTTAGTGACCAGTCGATACATTAGGCCGCCCCAGCCTAGGGCAAAATCTCCCTGGACTGTGCCGAAGTAGGCCGCATCCGCCTTGTACTCCCGGTAGTTGGGGTTGATGTCAAAGTCGACCGTGATCATATCCGAGACAAATCCGTTGTCCGAACGGAGCTCGGGGCTTACACCGCCATCGTACAGAACAAAGGTACCGGCCTCGGGTGAGGTGGACTGGTCCGGTTTGGCTGCCGGGATCCGCAATGGGCTTTTGGGAGACAATGTTTTCTCAACAAGCCAATCGAGCGGCAGGACGCTCACTTTGGCCGGACTGTCGCTTAACCCTTTAATTGCATTGTTGGCATCAACATTTTCAAAGTTTTCGTGAGGGCCGCTTCCGAAGAGCAGGTACCATTTGTTGACATCTATATTGCTGTCCTTCATGATGATCATGGTGGGAATGACCGTGGAATAGCCGAGGTCAACGGTTTCCGAGTCGGCTTCCCTGGTCAGCTCTCCCAACAGGACCGGTGGTTCCTCAGGGTTCGTGATGTCGAGGATGAAGTACGAGGAAATAAATTCACGTTTGTCCTCGATATTATTATCCGTGGTCAGTTCGGAAGCCCTGACGGTTGCACCGCCAAAGCGCATGCCTCCGACCAGTATGGTGCCCCACCCGTTGGGATGGATACAGTCTTCATTGGTGAGATCCAAGTTCCCGTCATCCCGGCATTCGGGCTCTTCCTCGAAAATCTGTACGTCAAAAATTCTCGGCCGCTGGTCTACAAAGTATTTATGCCTATAGTCCCGAGCAGTAAGACACTTGAGATGGGGAGTCAGATTGTAGGGCAGATAGGCCCACATTTCGGTCCCTAAGGCCGGACCATTGTCATTATAAGCGCGGTTCGCATAATCGAAGCCAAGGTAGAATTTGTTGTCGGTTTCACGATAAAAACCGGCATTGACAGCGTGCAGCAAGCCGTCGTTAGCGCCGAAGTAGACCATGTGCCGCCGATTCTTCCATCTATTCAGGAATTGAGCATAGCTGAAGTCGTTGTAAATCAGGTGGTATCCTTCTGCCGGTGCTGCCACCGTCATGGGTGTTGAATGAATGATATCTCCGAGGCGCCAAATCATGTCGGTTGCGCTGCCGTTCGCTTCCGGAATCCGCCTGCTGCGCAGGGTGCCATCCGGCGAGTCTTTGCCTCGAATCCAGGAAACAAGTATATCGAGCTCAGTGCTGTCTTCCAGACCGAAATCGTTGATCACCGGGTTGCGCCCGTCGGAAACAGTAAGACCATTTAAGGCGGATGTTTCCAGGTCGATAATTTCATCATCATCTACTATTCCGTCGTTATTGAGGTCATTCCAGGTAAAGATGTATCGTTTAAGTTCATCGGCGGAAAGGTAGGACGTTCTGTTGGTGAGTATGTCGTCATCTTGAGGAATACCGTCGCTGTCAAGCGAGGATATTCCGGACAACCACTCATTGGCTGACCAGAGGTAATTCACGTCCTCCAGTTCAACAATTTCTGTGCAATCACCTATTTTAACATTCGAGGCCCCCCTGCAGGCTTGAGAACGGGTTCCGTTAAAGAAAATGATTACTCTCTTGTCAACGCCGGTTGTTCCGCCATTGCCATCGTCTTCGAGTGGTTCAAGCATTCGGTTTCCGTCCGAATCCTCGAACATGAAACCACGGCTGTCAAGGAAGAGACCGTGGACATCACCGACCCAGGTTACGGATGAATCAACGTGTTCGTCGTTTTGGCGAACTATTTCCGGCCAGAAAATAGCCTGGTAAATGGCGCCTTCACCGCCGCGGGCCGAGGAAATTACCGAGGCGGCTGACCCAGCGGAGGCCCTGGTGCTGAGTTTGCCGAACAGATATTCCAGTTGTTCCTCCAATTGGTCCGGGTCTTCTCCAGGATAATATTGATCGGTGCCGCCATTGATCGCAGCCCGTTCAAGGAGGATGTCAGCTCGGCATTCATTTTCCGGCCCGTTGATGAGCAGGGAACCCGTTGTCACTACATAGGTTTCGATGGGTTGTTTCACAGCATAATCGCCATAGAGGGTTACGAACTGCTCCTGAGCGTAGATGCTGTCAATGCCAGCTTCCTGGTCCATTTGCGTGTTGCCGTAAAAAGTCATGTCATCCAGGTAAGTACTGCCATAGAACCTGTCGCACTGGTTGGTGACATCAGTGTCCGGGTCACCGTTTGCAACTGCAAAATCGCGAACGATCTGGTTCCAGTCAGCGGTAGGTGCTCCATCAGTAAGAATAAGTATATTGTTTGACTGGCACCAGGCCTTGACTGGGTCAAGTTCCGACTCCACCTCAGTCACTAAGTTTTCATTGACCAGGGATGCCCATGTTACACCTGTATCGTCGCTCGGATTGGAACCCTCTGATATTCCTTGGGAAATCGCCCAGAAAACTTCATCACCATCTTTTACCAGGCTACCCAGGGTATAATATATTCCGTTTTGCCAGGAATCAACAGAGTCTCCTCCCTTGTAGAAGTCAGGGGTGTTTAATCGGGTATCTCTGGTATAGTAGCCGATGGCATTGTACATGGCCTCGGCCATGGGGGTCCAGGTGGTGGCCTTTATCGAATTGATGCTTTCCACGAGCGCATCATTGCTGTTGCCATCAGTAATGTACGCGGTGATGATGGCGCCGTCGCGATTTGTACAGCCCGCATCAGCCGGATCGCACCCATAGAAATAATCCCTGCTCGTAATGTTGGGATCGGTGGAGTTTTCAACCTCCCAGGCAGTGCCCATGGTGTTAAAAGTCATGGCTCCAATTTTGAGGCCGCCGGAAACATTGTGCAAAAGCCCCGTAGGAGGTTCATCGATATTGATCAACCCTGGCACCGTCTTGAATGGGTCACCTAACTGGGCATTTATCGCAACATCGACAAGGATGGCCGGCAGGTTGGGAAAATGGTCTTCGGCCACGGATTCGACGGGCCTTTCAGCATCTGGAACCGGAGGGTTGTATAAGGCTCCGCAGTAATCCCTTAAGGCCCATTCGACGCAGCCTTCAGAAGTTCTGGGATCAGGCAGGTTATCGTCATCGATGTTGATGTTATACCCATCAACCCAGTTGACATCGCAGTTGCCGGTATGCTGGATGACAACCGGACTCTGCATGCTGGGGTCCTGGTTGCCCTGATTGTCGACGTAAATACAGGTATTCAGACTGTCGTCCCACACATAATTGGCCGGACAGTCGTAGAAAGTACCGTCGATACACCGCTGACCTTCGGTAAGGGTTCCCGGGCACGCGTCGAAGACACAGGAGTCAGTATCCAGTCCTTCCATACACCGGCCAACATACAGGGAAGCGCAAACATGACCGCTGTCTGACATGTCGATGTCATCGGGATCCAGTCCGGTCAGGTAGACATTGGAGCAGGCATTGATCATCCTGATGATGTCACCGTTTCCGACAACAGGATAGCCCCAGCAGGTCTGGAAACCGTGGTTGAAGGCGGCATTCGAATTGGCGAAGGATTCATTCTGCTTGCCTATCTCCAGGCACTCGCCGGCCAGGTTCTGGAGTTGTCCGAATGCGGAAGCCGCAAGAGCTTCTTCACATGCTGCGTTGCCGAACTGAAAACCGTCCGTAGTGGGCGCGAAGAACTCTATTCGGGTTATATCGGCATCTAATCCGGAAAAATTCCAGGATTCAGTACATTCGTTCTCGCATTCCGTCACGCAGGTTATCTCGCAGTTTTCCTGGCAGCTATCCACGCATTCATCATCGGGAGTGCATAAGGCGGTGCAGACATTGTATTGATCGGCACAACCATCTTTGCATCTTTGCACTTGCACAGCACTGGGGGATGATTCTTCGCAGGCACTCTCGCATGTCGCCAACTCTGAAATACACCCGTTGATACAGTCCGTGGGTTGGCAGAAGAGGATGCATTGGTCGTTACAGTCGGTGATACAACTGTCGAGGTTTGCCGGGACGCAATCCGCCAAGCAACCCTCCAGGCTTGCTCCGATACCGGTGGTTTCTTCACCTTTGCTCACCCCCATGGTCAGAATCATGGGTTCCCCGGAATCGGTCTCAACCATAACCTGCCTGATCATTCTCCTGCCCAGGCAACCCCGTGATTCCATAACGAGTTTTTGATTTTCATATTTACCGCCGGTCAACACCTTTTTTTCGACATCGAATTTTGACGAGGCGAGCCAGTTGAGATAATTCCCCTTGGCGGTAAAAGAAATCAATGTATGGGAAAATCCTTGAGGCTGGATGACTTCGCAGAGATCATCATTTTTATATCGTTCCTCGGGCGGTGAATCTGCTGTATTTGCCGAGCAGGCTGCAGAACTGTCGGCCGGTTGGGGATCCATTTTCTGAAAAACCTGGGCCGAATCGTTCCATTCGTACCAGGCATCATTGTCAAAATATCCTCCATATCTGGACGGAATCCGCCGCCAGCAGTCGATATTTGTTTGGGGATTGCTGCCGGAACAAAGTGGATCCCCAGCAGCTGCAGCTTCATCGGCAGCCGCGGTAGCGTCCCGTATGGCCATGTACCATTGATATGCATAAAAAACCGTACCGTCTTCTTGGGGGAACCTCTCCAGGATCATAACTATATCGCCCTGATTGTAGTCGGTACCCGTTGTCCAATCAGCAGCGACCCAAGCACTATTGCTGCCCGGCATTTCAGCCCCAGCCGGAATATTAGCAGTTGCCCGGTACCATTTCTTTTCCCAGGATTGATCATCACTGTTCCATTCCAGAATATGAACAAAAGTATTTTCCTTATAAGCAGTTACAAGGTCCCATTCCTCTTTATGGATGGTTCCCTGGGGAATATAGCTGTCGTCGTTACAGTAGCCGGGCTCCTCAATGTCATCATATGCCATGTCATACATGCTGGCCGAATTGTCGATCAGCAGCAGTACGTTTGCCTCCACCCCTTCAGAGAGAAAAGCAGGTTCGCCTAGTCCTCTTTCGCAAACGTTTGATTCAGCCGTGCCGGCAAATCCGGTTAGTACCATCGCAAAGGCAAGACTGCTGAAAATAGCGCGTTGCATTTTCTCTTTCATGACGTTCACCTGGAAGGTATTGTTGAGCTTGATCAGCCCTGACTCAAAAAATTGAAGTAAAGAATTACAATGTTTCATCAGTGTTACTCAGACAATATACGATAACAATGAATATGCGTAGTCCCGGCCACTTCATTTGTATGACTTATACGGTTTATGGGCAATACTTCGAAAAGGAGACTGCCTCATCGGTCAGATGACGCCAGCTTAACAGAATAATTGACTCGCTGTTCCGGGGGCCAATGTATTGGGAGTAGATATCCATTATTTTGGCCACGCCCCCACCGGCAGCGCCTTTCCCTTTTCTCTCGTATCCCGCCGCCATCTGGAAGGCGCCGCCTGGGAGTATATGCGCCCGGCCGGCGATATAGAGGTAATTGGTTCCGGGGAGATCGTCAGCCGGGTCGCCGTCACCGTCAGGGTCGAGACGGGTAATAACATTGCCGTCTGAGTCGATATGGAAAATAGGAAAGGCGACGTCCGCCTCGGCGGTATTGGCGACATAAAACTTCGGGTCCGTCGTAACATCTGGAAAGAATTCATTCGTATAGAAAGCAAGATTGTTCATATTGGAATCGGGATCGCTACGGTCCTCCCGTCGGTTAAAAACCCGAATATTCCCCTCGAGATCGGCGATGCCGCCGACCGCATCAAACCCCGTGACACAGTTGAAATTCTGCTCCAGAATCTCCGTGCCGAGAATGGCCCCTGATTCGGCGGAGTAAAAGGTTTCCTTGTGCAGACGGTCATTGCCGGCGATCTGCAGTTCGATGGAGGTGTTGCGGGTGGCCGTGATGCCC
>DSAE01000083.1 GCA_011372855.1 Desulfobacteraceae bacterium
CCCACGGAACTTCCGGCCCTGTTTTTCCTGGGAAACGGCGGGGGCGGAGAACTGCTGCGGTTTCATGCCGACAAGACGAATCTCTCCCTGGCGGCTGATTCGGGCAAGACCAGTCTGGTCATGACCGCAACCGTTGCCGAGCGACTGAAAGTCATCCGCACCATGGTTTTTGATCCCGCCAGTTACGTGATCGAGGACACGTACAGAGTGGAAAATCTGTCCCAGGCCCCGGTCTCAACCTTTCCGGTCTTCAGTCTCACCAACCGCCCCTTTTCGGTGCGGGACGCCGCCAGCCGTTTTACCTTCAGCGGGCCGGTCGCCTATGTGAACCAGTCGCTCCGCGAGGTCAAGGGGAAAAAAATAAACGAGGGGGTCATGACCCTGGATGGTGAAGTCGGTTGGGCCGCGTACGAGGACAACTATTTTATCTGCGCGGTTATTCCCGCCGAGCCGGTAACCGGGGCGGTACGAATGAGCGCCAGCGATGAGACGGTCCGGACGGTGATTGTCGAAGGGCCGCAGCCGCTGGATCCTTCAGCGGTCAGGGAATTCAAATACACGGTTTACTTCGGCCCCAAGAAACTGGAGATCCTGACGGCTGTGGGCAGTGATCTGGCCAAGGCCATCAATTTCGGCTGGTTTGACGTCCTGGCCAAGCCGATGCTCTGGCTGCTCAATTTCTTCCATTCCTTTGTGGGCAACTACGGTATTGCCATCATCCTCCTGACCATACTGATCAAGGCTGTCTTCTGGCCCATTACGCAGAAAGGCATGAAGTCCATGAAGAACATGCAGAAGCTGCAGCCCAAGGTCGCCAAACTCAAGGAAAAATTCAAGAATGATCCCCAGAAAATGAACCAGGAAATGATGGCCCTGTACAAGACGTACAAGGTCAATCCCCTTGGCGGCTGCCTGCCTCTGCTGCTGCAGATTCCTTTTTTCTTTGCCCTGTACAAGGTTCTGCTGATGTCCATCGAGCTGCGCCATGCGCCGTTCATGCTGTGGATCAATGATCTGTCCGCGCCCGACCGGTTGTGGGTCGGCTTTGACATCCCCTACCTGCACGGCATACCGGTCCTGACCCTGCTGATGGGCGCATCCATGTTCCTGCAGCAGAAGATGACCCCGACCACGGCCGATCCGACCCAGGCCCGGATCATGCAGTGGCTGCCGGTCATATTCACCTTCATGTTTCTGAACTTTGCCTCAGGGCTTGTCCTGTACTGGTTTATCAACAACCTGTTATCCATCCTCCAGCAGCAGCTCATCAACCGGCAGACCAGGGCATAATCACAAGTACGAGGAAAATAATTTATGACAAGAGCGAAAGATTTTTACAGCAAGAGCGTTGCCGAAGCCATCCGCCAGGCCTGCGCCGAATTCGGCACCTCCCAGGAAAACCTTGACATCGAGGTTCTGGCAACCGGTTCCGCCGGGATTTTCGGATTGTGTAAAAAGCGGGCCCATATCAGGGTGAGCCTCAAACAGAGTGATGCCGGAGGCGCGCCTGAAACCGGAAAAAGCAGGAAGCGACGTTCCTCAGCCGAACAGGCCGGGCGCCCGGTTGAAAAGGAGCAGAAGCGTGAGGAACTGGCCGGCCCCGCCGGGGAAGCGGAAGGGCCTGCACCCGGACCGGACCGGAAGGAAAAAAAGCTGCCGCCGGTGATCGAAGAGGAGGATCTGGCCGAAACGGTACCGGTTGAATCAAGAGGGGCCGGTGCAGAGGAAACCCCTGAGCCGCCGAGCGAGGAAGCGCTTGAATCCGTCCGCAGCCATCTTGATCAACTGCTGCGGCATATGGGCTTCGACTCGACGGTTGCGGTCAAGTTCGACGCCGGCAGCGTGCAATGCCACATCAGCGGCGCCTACGAGGAGCAGATCATCGGCCCCGAAGGCAGGACCCTTGACAGCCTGCTCTATCTGCTCCGGAAAATGATGGCCCGGGAACTCCCCGAACGCTTCAGCATCGACATCGATGCCGGCAATTTTCGCGAGCGCAGGAGTGAAGAGCTGAAAAAAACAGCCCTCGAGTTTGCCGAACAGGTGAAAGAGGACGGCAAGACCAGGTCGATCCCCGCCCTGAATCCTTCGGAGCGCAGGGTTGTGCATGTGGCCCTGCAGGATGACAAGGAAGTGCGGTCGCGAAGCGTCGGTGACGGCCTGTTCAAAAAAGTGCTGATTTACAAACCCGGCAAGAATCGCAAATCCGGTTCGAGGCGGAGAGGTCGCCAGGGTGGCGGGCAGGCGGCAAAGTGAGACGATCGCCGCGATAGCTACCCCTCCCGGGGTGGGCGGTATCGGCATAGTCCGCATCAGCGGCCCTGAAGCATACCCCATCCTGCGGGCGCTCTTCACCCCGAACAAGCCCCGCGAGACATTCAGAAGCCACACCCTCTATTACGGGACGGTGCGCGGCGATGACGGCAAGGTGCTGGACGAGGTGCTGGCCGTCTATATGCAGTCGCCGAACACCTATACCCGCGAAGACGTGGTCGAACTGCACAGCCACGGCAGCTATCTTGTGCTTTCCGCCATCCTCGCGGAAATACTCAGGCGGGGCGCCCGGGCCGCCGAAGCGGGAGAGTTCACCAAACGGGCCTTCCTTGCCGGACGGATCGATCTGACCCGGGCTGAGGCGGTGATCGACCTGCTGCGGGCCAGGACCGACACCGGGAGGCAGCTGGCCGTCGGCCAACTGCAGGGAAGCCTGTACCAGCGGGTGGACGCCCTGCGGCAGACCCTGGTCGAGATCCTGGCGGTTCTGGAGGTGGCCATAGACTTCCCCGATGACGATGTCGAGCTGATCGATTCCCAGGCCATTCTGGCCAAGCTTGACCAGCAGGTTGAAGCACCCCTGGCGGAGCTCATTGGACTGGCGGACCGGGGCAGGATCATTCGCGAGGGGATCAGCATCGTCATCGCCGGGCTTCCCAATGTGGGAAAATCAAGCCTGCTCAACGCCCTGCTGCAGGAGGACCGGGCTCTTGTGACCCCCATTCCCGGGACCACCCGGGACACAATAGAAGAAGTCATCTCCATCAACGGCGTTCCGGCACGGATAGTCGACACGGCCGGCATCAGGACTGAGGCGGAGTCCATCGAGGAACTCGGCATCCAGCGGGCCCGCAGGAAGGTGCGCGAGGCCGACCTGGTTCTGTTCATGATCGATGCGGCAGCCCCGCTTACCGACCAGGACAGGGAACTTTATTCCTCCCTCGGGGATGTCGACCGGATAGTCGTCCTCAACAAGATCGATATCGCCGGTGGCGAGGGAGTTGGGGCGGCGGAAGCGGTTTTTTCCGGCGTTCCCCTGGTCAGGATATCCGCCCGCAATCATGAGGGTCTGGCTGACCTGCAGAATGTTATTTATACGCATATCATGGGGGACAGCGCCGCCCTGCAGGAGCGGGAGCCCTGCGCCCCCAACGTCCGGCACAGGCTTGTGCTGGAGGAGTCTCTGGCTGCCTGCCGGCGGCTGCGGACGGCCCTTGCCGCGGGGGTCACGGTTGACCTGCTGGCGGTGGAGGCGCAGGCGGCCCTCGACTGCCTGGGCGACATTGTCGGGCTGACGACTCCGGATGATGTTCTGGACAGGATATTTGCCGAGTTCTGTATCGGTAAGTAAGGAATTTTACTCTTGTTTGCCCGGGGCCTGATTGGCCGGCGGGGAGGGGGAGCTTTTCGCAGTCTCCTGCGACGGGGAGGTGATTTCTCCGTTCAGCCTGGCGCCCGGCTCCGCGGTCAGGCTTGCCGCGGCAAGGTTGCCCTTCAGGGATGCGGTGCTCAGGGTGGTCACCTGCTGGGCCTTGACGTTGCCTTCTATGAAGCCGTGGCAGATCAGGCTGACCACTTCAAGGTCGTCATAGACCTTGCCGGTCTCGCTCAACACCAGATGCTCTCCCCTGATGTTGCCCTCGACGGTTCCGTCGATCCGGGCCTTTCCCTTGAAACTGAGTTCACCGGCCAGCCGCATGTCCTTGGAAAGGATGGAGGAAATGGCTCCATCGGGTGAAGTGATTGCCGTGCGCAGCGAATTTTTTTTCCTGAACAGCCCCATTCTCTCTGCCTTTCAACTGCTCCGGATCAACTGCCGCCGCCAAGGGAGCTGTCGGCAACCTGAAGATATTTCCCGGGATCGATGGATTTGCCATGGAGCTGGATTCCATAGTGGAGATGTGAACCGGTGCTCCGGCCGGTATTGCCGATCTGGCCGATGACCTGCCCCCGTTTCACCTCTTCGCCCGTTTTCACCAGCGTTTTATGCATGTGGGCGAAAATTGTTTCAAATCCGTTGCCGTGGCTGACAATGACGTAACGGCCGAGGACCTTGTTGCGGGACGCTTCCTTGATAACGCCGTCGGCTGTTGCCTGGATTGGCTCGCCGGTGTTGCCTCTGAAATCTATGCCGGGATGAAAGGCTTTTTTCCTGTTGAGGGGATCAACGCGGCTGCCGAAGTTGGAACTGATTTCTCCCGGAACGGGGCGGCCGAGGGGGATTTTTTTCAACACCTCCACGTAGCGGTCGGTCAACTCAAGGAGGTGCTCGCCGTAATCCTTTTCAAGGGCTATGTAAGGACCGCCTCTGTGGTCGGAGACATCTTCGATTTCCACTCCGATGTCATGCATGATCTCCTGAATGATTCTGCTGCGTTCATCCAGGCGGCTGATGCTGCTCTCGAGGAGATGTTCCCGGTCCTGTTCAAGCCGTTCCTTCTCGGCCCGAATGTTTTCCAGAATGGCGGAGGTGACGGAAAGCTCCGTGTCCAATATCGCTGTCCGGGAGGCGAAGGAGACATTTTTCTGGTACAGGGCAAAGCCGGTGATGGAACCGGCCGTCAGGACTACGGCAAAGAGAAGGGTGGCAATGCAGGCGTTGCGGATGGTTTTTTTATGAAAGGCAAAGGAACGCCCGCGTCCCGCTTCACCGGTAATAATGATATGAACTTTCTGGTTCGGCATGCTGCTGCTTGAAGGAAATTCGTGATCGGCTTGGCGCAACCAGTGGTGGATATCATTTTATCCATACTCCATGTAGAACTGAATTCCTATACCCCCAATACAGGCGTTTTGCAATATGAATGATGCATTTTTTGCCGGAGCATATAAAAGAACGAAAAGACAGGAAGATGAGAGTAAGGGGCGGTCGAAGCGGTTTCGGCCGCCCGGAGGGGCATGTCAGCCGCCGAAGGTATCGGCAAACAGTTTTTCAATGGCCGCTCTGCCCTCATCGCTGAGGTAGCGCGTCCCTGAACCGACGAACGTGGTGTACCTGATAAGCGGTTCATCCCTGTTCCAGGAGCCGTCACCCCAGGTAAACCAGCCGTTGTTTTTCTGATCGAACACGTGCAGGGGCCGGTTGAACAGTTTGGCCAGCTCAACAGCCCAGCCGGTCCCGCCTTTGACCGACTTGTCGTCGAGGATGGTCCCGACGACAAAGACCTGATGACCCTTGTTGACCATGTGAAAGATGGTCTGCAGGACCTTGCGTATTTTTTCGGTTTCATAGTAGGTCCGGTTCATCATCCGGGAGGCGATTTCCATGCTGATGTCGCCCCGCTGCAGATCCGTTTCGCTGAGCACGACCAGATTCTTCTCCCGGTTGAGCCGGTGACCCTCAAAGGTGAAAACGACCTCATTGACTCCATATTTTTCAGCCATCTCGCCGAACAGGGATTCCGCCCCCTTGAGACCGCCGTGGTACAGTGTACACTCTTCACTCTTCATATCTTTCCCCTGTTTTGATTGGTCGGGTTTGCTCCAGGACCCTCCGCCGAGGGTCAACCTGGTTATCCTTTGTTCGCCTTGAAAAAAACCCGCCATGGGGCGGGGTATTTTTCTATAGTAAACCCGGAGTGTTCCTTGTCAATAAAATCTTCATACGATTCATGGCTTGTGTACTCCTCAAGGGGCAGGCGACCGCATCAGGTGTAAAATAGCCTTGCGAACTTGTCAAACTGAAAGTATACATTTTGCTTGGAGAAATTCGTGAACAGTCAGGACGCAAGGAGGGCAGGATGACCAAAGATTTCTGGGCCAATCTGGCATTGTGTGTGTTTCTCGGAATTCTGGCCATTTTCGGGGTGACGAAAATCGGTTCGGCGCTGACTCCCAAGGGACTGCTTGTCGGCGAACCGCGGCCGTCGGCCGAAGCCGCGCCTCTGCTGCCGGATGTCCAACTGACCAGGTACCAGCTCGGGGAAACCCTCGACCGGGTGGTTGAGGCCGATTTTGAGATTCGCAACAACTCGGGTCACGATGTCCGCAATATACGCATACTGTGTGAATTTTACGATGCAGACAACAACTACGTGGACCGGAAATGGTGGCTGCTGAGCGAAGTGGTGCCTGCCGGCGGAGAAGTGGCGATATCCAGGGCCGAAAGACGGTATGTCAACACCAGATCCCACACGCTGAGCTGCGAGATTGCCGATCTGCAGCCCGTCAGCGAACCGTTTTTCGCCGTGCACCGGGCTGAGCCCAAGGGCCACGGCAGCGACCAGGGCGGCGGTCACGGCGGTCACTGAAGGTCATTGGTTTTTTTTCAAATGTGAATTCCGTCCTTTTGGCGAGGCCGGAGTTTATCCGGATCAGGTACGATTCACTCCGCATTGGCTTGCCCGGTTGACCATTCCGTGTCATTACCGGTTGAATCGTCGTCCTGTTCATTCAGCAGAGTTGGTTTTTTATTCAGTTGTCAACAAATTGTGATAACCGCCAATCCATGCAAATGTATTGGCGGTGTCGGAAAAATAAGAGAATCCCGTGACGCAACAGGAAATTCATTTCGATGAAATAATCAGCCGCTATCGCTCCGATCCTTTCCATTACGTGGACATCCACACCATCCATGCGGGACAGGTTCGATATCTCGTCGAGGAAGGATCGGAAGTGGAAGGCCCCACCGGCGAATGGAAGCAGGTGCCGGGCACGCCCCTGTACGAAATCACCAGGGAGCGGAATGCCAAATTGATCCATTCCCAGACAAACGGCGTGGTGTCCGAACTGAGAGGCGAACTGGAAGGAGAGTTTGTCGAGGCCGGCGAAAAACTGATGACCATCCGCCATCCCCTGAAGAAAAAAGAAATCATCGAGTCGATTCTCCAGGAGGTCCTGTACATATTCCCCGCCCCGGAACGGGCCAGATATTATTTTTCCATGGACATCCAGTCCCGGATCGATCAGAAAGGAGCCCGCTCCGTCTTTATCCAGCCGGGGGACGAAATAATCACCATGTCGCTCATGAAGCGCGATACCCCGGTATATTACACGGGGGAGGCCGGCATCATTCATTCGATCTATTTCAAGCCCGGTGCGAGTGTTGACCAGGGTGTCCCCCTGATCGGCGTCTGCCCGAAAAACAAACTGCAGCTGATCCAGAAGATCATCACCAGGGTGAAGGCCGAATGGGAATAGATTTCTGTTCATGATTAACCCTTCACCGTCCGTCTCCACTCCCAGGCGCTTTGCCGCCGAGCAGGTCCGGATGCTTCCCCATACATGATCGCCCCCTTCTTTTCCATTGAACAGGCCCTGGCCGATTTCAGGGCAAGCCGCGCGCTGCGCGACTGTTTTCCCGAAGTGCCCGATGATCTTTTTTCCCGGGTGATGCGCTACGGCGCTGCGGTGGGCAGCAGGATCGAGGTGCATGACAAAATCCCCAGGTGCATGGGCCGACTGCGGGACCTGATCGACCGTACCGGCACGGGCGAGGAACCGGTGCCCAGCGGCACCCTGGTCATGGCCCGTGAGCTGGCCAACGGCTGCGGCCGCTTTGACCGGGAGTGGTTCGCTCCCCGGGGCGGGCTGTGGCTTGCCCTGGCCTGGGCCGACACACTGCTGCCTGACTATGCCAGGCTGCTTCCCCTGGCGGCCGGTTCGGCATGCTGCCAGGCAGTGCGCAGCCGCGGGGTTGACGCGAAATTAAAATGGGTCAATGACATCCACTGGCAGGGGCGCAAGTTGGGGGGCATCCTGTGCGAGACCTTTTGCGGGAAGGGAGCCGGGGACCGCTATCATATCATCGGCATCGGCATCAACTGCAATAACGTTTATTTTCCCCCAGCCCTCCGGAAGACCTCGGTCAGCCTGCAGGACATTCTCGGCGTCCCCGTCGACCTGGACGAGTTCGTCCCGGTGCTGCTCGGTTTTCTGACCTGGCATTTCGGCCTTGTTCACCTGCACGAAGAGCAGTGCCTGGCACACCTTCACGACGAATTGCGGGGTGAAGGCGTCAATCCGGTTATTCAGGCCTGGCGGAGGTTGAGCGACACCCCCGGCCGCAAGGTTGTCTATGGCTATGACGTGGTGCGGCAGCCGCTGTATACCGCTGTGGCCAGGGACGTTGACCAGAGCGGGGGACTTGTTCTTGCCCTGGAAAACGGGGAGACGGTGATCGAAACAGGAGGCGAGATTTTGTACCTGTAGCACGGCGGAACATCCCCCGGCCGGGACGGTTATCGGCCGGCGGGCTGAAGGGCGGTGGCCGGCTTGATGATCTGGTGCCAGGAGTTAATGTCATGCTGGAGAAGGTGCTGCGTATATCTGTGCAGAACGGCAAGGGCTTCCAGGGCGTTTTTCCTGGGCAGGCGCAGGCGGCCGAGGTTCGGAAGCTCTGCCTGCTGGGCATGGCTGAGGAATTTGATGGTCTGGACCGACAGGGATAAAAAGGAGAGGGTTTGCTTTTGCCGGCAGCGGCCGCAGACAAGCGACCCGCTGCCCGGATGAAGCGCGTATTCCCCGCCGAGTTGTATTTCCTCGTTGCAGATACCGCAGCGGTTCAGCGCCGGTTCATACCCGGCCGCCCGCAGAATGCGCAGGTGGAAAAGGGCGGCGGTTTCCAGCGGCTCCCGTCCTTCCGCCAGGCTGTGCATGGTCCAGAGCAGGAGAGGGAAGAGTTCGGGATGCTGGTCCATTTCCCGGGTGAAGCGCAGGGTCAGCTCACCGGCATATATCGCGGCCACATACCGGTCATAGGCATGGCGGAGCGGGATAAAGCCGTTTTCCAGTTCCGCCTCGTCAAGGAAAAGGAGGCCGTCACGCCTTGCCGACCGATAGATGATCCCGAGCAGGGAGAAGATTTCGAGTTTGTTGACGAATCGTTTTCTGCTGCGTTTCGCACCCTTGGCAATGGCTGAAGCCTTGCCGAGGTCGGGACTGAAAAAAGTTACTATTTTGTCGGACTCGCCATGATCGTGAACCTGGAGGATAAGGCCCCGGGTACGGCAGCTATTCATGGGCGGGGTATTCAGGCAGGTCTTCCGGGATCCGCAGGGTATATGAGCCGTCCTCGCCCGGCGGAAAATCGACCGGCGTATTATTGACGAATACAGCGGCGCTGTCCGGTTTGTCAAAGGTGACCGTTATTGAGGTCTCGGCACTCCAGGTTTCCTCCTGGCCTTTTACAAAGGCATGGCTGAATGGTTCGGCCTCGTCGCGGGCCACCGTCACTTCGGCGTCCGTGAGGAAGCGCAGGGTGAGCGTATGGCCTGATTCCTCGGGCTTTTCCTCGATCCGGCCGGCGGCGGGGATGGCAATGCCCGACTGGTCCGGAACAGGGGAAACAGCGGCCAGGTCATCGGACCCGGACGTCGGAGGAGACGGTTTGGTGTCGGGAAAAGTGTCGGATAGGATGGCGTGGATGTCATACGACTCTTTGACCAGGAAGCCGAAGGGGTTCCAGGACGTATAGAGGCAGAAGCCGGTGAACAGCATGATGATGATGAGCAGAACGAGGCCGGCCATGAACATGAGGGAAACATGGGCCGGTTCGGCCAATGTCTTGGGAGAAGGGAGACTGCGCGGCGATTTTCCTCGAAACCGCTTGCCCTGAAGCTGGCTTGCATCGCGTTCCTGCATGAACCTCGCAACGATGTCCGCCGGATCAACTTCGAGAAATTTCGCATAGATATTGAGGAGACCGCGGGTAAAGGTATCGGCCGGCAGGGCGGCGAAATTCTGTTCTTCAATGGCCCTGAGGTTCGTGGTCGATATGCGGGTGGACTGGCAGACCTCCTCGATACTCAGTCCCCTTTTCTCTCGAAGAGTACGCAGATAATCGCCGGTACGACCGTCTTTCGGGGATGTATTGCCCTCCTTCGGTTCTTCCGGCTTTTTTGTGTTTTTTTCGGTTCGGCTCATTATGATAACGTCTTCGGAACTCCGAGGGGAAACCGGGAAGGTTCCTATAAGATTTTGATATAGGCCTGGCTTTTCTTCTTCTTCATCCAGTCCTCGAAATACGCTTCCACTTCCTGTTGATAGAGAGTGTCGTATATTTCATCCCTGACGGACTCGAAAGGTACCTTGGTGATGATCTGGCCCTCCTGGCTGGATAAAACCTTGAAAAACTGCCAACCTGACGGGGTTTCAATAATATCGGTAATGGCGCCTGGTTTCGTTTTCGCGATCACTTCAAGCATAGCAGCGGACATATCCTCCTTGTGCAATACGCCTAAGTCTCCTCCGTCAACCGCCGACGGGAGTTCTGAATGCTGTTTGGCCAGGGCGCGGAAGTCCTCGCCGGCAAGAGCAAGGCTTCTGATGTGTTCGGCCCTGGCCCTGGCCTGTTGCTTCCGGAACGGCCCGTCCTCTGTTTCCTTGTCGCCTTCTTCGACCGAAACACCGATCTGCAGGATATAATAGCCCCCCTCGCCGACCCGTTCGGTATAATGGGTATCGTAGTAATCGATGATTCTGTCCTCGGAAATAATCAGCTTGGAACGGATTTCGTAATTGACCAGTTTGGAACTGAGGACCTGCTCCCTCAGATTCTCCCGGAACTGCTCCTCGGTCATGCCCAGGGGCGCCAACTGCGCTCTGAACTGTACGGGAGTTGTATTGTTTCTCGCGAGAATGCGCTCGAATGCGGCATTCACTTCCTCATCACTGACGGTGATATTGGCTTTTGCGGCTTCCTGAAGCATGATTTTCTTTTCAATCAGCTTTTCTATTATTGTCTGGCGGACCTGCTGCAAAGCATCGGGCAGTTCGGCGGCGGAGACATTCTCGGCCACTCTCTGCAGGAGGGTTTTTCCTTCCTCGTTGACCTCCGACAGCGTTATGACCTCGTCATTGACGACGGCGACAACCCTATCGACAATATCGGCCGGGGCAACCACGGGCAGGAAAAGAAAAGATGAAATACACAGGATACGAATGAAGATTTTCATGGTGCCTGGCCGGTAGACGGTTCGTGGAACGGATCGCCTGAATGGGGGTCGGGCGTTCCGCGACATAAATAGAAAAATTTACACATTACCGGTGAAAGTCGCAATGAATTTTAACCGGCCGGGCGTGACCGCGGGACGTCGGGGAGCAGCGGACGGCAAAGGAATTCATTTTGTACGGAAAACAGGGAAATTTTGACGTTTACACTTGCCCTCCTTTTGGAAATACACTAAAAATTTTTGTTAACAAACTCGGCACGCCGGTACCCGCTTGCATTGCCGGCAACGCGGTCGGCAAACAGTTTCAGGGAGAAAGGGAAGGATCATGAACAACAATATGCTTCGTACTCCGCTCATTAAGTCGGCATTGCTTCTGGCTGGCCTGTCACTCATTATTTACCTCACCATCACGTCCGGCGGCAGTGTGTTGGGTTCTCTGCAGGCCATCGTGGTGGGGATTTTCAGAGGAATCCAGCTTGTTGTCGGCCTGTTTCTTGCCTTGTTTCTCTGTATCGCCGTATTGATCGGCATTTTTTTGGGTGGCATGGCCATGGTTTCCAGGGAGACCGCAGCCAGAATGGCCAATCAGCTCCGCGATCTGGCGGCGGAAAACCTGCAGATCGTGGTTTCCCGGCTGAGGAGCACCCGACTTGGCGCTATGACTGTCGGGCACGGTGAGGAACTGCGCGCCCTGGCCGACCGGATGGAGCGCCAGGAGGCGGAAATACGAAGGCTGGGCAAGGCTGTCGACGGCATCAGGGCCGGCCAGGCGGAGCTGATGGAGAAATTTGATCAATTCGCGGGACGGAAAGAGGCGCCGGAATAATATAGCGCTGGCGCCCCGGCTATAGCGCTGGCGCCCCGGCTATAGCGCTGGCGCTCCGGTGCAAGGCGGTTCCTGACCCGGCTTTATTTTTCCCGGATATTCCTTCGTTCCGCTACCGGAACCAGCTCGATGAAATATTCTATGGAAGGGTAGCGCCGGGAAAAAGTCAGCGGTTTCCTGCTGCTGGGACGGGCGACAAAAATCAGTCCGGCTATGCCATGCCGATCCGCGGCCAACAGCACCTTTTCCGTATCATCAGCCAGCAGTGTCCGCGTCTTGTCGAATTTGAGCATCCGTTCGAGCCGTTGCCAGAAGAGAACCTCCTCCTTGGCCAGTCCGACCTCCTCGGCGCAGATGATCCTGTCAAAGAGGCTCCCGATCTCCGTCTTTGCAAGCTTGATGCCGAGGGTTTTCCAATGGGCGTTGGTGACCAGGTGGATGTTCTTGCCCCTACTGCGGCAGAAGCGGAGAAAGTCGACGACAAACGGATGCACGTCGATGAGATGCGTCAGCCTTGCCTTGAGATCGGGTATGTCCAGGCCGAGTTGAGCTGACCAGTAATCAAGGTCGGTCCATTCAAGAGTATCCTCCACCTGCCGGTAGCGGCGGAGCAGCTCCTTTCTGGCCTCTTCGACCGTCAGGCCATGCTCCAGGCTGTAATGCTCGGGGACATACTGCTCCCAGAAATAGTCGTCGAAATGTTTGTCCAGGAGGGTGCCGTCCATATCGAGCAGGACCGTGTCGATCGTTGACCAATCTATGACGGGTTTTTTCCCGGGCTTCATTTCAGGGGGTTTGTTCCAGGCGGTCAAGGGTGGCCGTTATGAAGGCGAACAGGTTCGCCCCTCCGTCAAGAGGGATGATGAGCCGGTTGTCCGGAGTAAGGCGGACCGGTCGTTCCTTCTTCCCAGTTTTCCGGCTGATCATTTCAACAATGATCCGGGGGTTCACCGGCGCTTCCCTGATGAACGAAAAAACCAGGGAGTCCGCCCCCTGTTCCAATCTGGTAATGCCGAGCCGACGGAGCCTGTACTTGAGGCCGATGATGTCAAAAAGGGTTTCAGCCTCCGGCGGAAGGGTTCCGAACCGGTCGGTCAGTTCGTCGTGCAGCTCCTCCAGCTGTTCCGGGCTCCCGCTGCCGGCCGCTGAAATTCTGCGGTAGATGTGGTAGCGCTGCGCCGGGTCTTCGATATACCCTTCGGGCAGATAGGCATTGACCTTCAGCTTGATTTCCGGGTCGATATCATTTGCCGCGCCATCCGTGTCCGCGGTTTTGTCGCTTTTCATCTCGGCCACGGTGGACTGGAGGAGCTCCAGGTACAGGTCGTAGCCGACCGCGGCAATATGGCCGCTTTGGGATACGCCCAGCAGGTTGCCGCCGCCCCTGATCTGCAGGTCGTTCATGGCCAGCTTGAACCCGCTTCCCAGTTCGTTGCAGTCCATCAGGGCCTGCAGTCTCTGCCTCGCCTCCCTGGTCAGGCTGTCAAGCGAGGGGACAAGCAGGTAGGCATAGGACTGTCTGCTGGAGCGGCCTACCCTTCCCCGCAGCTGATAGATCTCGGCCAGCCCGAGCTGGTCGGCCCGGTTGATGATGATGGTGTTGGCGTTGGGGATGTCCAGGCCGGATTCTATGATGGTGGTGCAGACCAGCACGTCTATCTCATGGTTGATGAACCTGACCATGATTTCTTCCAGGACCCGTCCGGGCAGTTGGCCGTGCGCGACCGCCAGCCGCGCCTGCGGCACAAGTTCTTCCACCTTGCGGGCGACGCGGCCGATGGACCTGACACGGTTGTGAACAAAGAACACCTGGCCCCCGCGCTGCATTTCCCGCATGATCGCCTCCCGGATGACCAGGTCGTCGTTGCGGGCCAGGAAAGTCTTGATCGATCTTCTCTTCCGCGGAGGGGTGGAGATGACCGAAAGATCGCGGATGCCGAGCAGAGACATCTGCAGGGTGCGGGGGATGGGGGTGGCCGTGAGGGTCAGTACATCCACCTCCGCCCGCATTTTTTTGATCTTTTCCTTGTGCGATACCCCGAAGCGGTGTTCTTCGTCAACTATCAGCAGGCCGAGCCTGTTAAAAACGATATCCCGGGAAAGGATGCGGTGGGTCCCGATCAGCAGGTCGATGCGGCCGGCGGCAACATCCCCGACAATTTCCTTTTGCCGCTGGGGCGAACGAAACCTGTTGATGCAGGCGATGGTCACCGGGAACGAGGCAAAGCGTTCCCGGAAGGTGGCGGCATGCTGTTCGGCCAGGACCGTTGTCGGTACCAGGACGGCCACCTGGTAGCCGTCTTCGATGGCCTTGAAAGCCGCACGCGCGGCAACCTCGGTTTTTCCGTATCCCACATCGCCGCAGATCAGGCGATCCATGGGCTGCTCCTCGGTCATATCTTCGATGACCGCTTCAATGGCCTTCAGCTGGCCGCTGGTTTCGTCATAGGGGAATGACTGTTCCAGTTCATGATAGAGTTCGCCCGGCCGGGAAAAGCCGTGACCTTTCCGCACCGCGCGCCGGGCGTAGATTTCAAGCAGTTCCTGGGCAACTTTCCATACGGCTTCTTTGACCTTGTTCTTGGTGCTTTGCCACCTGTTTGACCCGAGCTGGTCCAGTTTCGGCGCCTGTTCGGTGAGCCCCTGGTAGCGGCTGACCCAGTGCAGGCGGTCCACCGGGACATACAGCTTGTCGCCGTCCCGGTACTCTATCTGCATGAAATCGCCGCGGTGGCCTGCAAACTCCATGTTCAACAGACCCTGGAACACGCCGATGCCGTGGTCGCGATGGACGACCGGGTCGCCTGGAGCAAGTTCCTCCACCGCCAACGGCTCCTGATCCTCTCCTTGGGTTTTTTTCCCGCCCTCGGGCCGCAGCCGTTTGTCGCCGAACAGCTCCGTTGCCGATAGAAAGTGAAATCCTTCGTCAACCAGGTCAAAGCCCCGGCTCAGGGGGTGTTCAACCAGGAGAATGTGTTCGCCGCGCGGCAGTCGTGTGAGATGCAGGGGAGGGGCGATGGCTGTCGTCTGCAGGCGGTACCCGCCGAGCATGTCCCGCAGATGTGCGGCCTGGCGCGCGGAACGGCAGGCAATGACGGTCGTTTCGCTCCGCCTGGTCCATGACTGGAGGCGGTCGGCAAGCGGAGCCAGATTGCCGCGCATTTTGCGGTGCATTTCGATTTCCTGGCCAAGGAGGCCATGGTCTCCAACGTTGAGAAAACGTTTTTCATTGGGGCTGTGCGGGTCGGGCAGGGCGCAGAGATTGACCGGCGATTCTCCGGCCGGAGTTTTTTTCAGTTCGTTCCCCCTGACGAACAGTCGTTCGGGTGGAAGGACGGCGACATTTTTATGCCGCGCCTCTCCGTGGTTGACCTCGATGCGTTCCCATACCAGATTGATCCGGCCGGTTATCTCAGCAGGTTCATGAAATACCCGGAGTGTGTTATCCGGCAGGTAGTCAAACAGGGTCTGCAGAGGATCGAATGCTTCGTAGACCAGGGGCAGGTAAAATTCGATGCCGGTGAACCTGATGTGGTCGGTGAGCCGGGTAAAAAGGGTTTCGGATGCCTCTTTGTCCCAGTCGAGTTCCGCCGCGCAGGAGTGCAGAAATCTTTCCCACGCCGCCGTGTCCGCCGGAGGAGGAAAGAGAATGTCCGAGGCCGGGAGCAGGACGGCTTCTTCGATTTCGGCGATCGACCGCTGGGTCACGGGGTCGAATATCCGGATCGAGTCTATGGTGTCGCCGAAGAAGTCAAGACGCAGGGGGCCATACACAGCCGGGTCTATGACCGGGGCAAAGATGTCGACTATTCCCCCCCTGACCGCAAAATCGCCCTCGTGCTGGACCATGGCGCTCTGCTGGTAGCCGGCCTCCGCCAATGAAGCAATCAGCCGGTCGCGATCCGTTTCCTCACCGGCCATGATCAGTTCACATTGCGAGCCGAGAATTTTTTTTGGGATGATTTTCCGTAGAGCGGCTTCGGCCGATGTGAGAACAATGCAGGGCCCCTCAAGCTGCATCAGCCTGTACAGGGTAGCCAGCCTATGGGCCACGGTTGCCGGATCCGGCGAAAGGGGGGCATAGGGCGGAATTTCAAAACTGGGGTAGACGAGAACGGGGATATCCGTGAAGAGCGGAATATCGCGGCCGAGGGTTTCCATCAGTTCATCGGACGCAACAATGCAGCACACCGGCCGTTGCAGGGTCCCGGCGATAGCGGCAAGCAGCAGCGCACCACTGCCCCCGCGCACACTGCAGATGTCAATTCCAAAGCCGCCTTCCTGCAGCCGTTTGATTATCGACTGCATATTCCCGGTCAGCCTGATTGAGCAGTCGCGTTAAAAGACACCGCCGATGCTGAAGTCCCAGACCGAGGTGTCATCATCCGGATCGGGATCAAGATTGTATCCCCATTCGAGGCGGAGGGGGCCCATCGGGGAAAGCCAGCGGAATCCGAGACCGATCGCTTTTTTGATTTTATCGAATTCCCAGTCTTCCTCAACGTCGTAAACATTGCCGAAGTCGACGAATACAACACCTTTCAGCCCCATTTCCTTGAAGAGGGGAAAGATGACTTCAATGTTCGTGTACCACATTTTATCACCGCCGATCCGTTCGTCGGTCACCGGATCCTTGGGGCTGACATAGGAGGACTTGAAGCCGCGGATGGAGTTCAGGCCGCCCAGATAGAAATGTTCGTACACCGGCAGTTTGTCGTCTTCGTTTTCAAAGATCTGACCGGCGGCACCCTTGATATGAAAAACAGAATCAAGGGGCAGGGGGAAAAGCCAACTGGTCGAGCCTTCGAGCTTGGTGAATTCGGCATCACCGCCAAAGGGCCCGCCTGCGTATTCGACGCTGACAACGTTGACCGAGCCCTCGGTCGCGTCGTAAAACCTGTTGCGGGTGTCCCTGGACAGGACGACACGAACCGAACTGGTCACGTGGATGTCCTGGGATCGTTTGATAATGATCGACGCATTTTCGGCGACATCGGTCAGGTCCGTGTCGGCATAGGTATAGCCGTAGCTGATCCGCCATTTTTCAAAAAGGGGGTGCCCTAACCGAACCCCGCCACCCCAGGTTTCCTTGGTGTAATCGTCATATTCCCTCATCCAGTTGAACAGGTCGAAGCCGGCCAGGACCTTGGTGTCGAAAATCCGGGGATCGGTATAGCTGAGATTGAAGCGGGTGGTGACACTGCTGAGATTGGCCGCCAGGGCCAGGCGGTTGCCGGTCCCCATCAGGTTGTTTTCTGAAATCTCGGCCATGAACAGGAGGTTGTCCGCCGAGCTGTAGCCGGCTCCGATGCTGAACTGGCCGGTGGACTGTTCCTTGACATCGACGACAACGTCCATCCGGTCTTCATTCATGGTCGGCTCCGGGGTGATCGACACCTCCTCGAAGAAGCCCAGACGATTAAGGTTTTCGGTGGATTCGCGGACCGCCCTGGAGTTGAAAACTCCTCCTTCCGCCACTTCCAGGTCGCGGCGGATGACGTTGTCCCGGGTCCGGGTGTTGCCCCGGATCTCAACCCGGTTGAAATAGACCAGGGGACCATGGTCTATGTCCAGCACAATGTCGACGCGGTTGCTGTCCGGCGCCCGCTCGACCTTGGGCCGGGCTTCGGCAAAGGCGTATCCGTGTTCGGCATAGAGGTCGGTGAGCATGAGGTTGTCGTTTCGCAGGACCTGGCGGTTAAGGTATTCCTCGTCGCGGATTTTCAGCCGGGCGATCAGCTCCTCCTTGCTCTCAATCAGGTCGCCGCGGATATCAACGGTGCCGACCCGGAAGCGGGGACCTTCCTCGATGTGAAAGGTTATGACCAGTTCGTCCCCGACCTGTTCGACCGTCGGTTCCCCCACCTTTGCTTCCAGGAAACCGTTATTGCTGTAGAAGGCGCCGATTTTGGCCGTATCCTGCTGCAGCATGTCCATTTTCAGGACCCCGGTGTCGGTGATCCATGACAGCCAGCCCCTGGTGCTGGTTTCAATGACTTTCTGCAGTTCCCTGTTGCTGAACGATTTATTGCCCTCGAACAGGATCTTGCCGATGAAAACCTTTTTTCCTTCATCGATGGTGAACTGCACCTCGGCGCTGTCCTCCGAAGGGTAGGAGATGCTGACGGTGGTCTGGGTGTTGTAAAACCCCTTTGATTTGTACAGGTCGTTGATCCGCTGGACAGCCTCGTTGAGACGGGTCGGGTTGAGGATGGTGTTGGGGGCGATGGTGGCGGCATCCCGCACATCCTGTTCACTGATGGCATCGGTGCCGCCGATCAGCACCCGCTTGATGACCGGCTTCTCCTTCACCTGGAAGATGATTTCCTTCCCCTTGTCGGTATCATTGGCGATGATTTCCACGTTGTCGAAATAGCCCATGGAAAAGACGGCCTTCAGGTCCTCCCGGAGTTGGGCCGGATCATACAGGTCACCGGGTCTGGTGGTGATTTTCCGCAGAATCGCACCGGAATCGATGCGGACATTTCCCGCCGGCGCGATCGAGGAGATCAGATACGTCCGGCTGGTAAAGCCGAGGATGTCGCTGACGGTGTCGCGGATGGCGCTATCCAGCTCCGCGATCCCCATGGCGTCGCGGTAGGAGGAGTGAACGGCGCCGGGGGTGAGGATGTCAAAGACCTGGATATCTATGCTGAGCTGGTCGGCGAGCCGCGTCAGGCTGCCGACGGCGACATAATCGTACCCGGTGCGTTCCGCTATCCTTTCAATGCTTTCCAGGTCCGGCGGCCAGGCGCCGGCGTAGTCCAGGAGGGTGCCCGCTTCTTCGCGGTCCAGCATGGCGAATTCCCTGCCGGCGAGATCCCGCTGCAGTGCTTCATCCACCAGTGCCGTCATTTCCCGCGCATCCGGGGCGTTTATCCGGAACGGCACAAAGGCGGTGTTCTGCTCCGCCGCACAGGCGTCGCGGCCGGTTGGGCCGCCCAGGAGAATACAGGCAAACAGCGGGAAAAAGAGGGCGAGAACGAACTTTGGACAGTGAAAATCACAAAATGATAACTGCATGGGTCGTTTCCTGTAGAGCTGTCAATAATCGTACGGGGCCGGGCAAGAAGAGCTTAACGCATTGCAGTTCTGGCGCGTTCATAAAATACCGGGCCATTATGCCATGTTCGCTGATGAGATGCAAAGCAATTAATGGTCCCCGGCACCAAGGAGTTCGGCGACCCGGTCATGCAGAAGTTCGGCCAGGTGCTGCTTGTCCCGGCTTGTATATCCGCTGATGGATATCGGCTTGCCGACGCGGATGACAATTTCTCCGGAATCGGCGAGCAGCCGGCCCTTGGGCAGTATCCGGTACGAGCCGATAAAGGCGACGGGGACAACAGGCACCCCGGCCTTGAGGGCGAGGGTGATGGCGCCGGTCTTGAACGGCTGCAGTTCACCGCTTGTGCTGCGGGTTCCTTCCGGAAAAATAAGGACGGATGTCCCTGCCGCTATCCGTTCGGCGGCCTGATGCAGGCTTTTCATGGCTTCCCTGCCCCTGGACCGGTCAATGGGTATCAGGCCGGCCCGGCGCATGGCGGCGCCGAACACGGGAATGCGAAAAAGCTCTTTTTTGGCGACCCAGCGGAAATCAAGGGGAAAATATCCCTGGAAACTGAAGATGTCAAACTGGCTGGCATGGTTGCCGACATAAATATAGGTCCGGTCCGGCTGCAGGTTTTCCATGCCGGTC
>DSAE01000021.1 GCA_011372855.1 Desulfobacteraceae bacterium
CATCCAGGATGAAGCCCTTGATATGCCCGGCAATGGGGACCTGGGTAAAGAGGAAGAAATCCGCCGCCGCGTTGGCGCGGTCGCTGAGCACCACCTGCTTGCGGTCGCAGCCGTTCAGCCACTAGCCGGCCAGCGGGGCTTCAACCCCGGGGAACAGGCTCAGCTCGGGCGGGACCAGGTACTCTTCGCCTACGCACTTGGGCGGCAGCAGGAGGAGGCTCGGGGTATACTCATCGCCGAAATCGACGTTTTTGTCCTGGGACCTGACGATCTCGTAGCCCGGGGGCGGGATGACCTCCACCACGTACTGGCCGGGGGGAATGGGGCTGATCTCCTCTCCGGTTGCCGGATCGATGATCGCATCAAAGGCGTAGCCGCCGTCAAAGACCGCCGGCCGCACCTGGTTCCAGTTGCGCATGCCGTCGTAGCAGTCCAGTGCTTTGTCGCGGAAGACGAAAGGATCGTCCGTGGCGCTGCCGGCATTGCTGCCGGGCGGGCAGCCGGTGGGCAGGGAATCGTCCCAGCTGTCGGTGGTGGTCGTATTCAGCAGGGTGATGCCGGAGGCGTCACGGAGGTTGACGGTGACCCGGGGAATGCCCGGCTCCCACGGCTCGGGGAAGCCCAGTTCCGGATCGTCCTCGGCCCGGGTGACCGAATAAAAGACGATGCCGGAAATGCCGCCGTTCTCCCCAGGGGCGTATTCCTTCTTGCCCCATTCGATGACGCTGGTCTGGCCGAGGAAGCCCTGAAAGCCCTGGGTCAGGACCGGACCGCGCTCGGTCCTGTACTTTTGAGTGTTGGGTTGAAAGATATTCGGGGTCGGGATACCTGGCTGTGCCTGCGGATTCAACTGGCCCTCCCAGGTCCATGGGTCGGTGGGGTCGATTGCGCCGCCGTCATCGACGGTCACCGTCAGGCCGGTGGCCTTGAAGCGGGCAAAATCCACCTCGGCCACCAGCCAGGAGAAAAAGGGAAAGACCTCGTCAAAGGGCACAAATCCCTCGCCGTCGGTGGGCATGGACTGGTACACCGAGCCGTCCCGCCAGCGAAGGTTGACGGCCTGCTCGGCAATGCCGGGTTCACCGTCATCGCGGAAGCCGTTCTCATTCTGATCGTAGAATACCCAGTTCTCCAGGCGGGTGAACCATTGAAAAACCGGAACCTCGCCCAGGGCGATGTTGGTTGTGCCGACGGTGAGGTTATGAAAGGCGAAAATGAGGTCCAGGTTGTCGTCCCAGACCACCAGCTGGTAGTCGCCGGGCGGCACATTGGGAATGGCAAATGTCCCGTCTTCATTGACCCGGGCCGCGTACACTCCGCGGCCCACCCCTGCGGCACCCTGGTTCAGGCCGACCCAGGGCCTGGTATGGGGAAAGGGCCCGCCGTTGTGGAATGCGGTCTGCGGCGGCCGGGAAAGATGGAGGTTGACGATCTGCCCGGTAATGGTGGCCCCTCCGCTGAGCGCCGTGGTGTCGACGTAGGGCTTGCTGGGTCCGGCCGGCACGAAGCCGAACGAGGTGTGGGGGCCGGCGGGGCCGAACTCGGCGAAAAAGGGCGGCTCATTGGCCTTGACCCAGGCGTCGATGAGGATGGTGCCCTCGATGGTGGATGTCTGCACCCAGTCGGAACTGACCCAGTTGCCTGAACCCGGAGGACTCTGGACGGCATTGGGCGGGACGATGATGATACCGTATTTGCCGGGCGCCAGGTTTTTGATGGTCAGCGAGCCGTCGGGACCGGTCAGCAGCAGGCCGGTGCCGGCGATGTCGACAATGGGGCTTCCCCCATCAAGACAGAAAAAAGTTCCCTCACCGGGAGGAACTGTTTCCTGACCGAACTCGTCGCAATTCTGCAGATACGTGGTCCCCAGGGGATTGCCGAAGGCATCCTGGGACTGCACGCCCGCCGAGATGCCGTAGCGGCCGCCGGCGTCTTCGAGGATGATCCTGAACCCTTCCAGGCCGGGCTCGCCCTCGTCCCAGACGTTGTTGATGGGGTTCATGTCCTCGTGGACGAAAATGGTGATCTGGGCGGTGGGCAGGGGCAGCTCATTGAGATAGACGGTGACTGACCCGTCGCTGCCCTTGAATCCGGCGCCGCCGATGCTGTAGGTGCCGGGCTCCCTGGGGATGACCGAGACGTAATAATATTTATCCGGATCGAGTGGAACCGCTGCCAGGGCGTTGAGGTTGTCGCCCTGGGCCACCACCGGCATGTAGCTCTTGTGGAAGTCGACCGCCAGGATGTCCGCTGTCGGTTCGCCGGGATTGATCCGGAAGGTGACGTCCTCCTCCAGCACCCAGCGGTACTGGTTGACGGGGTTCTCTGTCCCGTCCTTATGGACGCCGGTGACGGTCAGGCTGGTGGCAGCGCCAAGCCCTGCAGTCGCCGCGAGAAATAACAGGATCATAACCGCTGCCGTCAAGCTGCGTACGGGCCTCAGACCTGGCAAAATCCTCTCAATCGTTGTGTTCCGTTTTCCACTCATGGTTGAACTCCACTTGGTTTCCCCATCTTTTCCGGACAATCAGCGAATCGGCGACTCTCCTCATCCGAACGTCCATTCACCGTTTCGATTCATATGTTCAATACGCGGCGGCTCGGCCAGGATGCTTTTTATGCCCAGGAGGGCCGCGAACAGTTTCGAGTTCAGGTGGCCGTCCAGGTCCTCCCTGGAACGCCACTGCTGGACATAATAGAAAACATTCCTGTCGTTGATGTCCTGGTAGCAGTTCACCCCGAAGCAGCCTTCACAGCGTCGTACCTGGTCGGCTATGCCGCTGATGGTCTGCATGATCTCCCTGCGCTTATCCTGCCTGCCTTTTAAGGTAACCGCGGCAACAATCATATCCTGTCCAGAGGGCATCACTGTCACTGTATCTGCAACCATTCGCAACTTTCATACCTGATGGCGATTACCCGAGGACAAAAAAAGATACATTATATAAGCAAGTTATGTTCGCCATCACCAACAGCCATGCTTGGCCGCCCGTATCCTGGTCCTGCCGCAATGGACATTTTCCGGTACCACAGGACAAAAGGGCGACCAGCAACAGATGCGACAATTTGCCGCATCTTCCTGAGTCTTAAATACAAAAATTATGCCGAACCTTAAAAAAAATAAAAATTATTCTCAGCTACGGAGAACAGGGAGACAGCAAGAAAAGAGGGAAAAAAAGGGAACGGATTGGGACCGCCTTCATGGTTAAATACAACCAACAGGTCATATTTAACCAAATATGCCGCCGTCTGCCAATGGCAGACCGTTCCTTTGGCCGTTGAAGACGAACGCGCGTTGTCGGGGGCCGGCGCCGGGAGACCGGGTCGGGACCGGAGGGTGAACGGGGTATTTCGGCGTGCGGTCCGTGGAGCGAAGGGCAGGTGGTTATATGTAACCGATGCGGCAGGGGATCAGGTCACGGCTTCCGAATGCCCAGCTTCTTCATCCGGGCCCGCAGCGTGCTCCTGTCCATGCCGAGGATTTCCGCCGCACTGTTGGCGCCGCTGACCTTCCACCCGGTTTTGTCGAGCACCTTGAGAATATATTCCCGTTCCATGTCCCGCAGGGGCCTGAATTCGTTGTTCATGCCGTTGCGGACTTCCCTTAACCCGTCCGGGAGGCGGAGGCTGCTCCCGGTGGTGTTGACCACCGCCCGTTCAATGACGTTTTCCAGTTCCCTCACATTGCCCGGCCACGAATATTTCTGCAGCGCCTCCATCACCGGTCTCGGGATCGTACTGATTTTCTTGCCCTGTTTGTGCGCGAACCGGTTGACAAAATGGTTGACGAGCAGGGGGATGTCCTCGCCCCGGTCCCGCAGCGGCGGCACGGTCAGGGGAAAGACGTTGAGGCGGTACCAGAGGTCCATCCGGAACCTTCCCTGGCGGACATCCTCCTCCAGGTTGCGGTTGGTGGCGGCGATGACCCGGACGTCAACCTTGATGGTCCGGTTGCCCCCCACCCGCTCGAATTCGCCGTCCTGAATGACCCGCAGGAGCTTGGCCTGCAGTTCCGGCGGCAGTTCGCCGATTTCATCTAGAAAGATGCTGGTCCCGTCCGCCAGCTCGAAGCGTCCGATATGGCGGGCATGGGCGCCGGTAAAGGCGCCCTTTTCATGGCCGAACAATTCACTTTCTATGAGATCGGCCGGCAGGGCCGCGCAGTCGACCTTCACCAGGGAGCGGGCGCCGCGCGCGCTGCTGCTGTGAATGGCCCGGGCTATCAGTTCCTTGCCGGTTCCCGTCTCGCCCAGGATGAGCACGGTGGTGTCGGAAGGGGCGATCTGTTCGACCTTGAACAGCACGTACTGCAGGGCGTTGCTGTTGCCGATGATGTTGGTATAATCATGCTCCAGGGCGATTTCTTCCTTGAGGTAGAGACTCTCCGCCTCCAGGTGTTCCTTCAGGGACTGGACCGCCTCCAGGGCCATGCGCAGCTCGTTCTCAATGGTCTTGCGCCGGGTGATGTCCCGGTTGCTGACCCGGAAGCCAAGAATTTTTCCATTGTCGGCGACAACAGGCTGACAGGCATGTTCAATCCAGCGGATTTCCCCGTCCCTGCGCACGATGCGAAACTGGACCTCGCGCCGCTTCATCTCTTCCATGGAATCGCGGCAGTGACCCTCCCATATCTCCCGGTCAGCCGGCAGAACGATTTCATGGACCAGGGCCTGGCGGTTCACAAAGGCGGACGGCGGGTATCCGGTGATGCGCTCGCAGGAGGGGGAAACATACCGGAAGGAACCGTTCACGTCCCGCCAGTATTCCCAGTCCGAGGTATAATCGGCGATCAGGCGGCAGCGCAGCTGCGCTTCGAGCAGTTCCTTCTCCCTCGCCCGCTCCCCGGAGAGGTCCCGTATCATCTGGACAAATCCGCGCACATCGCCCTGGTCGTCCCTGAAACGGATGACGGCGACTTCGGCGGGAAAAACGGAGCCGTCCCCGCGGCGGCAGCTCGACCGCCGCCAATCCGGCCCGAAGGGGGCATCGGTATTGCCCTGCCCTTCCCCCTGTTTTTCCTCGGCAGGCCCGGCAAGCAGTCTGCCGGCCTCCTGTCCGACAAGCACCTCCGCGGTGAAGCCGAAAATGTTTTCCAGCGCCGGGTTAACCTGGAGTATCCGTCCCTGGACGTCGCAAAGGACGGCCGCGTCGGGCAGGGAAAAAAACAGGTCCCGGAACTGAACCGGCAGCTCCCTGCCGCCCCGCTCATCACGGGCCGCTTCTTTTCCTTGCTTCCCGCTCGAATCGGCCGGGTTTTTCCTTGGCATAACAAAGATTCCGTTTGAATTTACCAATAACGCATTTCGCCCCACCCGGAGCGGGATCCGAACCGGCACTCCCGGAAGAGGGAAACAGCCGTTGCTTGTCCAGTGACATCATAATCAGAAATGAACAGGCAGTAAACAGGAATAATTCCTGAAAACCCGGTGCAGCGCCACATTGGCGGCTCCCCCCCACGCGGCAAAGAAAATCCCCGGGGCTTCAAAGGCGAGACGGCCGCCGCATGAAAATCAAATGCATCCCCGTTTTGGGCCGGACAACGGTTTTTTTTTTTGATCAGTGAGCGGATTTATGGCAGGATAGAAAAAGGTGAGCCCGTCCCTTCCGGGACCCACGGGAGGGAAAACCTCTCCGGCTCCGAACCGAAGCGAAAGAACCGTCTGACATGCGAACTTCGTCTCTCCTTCTCATCCTCATCATGCTCTTGCCGGGGGGCTGCACCACCTCTTCCCCCCCGGCCTCACCGACAGCCATCGGCCAGTGCCGGGAGGCTGTCTCATTGAACAATCCGCCCCTGGTGAGAAAAAAACTCCTCGACCACTATCTTGCCTGGAAAGGGACCCGCTACAGGGCAGGCGGCCTGAGTAAAAACGGGATTGACTGCTCCGGGTTCGTCCATCTCACCTATCGTTCGCAACTGTGCCTCGATCTGCCCCGCAGCACCAATGAACTGGCGGCCCTGGGCAGAAACGTCGGGGTAAACAACCTGCTGCCGGGAGATCTGGTCTTTTTCAAAACGGGCCTGCGGGCAAGGCATGTCGGCATTTACGTTGACGACGGGAGGTTCATGCACGTCTCCTCCAGGAAGGGAGTCACCCTGTCCCGGCTGGACGACCAGTACTGGTCCAGGAGATACTGGAAGGCGAAACGGCTTTGATCACCCCTTGGCTGCCGCCCGGTCAGCCGGTACCCTTTTCCCCTATCTCCCGGGCAACGGCTCCATAATCGGAAATGTCGCCCAGCAGGATGCAGCCGACCAGCCTGTCGTCATCGTCGTAAACCCGCTTCTTGTACACCGTTTCCGTCTCCTCAACCTCGGCGCGGAACCGGTTTTCCGCATCTATCTCCCCCACCGACGCAAGATCGATGCCGGCGACCTTGAGCCGGTTGGCCACGGTCGTGCCCCGATATTCCATGCGGCCCCCGGCCATGTTGATTCCCGCCGCCCTGCCCTGCTCCATCGCCGCGGGCCAGATGCCGTACACCACTCCTTTGTGCTCGGCAGCGTCGCCGGCGGCAAAAATTTCGGGCCGGCTGCTCCTGAGCAGGGAATCCACCACTATGCCCCGTTCACAATGCAATCCGAGCCGCCGGGCCAGCTCCAGGTTCGGCCGGACCCCCGCCGCCATGATCACCACATCGGCGGGGATCTGTTCCCCGCTCTGCAGAACAACCTCCTCGACGTTCTCCTCTCCCCGTATTTCCCGCACCGATTTGTTGATGTGAAAGGCAAAGCCCATGTCCTCCATGATCCGGGTGAGCTTCGCGGCCCCCCCTGGCATCGAGCTGCCGCGGCAGCAGGCGGGGGAGGAACTCGACCACCGTAACGTTCATGCCCCGCCTTCGCAGGGCGTTGCCTGCTTCCAGCCCCAGCAGGCCGCCGCCGATCATGACCAGGTCGCCGCCCTGCAGACAGCAGGACACGATTTCCCTGGCGTCCCTGATATTGCGCAGGGTGAAGGTCCCCCTGGTGCCGGCTCCGGTGATGGGCGGCACGAAAGAGTACCCCCCGGTGGCCAGCAGCAGCCGGTCGTAGCCGAATTCCCCGCCGTCCCCGGTGAGAACGATGCACCGGACCGGATCTCCGTCGATTGCCCTGACCCCGGTGATCAGCTCGATCCCCCGCTCGCCGTACCAGTCCCTGCCCCTGATGACCAGCCGCTCTTCCTCGACGTCGCCGCCCAGGTAGTCGATCAGGCGGATCCGGGAATAAAAGGGCAGGTCCTCCTCGCTGAGGATGGTGATTTTCCCCGCCGGATCATTTTTCCTGACGTACTCGGCGGCGGTGGTGCCGGCCACGCCGTTGCCTATGACGAGATAATTTGTCATGCCGCTTGCCGATCCCCCCGGCAAAACGTTGTCTGCCCGGCGGGAACAGCTTCTGTCCTCCCTGCAGTTGCTGCCGCCCGCCGGCGGTGGATCAAGGAATGTATGGCCCGGCGGCGCGGAGCTCCGGGGTGGTCCGGCTGTCAAACTGCCGGAAGTTCTCGGCAAACATCCGCGCCAGCTTGCCGGCCTGGGCATCGTACGCGCCGGGATCGGCCCAGCTGCCGCGCTGATCGAGCACCTCATCGGGCACATCGGGACAATGCAGCGGCACATGCAGACCGAAAAAGGGCTCCTGCTCGGTGGGCACGTCATCCAGCCGGCCGTTCAGGGCGGCGTCGACCATGGCCCTGGTGTACCCGATCTCCATCCGCCTGCCGATCCCGTGGGGACCGCCGGTCCAGCCGGTATTGATCAGCCATACCTGGGAATCATGCTGATCGAGCTTCCGGCCCAGCAGTTCGGCGTAGGTCATGGGATGCATGGGCATGAACGGCGCGCCGTAGCAGGCACTGAAAACCGGCGACGGTTCGGTGACGCCGCGCTCGGTCCCCGCCACCCGGGCCGTATAGCCTGAAATAAAATGGTACATGGCCTGCTCCCTGGTCAGCCTGGCGATGGGCGGCAGGACCCCGAAGGCGTCCGCCGACAGGAAAATAATCGTCCGCGGATGACTGGCCAGACCGCTCCGGCTGGCGTTGGGAATAGCGGAAATATGGTACGAGCCCCTGGTATTCTCCGTAAAGGAGTCGTCATAGAGGTCTATCTGCCGGGAAGCGGAATCGAGGGCCACGTTTTCCAGGATGGTGCCGAATCGCCTGGTGGTCGAATAAATTTCAGGCTCCGCCTCGGAGGACAGCCTGATCAGCTTGGCATAGCATCCCCCTTCAAAATTGAATATGCCCTCATCGCTCCAGCCGTGCTCGTCGTCCCCGATCAGGGTGCGGCCGGCCACCGCGGACAGGGTCGTCTTGCCCGTGCCGCTGAGCCCGAAAAAGAGGGCGGTATCCTCATCGTTGCCCGTATTGGCGGAGCAGTGCATGGACAGCACCCCTCTCCTGGGCATGAGATAATTCATCACCGAAAAAATCGATTTCTTCGTTTCCCCCGCGTAGCTGGTGCCGCCGATGAGAACCAGCTTCTTCTTGAAATTGATGATGATGAAGGTTTCCGAGTTGGTGCCGTCGAGCTTCGGCGAGGCGTGAAATCCCGGGACATTGATCACCGTGAACTCCGGAACATGGTTTTGCAGTTCCGATGAGGTCGCCTGGATGAACATGTTGCGGGCGAAGAGACTGTGCCAGGCGTACTGGGTTATGATGCGGACGGGAAGCCGGTATTCGGGATCGGCGCCGACAAAACAATCCTGCACGTAGACATCCTGGGTCTGGAGGTGCATGGCCATCCGTTTATGCAGGTGATCAAAGCGTTCCTCCGAGATGGGGGGGTTGATGGGCCCCCACAGGATATCGTGCTCCGTCCCCGGTTCCCGGACGATGAACTTGTCGTCCGCCGATCGGCCGGTGTGATGGCCGGTGCGGACCACTATCGGGCCGAGATGGGAAAGCCGCCCCTCTCCCCGGATCAGAATTTTTTCACACAGACTGGGGGTCGGTAAATTCCAGAACACTTCGTTCAGATTGGACAGACCGTGATGTTCCAGGCCATAGGAGCTGTGCCGACGGGGACTCTGTTCTCTTTTCATACGTTCCTTTCTTAAGTTTTCTTTCTCAAATCAGAACAGTGGCATATCCGGCATCGGGCCCGCTACCAGCGGGGCTGATTGCCGAGGCGCGGATTTATCACTTCCTGGGTATTGCTGATCACCACAAAGGCATCGGGGTCAATGCGCCGGATCATGACTTTCATCTGGCCGATCTCCATGGTGGGGATCACCGCATAAAGGAGGTATTCCTGTTTGTGCGAATATCCTCCCCTGGCCTCGATGATGGTCACTCCTTTCCGGATATCCTTCAGGATTTCCCGGGCAATGACTTCCCAATGGGGCGAAATGATGAAGACCGCCTTCCGCTGGCTCAGGCCGGTCACCACGATATTCATGATCTTGGAGCTGACATAAATGACGATCAGGGTATAGAGCACCGCCTCCAGCGAGTAAAAGACGGCCACCATGAGCAGAATCAGGGTGTTCATCGTCAGCACCGTATTGCCGAGAGTGATGGAAAACCGCATCAGCAGCATGACCGACAGGATGTCCAGCCCCCCCTGGGAACCGGAAGAGCGCAGGGAGAGACCCGAGCCGATGCCGAGAATCATTCCTGCCAGCAGGGCGTTGAGCAGCTTGTCGTCCAGGTCGATGGGCACCTGAACGAAAGTCAGGCTCACGGTCAGGGAGATCATGCCGATCAGGCTGTAGAAAAAGAACCGGCGGCCGACCGCCATCCAGGCCAGGGCGAACAGGGGGATATTGATCAGCAGATATATCCACCCCAGATTGAGAGCCGGGATGAATTTCTGAATGATCAGCGCCAGCCCCGCGATGCCGCCGGTGACAAAATGCATCGGCTTGAGAATGGAATTTATTCCCAAAGCAAAAATCATGCTGCCGCCGACAAGCAGAAGCAGGTCGAGGACGAACTGTTGCGGCGTGGTATAAAGGGGTTGGGACCTGAGAGGAAACCCCCTGCCTTGCTCATTCTGTGCTGGGTCCACGGCCACGCTCCGTAAGCTGTCGATTGTCGCCGGCGGTGGTGAGTTGTCCCTTGCCGGCGGGTGCGGCGGGTGTTACTCGACTCGAATCATTTCATGCATAATTCGGTCCAGCCGGCAGGTAAAAAAGACGGATGAAGGGACAGTTCACGGCAATACCTTTCCAGTTCACCGGCGCTGCAGTTGACGGAAGAGGTTCTCCGGCCCGCTCCGACATCGCGAATCTCCGCCTCCAGGAATTTGATCAGTGCTCCGGCCACCCTCTTGTCGAACCCGGGACAACAGCGGTGTATCCTGGCGCAGAAATCCTGCAGCCGCCGCCAGTTGACCATGGACCTGGCCGGTCCCCTGAATATGGTGAGGGTGCGGTTGCGCGGTTCGAGATCGCGCAGCACTATTTCCCGGGCCCGTTCGAGAGCGACGCCGTACAGGGCCTCCAGCTCCTGGTCTTGCAGGACCAGTTTCGGACCGTCTGCATCCTCGGTCAGGTAGTACAGGCTTGCGTGCAGGGCAATTTCGGGAATTTCCCCCGAATTGCGCACCAGGATGAGTTCGTCTTCCAGGAGGCTTTGCCGGTCAGGGGTTTCGTTCTGTTTCTTTTCCGCCGTTTTCATTGAGATGAAATATTTCCCGCACCGTGTTGATCCGTCCGTGACGCTGGTTGCTGTGATCGGCATTGTCCGCTTTCAGGTACTGCACGGGATTGTGCAGCATCTTGGAAACAATGGCCGAGGCCATTTTCTCCAGGGATTTCTGTTCCTTGGGGGTGAAATGCTTCAGTTTGCCCAATGTTTTCTCCACCTCGACCCGGCAGATTTCATCCGCCATCCTGCGCAGTTCGACAATGGTGGGGGTAACCTCCATGCTGTCCAGCCAACTGCTGAATTTCAGCGTCTCCTCCTCGACGATCCGTTCGGCCTTGACGGCCTCCCGGTCGCGTTCCGCCCTGTTCATTTCCACGACATTCTGGAGATCATCGATGTCGTAGAGATAGACGTTGTCCAGTTCATTGATATCCTGATCCAGGTCCCGGGGAACCGCGATGTCGATGAAAAACAACGGCCGGTTGCGGCGCTCGCGCATGACGGGCTTGAGATCTTTCTTGCTCAGGATGGTGCCTGTCGCGCCCGTTGAGCTGATGATGATATCAACATGCTGGAGCTGGTCAACCAGTTCCTCCAGAGATGCGGCCCGGCCGTTGAAGCGGCGGGCGAGATTGACCGCCCGCTCCAGGGTCCGGTTGACCACGACGACGCTGGTCACGCCGTTGCCGACAAGATGCTCGGCGGCCAGTTCGGCCATTTCACCGGCGCCGACCAGCATCACGGACTTGTTGTCGAGCTGGCCGAAGATCTTGCGGGCCAGTTCCACCGCCGCGTAACTGATGGACACGGCACTGGCCCCGATGCGGGTTTCGGTGCGCACCCTCTTGGCGACAAAAAACGCCTTGTGCAGCAGCTTGTTGAGTATCAGGCCGCTGGTATTTTTTTCGGCGGCGTTCCGGTAGGCCTCCTTGAGCTGTCCGAGAATCTGCGCTTCACCGACTATCATGGAGTCAAGACTTGAGGCCACCATGAACAGATGCTGAATCGCATCCTCGTTTTCGTACTGGTAGACATACCTGTCAAGCTCTTTGGGCGGCACCGCCCTGCCGAACAGGAGTTCGAGCACCTCCTTCCTGGTCTCGGCCGGCCGGTCGGTGGTATAGAGGACCTCAACCCGGTTGCAGGTTGACAGCAGATAGTACTCCTTCAATCCGCCGATGGCGGCGAGATCCTTCAGGGGCTGCTCGTACCCTCCGGAAAGCGCCATTTTTTCGCGGACTTCAAGGGGTGTTGTCTTGTGGTTGACCCCAAGCAGAACTATCACATCACGAGGCATAGGTATGAATTCCGCCCAGGAAATAATTAACGCCCCACAGGGTAAAGAGCACGGCCAGGAAAGCGATAATGGTCATGATCGCCGCCGGTCTGCCCCGCCAGCCGACCGTGAACCGCTGATGCACCAGGGCCGCATACAGAAACCAGGTTATCAGGGACCAGGTTTCCTTGGGATCCCAGTGCCAGTAAGCCCCCCAGGCCTGCTTGGCCCAGATCGAACCGGATATGATGCCCAGGGTCAGGAGGGGAAAGCCTATGGAAAGACAGTGATGATTCAGCTTATCCAGCGCATCCAGGGACGGGAGGCGGGAATAAAAAAGACCGAACCGTTTTTTCTTTATTTCGCGCTCCTGCAGCAGGTACATGATGCCGCCGATGCAGGCAAGGGCCAGAAAGCCGTCGGCGATGATGGAAATCGAAGCATGGACGGGCAGCCACCAGCTCTGCAGGGCTGGAACCAGGGGAAGAACCTCGCGGGAGGCCAGGGCGGCGACAAACATCAACGCCACCGTCATGACGCTGACAAAGGTGCCGAAATTCTTGACCGTATAGCGCCAGCGAAAGGACAGGTATCCCCAGACTATGGACCAGGCGAAAAACGATACCGTTTCATGCTGTGAGGTGATCGGGGTGTACCCTGCTTCATAATAGCGGACCGCTATATTCAGGGTGTGGAGGATCCCGGCGGCAAGAATGATATTGCGGGCAATGAGGCGGACCTGGTTTTTCTGCGAGACGAAATACACTATGTAGGCCGCCATGGCCAGAAAATAGCCGAGAAAACTGATCTGAAACAACAGGTAGCTCATTCGATTTCCTGTCCGATATTACCCAGGTCCGGCGCCATCTCGGCGCCGAGGATGTTTTCCAGGTGGGCGCGCACTTTGTCCATCCGTCCTCTTTTTATCCAGGCAAGTATATCCCCATGCAGAATTTTTTTATAGATTTTTTTCCGCTCCTCCTGGGTATTCTCTCCGGCGCCCAGCCGCTGCCGCACCAGGGCCATTATTTCGAGCAGCACCGCGTATTCCGGACCGTAGCCGTTTTCCAGCTCCTTTCTGATCAGGGCCGCCACCGCCGGACTCTTGCCGCTGGTGGAAACGGCAATGGTCAGGTCGCCCTGCCGGAACAGGGAGGGTACATGAAAACCGCAGCGGCCGGGGTCATCCGCGATATTGACAAACTGGCGGCGCGCCTCCGCATGGCGGCGGATCAGTTCCTGGGTGCGGCGGTCATCGGTGGCGGCGAAAACCAGGAAGGCCTTGTCCAGGTCGCCTTCGGCATACTCTCTTGTCAGCCATTCAATCTTCCCCTCCCGGCCCAGGGCGGCCAGTCGGGCGTCTGCTTCCGGACTGACCACCCGCACCGCGGCTCCGGCGGCCAGCAGCCCCTCCACCTTGCGCCGGGCCACCCTGCCGCCGCCGACAACGACGCACAATTTGCCCCTGATGTCAAGAAAAACGGGATACACAACACACCGGTTATTTTTTGGGCGTCAATCTGTTGAGCAGAATAACCTTGTCGTCATCGGAGATTTTCAGGGTCCGCCTGGATGCGGCCACGGTATACTCGGCCTCGGCCATTTGCAGGAACGGCTTGAGGCTCTGTCTCCGTATGTCATGGGCGAGGTACACGACCCCGTCCGGTTTCAGGGCGCTGCGGATCACTTTGAGCAGCGGCTCGAAAAACTCTTCCCTGAACAGTATTTCCGCCCCGACGATGATATCATAGCGGTCCATCGCCGGGGGATTCTTCCAGTCAAGGATCGAGAAACGGACATTTTCCAGCTTGCTGGCCGCGGCGCTGACCCGCTCGAAATCCAGAATCCGTTCCTCATAATCCGTCAGGGTGACATTGCAGCCCGCCGCAGCCGCAGCCAGGCCCGGTGCTCCCATGCCCGCGTCCAGTTCCAGCAGCCTCGTTCCCGCGCCATACTGCTGCCCGGCCAGGTAGCCGGCGAGCACCACGGCGGCTTCCCACAGCCTCACCCAGAACGGGAACTCCGACGGGTTGCGCAACGGGTCCTTGCCTTCCAGCAGAGGCTCCAGGTCTGTTATCGTCGCCAGATTCAACCGGATCGATCCCAGTTGCAAAGGTTCGAAGGCCACCTTGTACTGCCGCCTTATCCTCTGATATATGGCCTGCTCAGCCGCAGGCAGGGTTTGCGGGTCCATTGTCACTCACCTGTTGTGTTGCGCAAAAAACGGGAATCGGCAAGGCCGCCCCCACAGAGACCTGGCGGGAGTGATCGTCCCTCATGTTCCCGCCCCGCCTTCTCCGTGTGTTCCGGTCAACCCGCGCCAAGGAAATGCCAGGCAAGGCCGAGGCCGGAAACAAGCAGGCAATAATAGCCGAACCAATACAATTTACCCCGGCGGACAATTCTCAACAACAGGACAATGGCCCCGTATCCTGAAACCAGGGAAGCGGCGGTGCCAGCGCCGATATTGACAAACTGCTCGGCGGGAGGGGGCGCCGCCAGCAGTTCGCCCGCCTTGAGGACGACGGCGCCGAGGATGGCAGGGATGGACATGATGAACGAAAAGCGGGCCGCCGTTTCCCGGTTGATGCCGACCAGCATGCCGGTGAAAATAGTGCTGCCGCTGCGCGAGATGCCCGGCAGGATGGCCAGGGCCTGCGCCACGCCGATAATCAGGGCCCGCGGCCAGGTGACGGCGGCTCCCCGGTCGCGGATAAATTTTGTCAGCACCATCATAATCCCGGTGACCGCCAGCATGGAAAAGGTAATGAGGATGGTGTCAAAAATCCGGTCGATGGAGTTACGCAGGAACAAGCCGGCGATCACCGCCGGCAGGGTAGCCACGACGACCTGAACGCTCCAGTTGAAATAATGGCTGAGTTCGGGATCGGCCCGGCGGACGGCGGGAGAAACGAAGAGAGACCGGAGCATCTGCAGCAGTTCTCCCCTGAACACGAGGATGACGGCAAAGAGCGTCCCGCAGTGCAAAAATACCTCAAAGAAGATGCCCGGTTCCTGGAAATTGAGAAGACGGGAGCCGATAACCAGATGTCCCGAACTCGAGATGGGGAGAAACTCCGTCAACCCCTGAATTATTCCAAGGACAATGGCCTTGACCAGTTCCATGCCGCAGTTCCCTGAAAACAAAAAAGAGCCGGTCGATGGGCCTCATCAACCGGCTCTTGCAATTGGGAAGAAAACTGAAAGACTTAGCAGCCTTCCACCGCTCCTTTTTTCTTTCCTCTAACCTGGACTTCATCGCCCGCGGTCAGCTTATCGGCGCCCTTACAGGTCATGGTCACTTTGTCGCCTTCGACAACGTCAACGGTGCAGGTAAGTTTCTGGGCCATGACAATGCCGGCGGAACTCAGAGCAAAGGCCACTACCATAATTGCGGTTACAAGCTTTTTCATAGTTTTCTCCTGTTGCTGAAATTATGATTTTTTTCCCCTATCCTCATCACTGTACGGTTAAAAAATATATAGAGTTGATTAAAGCTTGTCAAGGAAAACCCTGGAAAATTGACCCCACAGTGTTCCCTTCGCAGGTCCTGTCTACAAAACCTCCCTGATATCCTTTTCCAGCATGGCATGGGGTACATAGCCGGGATACTTCCTGACCACCTTGCCCTCCCTGTTCACCAGAAAGGAGGTCGGGACGCTGAAAACCCCGCCGAAATCCCTCGCCACCCCGGCGTCGGCCATCAGGATCGGATAGTTGATCCCTTCCTTCTCGATGAGCCGCCGGACGACCGCCGGTCCTTTTTCGTCCATGGACATGCCGATAACCGAGAAACCGCTGGAGGCGAATGTTTTCTGCAGTTCGATCAGGGCCGGAATCTCCTGGCGGCACGGCGGGCACCAGGTGGCAAAAAAGGTGATGAGCAGGATTTTCCCCCTGAAATCTCCGCTGCTGACTTTTTTGCCGTTGACCGCCGAGGGCAGGGAAAATTTCGGGAGCTCGTCCAGGGCCAGGGCCGTGTGCGCCGGCAGGAGCAGGATGCTCAAGCCAAGCAGCACCAGGCCGACTTTGCGAAGAATGGCATGTGTTGCGAATTCCATTACCTTCCTTGAAACCCCCTTGCAACCGGGACCGGCATCATTCAATACTCCCTTGCCCGGGGTCGGCAATCAGATTGATCTTTTCATCCTCTCTGCCCGCCCGCCGTCTTTGTCCGCCAAGCCCGGCAACGGCAAAAGGCCGCACTGCATGGTCAATGTATTCCTTTCTTGCCCGTTCGACAACAATTATCAATTTCCCGCAGCTCCTCCGGAGTGTTGATGTTGCGCCACGCCCCCCGCAGGGCCGGGGGAGGCTGGGGGGTGGCGACACCCGGCCGGCCGACCAGCTCGCTGAGCCGGAGCGAACCGCGGGCAGCCAGTTCCTCGAGGAGTTCCCCGCAGAGGCAGTCGTAATAGGCCAGCAGCGGCTCAACTTGGCCGTTGCCGCGGAGATCCGGCAGAACGGCCCGTATTCCCGGGCGGCGGAAGGAAAGAAGCCAGTCCAGTGCGGCACCATCGAGCTCCGGAAGATCGCAGGCGCTGACCAGCCATGAAACCCCCGGCCGCCAGCGGAACACGGCCACCAGGCCGGCAAGGGGCCCCCGAAGGCCGGGGACATCGGCAACAACCGGCAGCGAAGCAAGCGAACCGGGAATTTCCCCGCTGCCGGACAGCACCACCCCGTCGACCCGGGTCATCAGCTTTTGCACGGTCAGTTCCAGCCAGGTCCGGCCCGCCCGCCTGAGCAGATGTTTCGGCCTTCCCATGCGTGAACTTCTGCCGCCGATGAGCACGCAGCCCCAGACAGGTGCATGAATAGGGCAATCCCCTGACATCGGCGCCATCAGGACTGAAACCCGGCAGTCCCGGCCGCCGCCGGAAAAATCCCGGCCTCCCTGCCGCGCCGGAGCAGTTCCGTGACCGCGGCCCGGCCTTCTTCACCGATATCCAGAGTGAAATCATTGACGTAGAGGCCGATGTGATTCCGCAGCACGCCTTCGTCCATTTCCTGGGCATACTGCCGGATATAGTCCATGCACCGCTCCGGATTGGCCCTGGCCCATTGCACGCTGGCGCGAAGGGCCCGGTCGATTTCCCGCACCACTCCATCTCCCAGGGTCCGCCTGGCGGCGATGCAGCCAAGCGGAACCGGCAGGCCTGTCGTCTCCTCCCACCATTGGCCCAGGTCCCGCAGGCAGGCGAGACTGTGCGCCGCATAGGTAAAGCGGCTCTCATGGATGATGACGCCGTAATCCACTTCCGCGCGCTCGACGGCCCTGACGATCTTTTCAAAGCGCATGATCCGCAGATGCCCGGCCTCCGGAAGGAACAACCTCAGGAGCAGGGCGGCCGTGGTGTATTCACCCGGGATGGCGATCGTTGCCCGGGAAACGTCGCGCCCGGCTCCGGGGCGGGCAATCAGCAGGGGGCCGCACCCCCGCCCCAGGGCGGCGCCGGCCGACAGCATCTCGTAGCGGTCCAGGACGTGACCGAGGGCATGGAAAGACAGCTTGGTCACATCCAGTTTACCCCGCAGCGCGCAGCGGTTGAGGGTTTCGACATCATCCAGGACCGGCGGCGCGAAGCTGATCCGCTCCAGGGGAACAAGATGATGCATCAGGGCGTAAAACAGAAAGGTGTCATTGGGGCAGGGCGAATAGCCGATGGTCAACGGGTTGTTCATTGTGCCTCCACTCATTGAACGTGACCCGCACCCACGATATGGGCGGCTACAAGGGCCGCGGCCTCCGCCGCCTTCGCGCAGGCGTCGCGCAGCCGCCAGCGGCTCCGGTCCCTGTCCTCGACCAGGTTGCTGATGCATCGCAATTCTATGCAGGGGAGTCCGAATTCCCGGCAGACCCTTGCCACCGCCGCTCCTTCCATGTTTTCACACATGCCCCGGTACAGGCGGGCAAGCATCCTGCCCCGGCCGGCCGTGCCGCTGGCGCAGCCGACCGTGACGAAATTGCCGCGGAAACAGGAAATGTTGCCGGCCGTCAGGGCCTGTTCAGCCTGGGCCAGCAGCCGGGGATCCATGGGAAAGGAGACCGGCGTTGACAGTCCCGGGCCGGCGATCCGTTCGATCCGGTCATCGAGGCAGATCCCCAGGTCCCCGAAAATTTCCTTTTCCGCCAGGCAGATGTCGAGAATCTGCGGACTCTTGTCCCCGGTCTCCTGGATATAGGCCCCGGCCACGCCGAAATTGATCACCGCGCCGATTTCCCCGTCGCTGCAGCTCAGCCGGGAAAAAAGATTGACCGCTGTTTCAACCGGCCCGATGCCGGTGACAAGCCGACTGACACCGTCCAGGCGGCAGGCGGAAGCAAAGGGCTGCATTTCAAAATCGGTGGCGGCGGTCACCAGAACCATTGGCTTTCTTTCACCGGGTGGTTACTGTAGGGACGGAACGGCCGCCCGGTGGGCATGCGGCCGGAACCGGCTGGAACCATGCCGTACTGTAAATGAGGTCGCGCCGGTTTGCAAGGACTCTGATGCCGCCCGGCAAGGCCCGGACAGCGAAACATTTTACCATCCCTCAATACCGATATCATGGAAGAACATTTTCAGCTCTCGGCCTACGATTATCATCTGCCCGAGGAAAATATCGCCCAGCGTCCCGCCGGCAGGCGCGACCGTTCCAGACTCCTTGTCCTCGACTGCCCCGGCGGCCGGAGCACCCACAGGCAGTTCACCGACATCATTGATTATCTCCTGCCCGGGGACATCCTGGTGATCAACAATACCAGGGTTTTTCCGGCCCGTCTCACCGGGCGCAAGGAGTCGGGAGGAAAGGCGGAAGTCCTCCTGCTGGCCTTTCCCGAACTCCTCGAGGCCCGGGAAAAAGAAAAAGGCCGGCACGGGGTCGAGGTGGAGGCCCTGCTCAAAAGCTCCAGGCGCCCCCGCCGGGGGAGCCGCCTGGTTTTCGGGGAGCGGCTGGCGGCAACGGTGCTGGAGCTGTCCGACTACGGGCGGGTGCTGCTTGAGCTTCTCTATTGCCCGGAGGACGACCAGGATTTGGAGGACCTTCTGGTTCGGTACGGCCAGGTCCCGCTGCCGCCCTACATCAAGCGCCCGGAGGGAATGACGGCTGAGGACGCGGCACGGTACCAGACCGAATACGCGGAAAAAACCGGGTCTGTCGCGGCCCCGACCGCCGGCCTGCACTTTTCCGACAGCCTGCTCGCCCGGGTCCGGCAAAAAGGGGTGATCGTCGTCGACATCACCCTCCACGTCGGCTACGGGACGTTCGCTCCGGTCCGGTCGGACGATATCCGCGACCACCGAATCCATTCGGAGTACATCCGCATCTCGCCCGGGGCAGCGGCAGCAATCAACCGGCACCGGGGGTGCGGCGGCCGGGTGTGGGCCGTCGGCACAACGACGGCGCGGGCCCTTGAATTCACGGCCGGGCCGGACGGCGCCGTCGCACCGTTCTCCGGGATGTGCGACATGTATATCTATCCCGGCTACCGGTTTCGGATCGTTGACAACCTGATCACCAATTTTCACCTGCCGCAGTCATCCCTGCTCTTTCTCGTCTCCGCCCTGGCCGGACGGGAACGGCTGCTGCGCTGCTACGAAGAAGCTGTCGGGCTGGGGTACCGGTTCTACAGCTACGGCGACGCCATGGCGGTCGTCACCCGGCCATGCCAGAAGACAGAGGTAGGATGAGAAGGCTGGTC
>DSAE01000190.1 GCA_011372855.1 Desulfobacteraceae bacterium
AATTATTATTCTTTCAAGGAGGCGCGCGAAAAATTTTTACTTCTTTGTCAAGAAAAAAACGCCCTCGTCGGCAAGTATTTCAGTTTATTTTTTATGCAATTTTCTAACCGGACAACACTGAATGCGGACAGCAATGCCAACAATTCTTTAACCATCTAATTTATTCATAAAAACAACAAATTATGTTACAAATAAAGCTTGAATTGCCATTCATTTTAGGCTTGACAGACCTGGGCCTATTCTGTATAAAACCTGTTTAATACGGGAAAACTGCAGTAACCTTGTGGTACCGACGTTTCCCCGACGCTTATGAAAACATAAAAATTTCATGGGCTTTTATAATTCATTTCATGGTAGGAGGAATAACTAATGAGTGAAGAAAAAATAGCACCGGATGGACTCGCTGTAGCAGCCACTCTGGACGCGAAAGGTTTGAGCTGCCCCATGCCTTTGCTCCGCACCAAAAAGGAAATCGGAAAAATCAACTCCGGAGAGATTCTCCGTGTTGACGGTACCGATCCCGGGTCCAAAAATGACATCCCGGGGTGGTGTGAACGTTCCGGCCATGAATACCTGGGGCTCAAGGAAGAGGAAGGGTACACCAGCTTTTTCATTAAAAAAGGTTGATGATCCACAGCTGTGCAGAATAACAGTATAAACGGCGCGTTTTCTCACCGGGAAAAGCGCCGATTATCTTTTCAAGGAGGGTGTTATGGCAAAAAGTTTGGGAATATTTGTTACGAATCCTCACGTCATGCATCATGTGATGGGCGTGACCAAAGCGGCCAAGGCGAAAGGCTCCAAGGTGAAAATATTTTTTACCTGGACCGCCACGCATTTGGCAAAGGACCCCCAGTTTCCAGAATTGTGCAAAATTGCGGATGATGTTGCCATCTGCGTCGACAGCTACGTAAATATGGGATACAGTGCCGACGATGTGCCGGAAGGTCTGAAAAAAGAGAAAATGGCAACCCAGACCCAGCACGGTCTGATCATTGAAGACTATGATTGTTACCTGAACTTATAGGGGGTGTGGAATGGAATACAAAAAGGCTTTAATCATCATACGGAACAAGGACTACGCCCTCGATGGCATGCGGTCCGCCCTTGGTCTCGCTGTGGAAAACATGTATTCGTACGCCCACCTCCTTGATACGGAAATTGACAAGCTCGACGACAACAACCAGGATAGACTTGAAATGCTCCGCGACATGGAGGGGGAAGTGTATACAAACGTTCAGTCCAATGTTGATCAGAATGGACTTGAATTCATGTCCATTGAGGAACTGGGCGAAAAATTACGGGAAATGGATGTCATTGTCCCCTACGGCATAATATGAATTTTTTCAGGAGCATACCCCATGAAAATCTTAAACGTATACCGTTCACAACCGGATGAAAAAACCAAAAAACTGGTTGAAATAGTGAATCGTGACAGGGAATCCGATACATTTGAGCTCTTTGTCGACAATCCGGATTACGACATCCTGGTGGAAAAGATATTCGCCGCTGATAAGACCATCTGCTGGTGGTAGCGCCTAAACAGTTTCTCTGCTCTGCCCCGCCGGCACCGGCGGGGTTTTTTTTTATTTATTTTCCCTCGACAGCCTCCACAACCGCATCATGAAACCGCGGCCTGAACCGTTTGATCCGCTCGTTGGTGCGAGTCGGATGCACCCGGTTGCTTAACAGGACAACCGCCAGTTCCCTGTCGGGATCCATCCAGAAAGAGGTCCCGGTATAGCCAAGGTGACCGGTGCTGCGCGACGAAAAATATTTTCCCGCGCTCGAATGATCTGAAGAAGGCGTATCAAAACCGAGACACCAGGTTTGCCCAGCATATTGTCTGGTCAGAGCCTGCCGGAGCAAAGATCCGGAAAATTCCGGATGGCAACCTTCCCCTCGCCACTGTTTGAGCAAATGTACGACCAGGGACAGCACCCCGCCGATAGTACCGAAAAGGCCGGCGTGTCCGGCGACGCCGTTCATGAGCCAACTGTGTTCATCGTGTACTTCACCCTGTATCATTCTCCCCCGCCAGAGGCATTGTTCGGTGGCGGCGATGTTTTTTACCCCCTTGCCGGCAGAGGAACTGACCGGGCGAAAAAGAATCTGTTTTTCCAGACCCAGCGGACCGATTATCCGGCGCTGAAAAAAGATATCAAGCGGCTGGCCGGCCGCAGTTTCAATAACATCTCCCAACAGAATAAAACCAAGATCGCTGTATACACATTTTGACCCTGGACGGTATGCAAGTTGTTCATCCAGGATAGCCTTCAATATACCGGGTTTATTTTTTTTGTTGATTACAGGGGCAAACGACGCGTAATAAGGTTTATACGCCGGTAATCCGGAAGAATGGCAAAGCAGGTGCCTGACGGTTATATCATTGAATTCCGTTCTCAAATTGTAATTACCAACATCAGCCAATCGGCTCTCCAGACGTATTTTTCCTCCCTGGAGCAGACAGAGCATGCCCAGTACGGTACACAGCGGTTTTGTCAGAGAAGCCAGATCAAACAGTGTTTCCGGGACCACGACCTCTCCCTTTTCATCATTCCGTGTTGTGCCGTAAACCCCGATAAAGGTGTTTTCCTCCTGCCTGTTGTGATACAGACCGACTGCCGCGCCTGGAAAAACCTTATTTTCCACTCCATTCGCCATCAGTGGTGAAAGACTCCTCTCAACCCGTGTCAGCCATGATTTATCCATTGTTCAAACTTGTTTTATTTCTTTGTATTATCAAACGTTTTCGGCTATAATTGCCCATCTTCCAAACTCTGGAAAAAATACGGCGGTGCAGGGTGTTAGAAGCATCAACCAAAACGCTTGGTGGCCTCCGGTTGAGCCGTTGTTATTGTCTTTTTTTTCATAAAACTGTGCAGTGGCTGTTCAAGGATTGTTGAATACTTTGTTCATAACGTAATTTCCATTTTTTTCCAGATAAACCTACGCTGTTATCCATCTTTCTTATAACAAGAAAAAATGAATAAAATCAAACTTTTATTAAAAAAATTAACAATCCAACACCTGTAAAAACAACAATAACTTTTACATAAAAGGAACTGATTGTTATGGCGCTTCATTTCAATATTTCACGGGATGATCTTATTCAGGCAGTCGGTGCGCAGCAAAATATCACCAGTAAAAAAGGTACCCTGGCCATCCTGGCCAATGTTCTCATCGAGGCCGAACAGGACCGGGTGATCGTGACCGGCACGGATCTCGAAATAGGGCTCAGGAAAACAGTGGCGGCGGAGATATTTGAAACGGGAATACTCACCCTGCCTTCCAAAAAGTTATTCGAAATTGCCAGGGAATCCGATTCGCCCATGATTTCCTTTCAAGAGGAGGAAAACAACTGGGTGACCATAAACGCGGGTTCCAGTCAATATAAACTTGCCGGGATGATGAGTGATGAATTTCCCAAGTTTCCCGAATACGATGCGGAAAAAATGGTGGAAATCGATGCGGCTGTTTTTTCCGACCTGATTGATAAAACGATTTTTTCCATTGCTCAGGACAAGGAGAGTATGTACAGCCTCACCGCCGCCCTGTTTAAAAAGGAGGAAAAGGGGGAAAAACGATTTCTGCAATTCATTACCTCGGACGGTCACCGTCTGACCATTATGAATAAGGAAGTGGACAGGAAGGTGGATAATCTGCAGTTTAATCCGACAACCCTTATTCCACGAAGAGGGGTGCAGGAAATACGAAAATTCTGCGAAGACAAGGATTCCTTTTTGTTCGGTCTTGAAAAAAAGCAGGCGGTTCTGAAAAGCGAGGATGCCTTGCTTATCGTTCGCCTGATGCAAGGTGAATTTCCTGATTTTCAAAGCATTATCAAGGTAATTTCCCGCGACAACCTCGTTGCAATAAACAGAATCAGATTTCTTGAGGCCTTGAAACGCATAAATCTGTTTACCGAGGATATGTTCAAGGCAATAAAAATTGAGATCAGCGAAGATCACATGGTTTTGACATCGCGGAATGCCGACTTCGGCAGTGCGCGGGATGAATTTGCTGTCGTCTATGCAGGAGAACCGCTCTCCCTTGGGTTTAACTGTCGATATTTCATCGACACGCTTCAGGTTATGGAAGGGGAAAACATAAAGGCATATATAAGTTCCGATGAAAGTCCCTGCCTTATCGAATCCGATGATGACGATGGATTTTTAAGCATCATCATGCCGATGAAACTGTAACGGGCAACAACTCATAAAAGAATTGCTGATTTATGCGGGGCAAACCGCATGAGATCGGTAAATGACAAAATCAACAATAATGTAAATATATGAATTCAATTAAAAAAACAGACGGAGAACACAGAGAGGGCGATTACGGTGCCGATCAGATAAAGGTTCTTGAAGGGCTTGAAGCAGTGCGCAAACGGCCCTCCATGTATATAGGCAATACCGCTGAAGAAGGGCTGCATCACTTGATTTATGAAGTGGTCGACAATTCCATCGACGAAGCACTGGCAGGACACTGCGACAGGATCCGGGTAACCATTCATCCGGACAACTCCGTTTCGGTAGAGGACAATGGCCGCGGTATTCCGGTGGAAATGCATCCGACGGAAAAGATGTCCGCCCTGGAACTGGTTATGACCACCCTTCATGCGGGGGGAAAATTCGATAATTTTACCTACAAAGTTTCAGGCGGCCTTCATGGGGTGGGCGTATCCGTGGTGAATGCGCTCAGCGAAAAAGCAACTGTGCTTGTCCGGCGCAACGGCAAGATCTACCGGCAGACCTACGCCTACGGGCACCGGACAAGCGATATTGAAGTCGTCGGCGAGAGTGAAAAAACCGGCACCCTCGTCACGTTCAAGGCCGATTCAATCATTTTCACCGAAACGACCGTCTTCAACTACGAAACAGTCAAAAACCGGCTGCGGGAACTCGCCTTTCTCAACGCCGGCGTCCGGATATATATGAAAGATGAACGAAGCGGGGCCGAAGATAAATTCAAATATGAAGGCGGCATAAAATCCTACGTCGAATATCTGAACCGCAACAGGACGCCGATCCATCAGGAACCGGTATTTCTCGCCGGAGAAAAGGACCTGGTCCAGGTGGAAATATGTTTTCAATATTTTGACGGCTATTCGGAGCGCCTGTTTTCCTTTGTCAACAACATCAACACCAGGGAAGGCGGAACCCATGTGGTAGGATTCAAAGCGGCCCTGACTAAATGCATAAACCGGTACGCCAGCGACGATATCGTTCCGAAAAACCTGAAAGCGAAGATGGGGGGAGATGATGTCCGGGAAGGATTGACCTGCGTCGTTTCCGTCAGGGTCCCCAATCCGCAGTTCGAGGGGCAGACCAAAACCAAGCTCGGCAACAGCGAAGTTAAATCCATTGTTGAAACTCTCTGCAACGAAAAACTGGGGATTTACCTTGAGCAGAATCCTTCCGTAGCCAAAAAGATTCTAACCAAGGCGGTGGAAGCGGCCAGGGCAAGAGAGGCGGCCAGAAAGGCGCGGGAATTGTCCAGGAAAAAAGGAGGCCTGTCCGTTCTGATGGCCGGCAAACTGGCTGAATGTCAGAGCAAGAATCCCAAGGAAAGGGAAATATTCATCGTTGAGGGTGATTCGGCCGGCGGCAGCGCCAAACAGGGCCGTGACCGCAGCATTCAGGCCATCCTGCCGCTGCGGGGCAAAATAATGAACGTGGAAAAGGCCCGTTTCGACAAAATATTGTCCAGCGAGGAAATCAAGCAGTTGATAGCCGCCCTGGGCACAGGAATAGGCAGAGAAGAATTTGACCTGGACAAGCTCAGATACCATAAAATCATCATCATGACCGACGCGGATGTCGATGGTGCTCATATCCGGACCCTGCTGCTCACTTTTTTTTACCGGCAGATGTTTCCCCTGGTGGAAAACGGCTTTGTCTATATCGGGCAGCCGCCGTTGTATCGGCTGGGCAAAGGAAAAAAGGAGCTCTATTTCCTCGATGAAGAAGCGCTGAATGAGTATCTGTACAGCCAAGCCAGCCAGCTTCTCAGAATTCGAAGCGAAAGGGGGGAAGAAATCGTCGAGGAGCAGATGGTGACCATTCTCAAGAAGCTGTCCTACTTTGAACGGCTCTGCGCTCATCTTGACCGGCTCAATATCGTTGAACAGATGACGCTGTTTCTCCTGGAAAACGGAGTTGTCTCAGCCGATCAGTTTCAGGAGGAGGAATTTCTGAAAAAACTGATCACGGTTCTCGAGCCGTTGGGATCGGTGATCGGCAATATCCGCTCGTGCCGCTGGCGCCCCTCATGTTATGAGGTCGACGTGGCCTTCCGCGGCCAGTCGCACGTCCTGACCACCCTTGGTCCGAACATTCCGCTTATCCAGGAATACAGGCAGGCCCTCGAAATCTACGGCGATATCAGATCGTTCCTGAACAGTTCCTTTGTCATTACCAGGATAATGGCTGGCGGCCAGGATAAGGAAATTCCAGTGGCCGACTGGCACGGTCTGATCAAAACCGTCCGGGACGAGACCTTCAAGGGAAGCCATCTGCAACGCTACAAAGGTCTCGGCGAAATGAATCCCGAACAGTTATGGGAAACAACAATGAATCCTGAGCAGCGCAGCCTCGTTCAGGTGCATATCGAGGACGCCGAGGCCGCTGATGAGATCTTTACGACCTTGATGGGCGACAAGGTTGAACCGCGCCGCGATTTCATTCAAAACCATGCTCTGGAAGTATCCGAACTGGACATCTGATCATAATCCGAATTTTTTCATGCCCGGACCGGGACAGATTTATTCCTGTCTCCCGGTGGCTGTTAAAGGATATTAATAAATGACCGAAATTATAAAAGATTCACAAAAAAAATCCCCTTTTGTCTCCATAGAAAAAGAGTTGCGGAAATCCTATCTGGATTACGCCATGTCCGTTATTGTCGGTCGTGCCCTGCCCGATGTCCGGGACGGCCTGAAACCGGTCCATCGGCGGACGCTCTACGCCATGCGGGAACTCGGCAACACCTATAACCGCCCGTATGTCAAATCAGCCAGAATTGTCGGCGATGTTATAGGTAAATACCATCCCCATGGTGATACGGCCGCCTACGACACCCTGGTTCGCATGGCGCAGGATTTCAACATGCGCTATCCCCTGGTGGACGGCCAGGGCAACTTCGGCTCCCTTGACGGCGACTCGGCTGCGGCCATGAGGTATACCGAGGCCAGAATGACCAAGCTGGATCAGGAAATAGTCGCTGATCTGGACAAGGAAACCGTTGATGTCGCCCCCAACTATGACAACTCGCTGACCGAACCGGTGGTTATGCCGTCAAAGGTGCCCATTCTGCTGATCAACGGCTCATCGGGCATAGCGGTGGGCATGGCCACAAACATCCCGCCCCATAACCTGACGGAGATAGTGAACGGCCTCATAGCCCTGGTTGATGATCCGAACATCACCGTTCACCGGCTGATGGAAATCATTCCCGGTCCCGATTTTCCGACAGGAGGCTTCATCTGCGGCCGGGCGGGGATCAGAGAGGCATACGAAACCGGGCGCGGGGTCGTGATCATGCGGTCCCGCACCCATGTCGAAGAACGAAAGAGCGGCGGCGAATCAATCATCATCACCGAGATCCCGTTTCAACAGAACAAGGCGGCCCTGGTGGAGAAAATAGCCCTGCTGGTCAAGGAAAAACGCCTTACCTCCATTGCCGAGGTCAGGGACGAATCGGACCGCCACGGACTGCGCATCGTGCTCGAGCTCAGAAAGGACGAGATTCCGGACATCACCTTGAATCAGTTGTATAAATTGACGCCGTTGCAGAAATCGTTCGGCATCATTATGCTGTGTATCGTCAACAACAGGCCGGAAGTCCTGAATCTCAAGCAGGTGCTCGAGTATTTCATTGTCCACCGCAAGACGGTCGTTTACCGCCGGACGGCGTTTGAACTGCGCAAGGCCGAGGAAAAAGCCCATTTGCTCGAGGGCCTCAAAATCGCCATTTCCAACCTCGACGAGGTTGTCCGTTTGATCAGGTCGTCTGCCAGCCCCGCCGAGGCCAAGGCCGGGCTGATAAAACGTTTCGAAATGACCGAGATCCAGGCCCAGACGGTTCTGGACATGCGTCTGCAGCGCCTGACCGGGCTCGAGCGGGACAAAATCATCACCGAGTATCAGGAAACCATGGAAAAAATCGCCTGGTACAACCGGGTGCTGAGCGACGATTCCCTGGTCATGGGAATCATACGGGAAGAATTTGAGCAGATCCGCGATGAATACGGCGACAACCGGCGCACTGAGATCATTGACGCACCCGAAGAAATCCTCCCGGAAGATATGATCACCCCGGAGGAAATGGTCATAACCGTTTCCCACACCGGTTATATCAAACGCAACCCCATTTCCCTGTACCGGGCCCAGAAAAGGGGCGGCAAGGGGGTGAAGGGCATGAGCACCATTGAGGAGGACTTTGTCACCAGCCTCTATACAGCCTCGACCCTTGATACTTTTCTTTTTTTCACCAATCGCGGGCGGGTGTTCTGGCGCAAGGTGTACGAGCTTCCCCTTGGCGGCAGAACGGCACGGGGCAAGGCTATCGTCAACCTCCTTGAGCTTGGCGAGGGTGAAAAACTGGCAGCCATCCTCCCCGTTTCCGATCTTGCCGGTGCGGATGAATCCCAGACCGTGCTGACCGTGACCAAAAAGGGGCGGGTGAAAAAAACCAGCATCGCCGAATACAAAAGACCGCTGCGCAAAGGAAAATACGGCCTGACCATCAGGGAGGATGACGAAATTCTCTCCGCCCGCATATCCTCCGGCGATGACCATATTTTCCTGGTCACCCGCAACGGCAAGTCGATCCATTTCCACGAGTCGGATGTCCGGATCATGGGCCGTCTGGCCGCGGGTGTGAAGGGCATTACCCTGGCGGACGATGACGAGGTGGTGGGTGTCGTGGTGCTGACCAGCAGCGACTCCATCCTGACCGTGACCGAAAACGGGTACGGCAAACGGACCGCGGTATCCGAGTACCGGGTCCAGAAACGCGGGGGCATGGGGATATTCGCCATCAGCACCAGTGAGCGCAACGGCAAGGTGGTCGGTGCGCTCCAGGTACAGGATGAGGATCAGGTGATGCTCATAGCCAACAGCGGCAAGGTCATCCGCATGCCCATGGACTCAGTCCGGGTGATCGGCAGAAACACGCAGGGAGTAAGGCTGATCAATCTCGAGGAAGGCGAAAAAGTGGTGGGCATGTCGATGCTGGCCAGGGAAACCGAGGTTGTCGGGGAAGAAGCCTTTGATACAGATCAATGACATTGGCCGGACGGCTGTCATCGGAGCCGGCAGTTGGGGAACCGCCCTGGCCAAATTGCTGGGCGACAAGGGTGTCCAGGTCGGGTTGTGGGGCCGCGACGCCGACCATATTGCCGGGATCAGACGGGAGCGGGAAAACAGGAAGTATCTGCCGGGAGCGCTTCTCCCTCCCGAGGTGGAACCGGCGACGGACCTCGAAGAGGTGGTCCGGGGCGCGGGGTGTGTGGTTATGGTTGTCCCTTCCCATGCCGTCCGTGCCGTTTTTGAACGAATCCGTCCTCTGCTGACCGAGAAGACCCTGATTGTCTCCGCGGTAAAAGGGATAGAAAACGATACGCTGCAAACCATGACCCAGGTCATGCAGGATACCCTGCATCGGAGCAAGGACTACCGCTCTTTTTGTCTTGGCGTTCTCAGCGGCCCCAGTTTCGCCGTTGAGGTCGCTCAGGAACAGCCCACCGCGGTAACCTTTGCCGCCACGGACAATGATGCCGCCCGGACCGTTCAGCAACTGTTTTCCACTCCCTTTTTTCGCGTCTATACCAGCAATGATGTGACGGGGCTTGAACTCTGCGCGTCCATGAAGAACGTGGTCGCCATCGCCGCCGGCATCTGCGATGGGCTTGGTTTCGGCCTCAATACGAGGGCCGCCCTCATTACCAGGGGACTGGCTGAAATTACCAGGCTTGGCGTTCATATCGGCGCCCATCCCCTGACCTTCTCAGGCCTTGGAGGACTGGGCGACCTGGTCCTGACCTGTACCGGGGATCTCAGCCGCAACAGGACCGTCGGTCTCAAGCTGGGCCAGGGGAAAAGCCTGGACCAGGCCCTGGCAGAGATGACCATGGTGGCCGAGGGAGTGAAGACCACCCTCTCCTGCTATAATCTGGCCCGCCGCTACGGCGTGGAAATGCCCATCCTCGAGCAGACCTATCAGGTTCTGCATGGAGGCAAGGACTGCCGGCAGGCCGTACAGGAGCTTTTACAGCGCAGCCTCAAGGAGGAAGTTCCGGCGTCCATGCAGTGAGCGCAACCGGAGGCGCCAGGAAGCTCCTATTTCGAATGATCTCCGGACCAGTCGTTGTGCTCAAACTCCCGGTGGTCCGGCTTGGGGGGTTTCTGTTCACCCAGGCGATGCCGGAGCCACACCAGCACCTTGTCGATTTCTCCGGCAAACTCGGCCAGGGCCCTGCCCCGGTGACTGACCCTGTTTTTTTCTTCCATGGTCGCTTCAGCAAAGGTTTTGCCGAGGGGAGGATAATAAAAGACCGGATCGTAACCGAAACCCGATTCTCCGTGCCGCTCAGAGGTGATTTCTCCTTCGCAGCGCCCTTCCCAGGTCAGGGCCGGCCCGCCAGGCGTGGCAAGGGACAGGACGCATTCAAAGCGGGCTTTGCGGTTTTTCCGGCCGGCCATTTCCTTGAGTAGTTTGTCGCATTTTTCCAGGTCCGAGGCATTGTCGCCGGCATAACGGGCGGAATGAACGCCCGGCCTGCCGTCCAGCGCTTCCACCGCCAGGCCTGAATCATCCGCCAGACAGGGGAGCCCGAGTACTTTGGCATAGTGAAGGGCCTTTTTATAGGCGTTCTCCTCAAAGGTAGCGCCGTCCTCGACCACGGGTGGGAGAGGACCGTAGTCGGCCAGGCATTTTATGTCAACGGGAGCATCCTTCAGAAGCTCCTTGATTTCCCGAACCTTGTTTTTATTGCTGGTCGCCAGCACGATGATAGGTAGCATGATTTTCTCCGCTGATGTTGTTGTGGGACCGCTTTCCTTTCTTCCTCAACGACCTGTCGTAGCGTTCCTGCTCACTGTAGATGCAGCCGCAATAGGGCTGGCGGTACAGGCCCATGGCGAGGGCGCGGTCGATACCCTCCTGCCAGCCCGGGCGGAAGTCCTCATAATAAAACTGTACGCCGTATTTGCCGGCCAGCTGCAGCCCTTTTTCCTTGATCAGGTCGTGTTTCTGATACTTCGAGTACAGCAGCGTGGTGGTAAAAGCCTCCTCGTTTTCCCGTGCCGCTTTCCGTGCCGTTTCTTCAAGCCGCAGGTCGTAGCAGACTGCACAGCGCTGCTTTTCGTGAAACACGACGCGGCGCAGATATTCAGTTAAACCGTACCGGTCATCGATGTCGACAGGAAAAGCGGTCCGGTCCGCCAGTTCGTTGAGGGCGCTGATCCGCCGGATGAATTCCCTGAAGGGGTGTATGTTCGGATTATAAAAATATCCCCTGACCCGGTGTCCTCGTTCACGCAGGATGCGCAGGGGGTAGATGGCGCACGGGCCGCAGCAGACGTGCAAAAGAATGTTCATGGGGTTCCTTTGTACTGTTTCGGTTCGATATTGTAATTGTGGATTTTGTAGTTGATAATACGCAGGCTGGTGTTCAGGTATCTGGCTGCCCGGGTCTGGTTGCCTTTGTTTTTTTTCAGGGCGTCGATGATCAGTTCCCGTTCATAATTTTCAACCGCGGCGGCCAGCGACAGGGGTTTATCCGTGGCCACCGATTCGGAGCTCTGCAGGGTCGGAGGAAGATGAATGGATTTGATGGTGTTTTCATCGCAGATCAATACGGCCCGTTCCATGCAGTTCTGCAGTTCACGGACGTTGCCCGGCCAATGGTATTGCATGAGCAGGTCGATGGCCGAGGTCGAAATCCGTTCAATCCGTTTGTTGTTTTCCCTGCTGAATTTTTCGAGAAAATATTCAGCCAGCAGCAGAATGTCCGTTCGCCTTTCTCGCAGCGGCGGCAGGTAAATGGGAAAAACGTTGAGCCGGTAGTAGAGATCTTCCCGGAACAATCCGTTTTCAACGGCTTTTTCCAGGTCCCGGTTGGTGGCGGCTACCAGCCGGATATCGGTTTTGAGAACTTCAGCCCCCCCCAGGCACTGAAATGTTCTCTCCTGAATGACGTTCAGGAGCTTGACCTGCACGGACGGATTGATTTCGCTGATTTCGTCGAGAAACAGCGTACCTTTCCGCGCCTGTTCGAACCGCCCAATTTTTCTCGAAACAGCGCCGGTAAAGGCCCCTTTTTCATGGCCGAACAATTCGCTTTCCAGAAGGGATTCTGGCAGGGCCGCGCAGTTCACTACCACGAAGGGACCTTTACGGCGGCTGGAATTGGCGTGCAGGGCCTTGGCCACAAGAGTCTTGCCGGTTCCTGATTCGCCCCGCAGCAGAACCGTGGCATTGGAGTCGGCGACCCGGTGGACCATGTCGTACACTTCCTGCATCCTTGATGAATTGCCGATGATTTCCTCGATCCGGTTTTTTTCGGACAACTCCCTGCGCAGTTGAGAATTTTCCTGACGCAGCTTTTCCTTTTCTTCGTTCACCAGCCTGATCCGCTGGACGGTCTGGGCGATGAGTCCACTGACCACCGTTAGAAAGCGCAGATCATTTTCTGCCTGGACGCCCAGATTTTCCCTGTACTCGCGATCGATGGACAGGGCGCCGATGCACTGATTGCCAACCTTGATGGGGACGCACAGGAAGGAACTTTTCTTCTTCCTTTCATCGCCGCGGGTGCGGGTCCGGTTGAGAAAGAGCGGCTCCTCGCCGATTTGCGGGACCAGGATCGGTTCGCCGGTCACCACGACCTTGCCGGTTATCCCCTCTCCCAGCTTGTATTTTCCCCGGCGCCGGGCTTCGGCGGTAATACCGTGGGCAACTTCGATCTCCAGTTCTCCGGTATTGGGATTGACGATGGTCACCGTGCCCGTGGTCATGTCCTTCTCCCGGGCAAGGGTTTCAACTACTTTTTCCAGGCAGTCCTGGAGGTTGTGGGCGGAGGCAAGCTGTTTGGTTATTTCATACAGACAGGACAGATTGGTGTGTTCAATCCTCTGGTCCGCGATTGTGGTTTCGGTCGGTTTATCCATGATATTCCCGCACGAGGAGATTATTGACAGGGTCCCCGTGAAATGTTAATTAAACACCTTGTTGGAGGGATGGCCGAGTGGTTTAAGGCGGCGGTCTTGAAAACCGTTGAACGAAAGTTCCGTGGGTTCGAATCCTACTCCCTCCGCCACCAGCTGTACTCACGGAGAGATGACCGAGTTGGCCGATGGTGCTCGCCTGCTAAGCGAGTGTGGGGGTAAAACCCCACCGAGGGTTCGAATCCCTCTCTCTCCGCCATCCTTTTCAGCGGATGGTCAAGCTCCTGTGCTTTTCTGACCTCCGCGACAGGCGCCCGATCAACCGGTGATGTAATCCGTAACGCCCTGCCCCGCCGCCTTCCGAACCGCATGACGTTCTCCTCGCCGGTAATCCGACCATCCAGTTCTGCCGGGACGGAGAGAGCGCCCGGATCATCTGGATAATCGTTCACATTCACCGGGGGAACCCGTTCATCGGCGTTTACCCGCCGGTCAGGCCGTTTTTTTCGCCGGCCGTATTATATATCCCGGTTAAAAGAATAGCCGGCGATATCCAGGGAAATTGCATCAAATTTGCAGGCCTGGTTCATGCATTTCATGCAGCTGATGCATTCGCCGCTGTCCGGGGTTTCATTGAAATGGATTTCCATGGGGCACACCCGATGACATGCCCCGCACTGCGTGCAGTTTTCAGTGATCAGTTTCAGCTTGATCAGCCGATGGCGGTTGAATAATGCATAAAACGCGCCGAGGGGGCATGTCGAACGGCAAAACGGCCGGGAAGTGACTACACTCCACAGGACAAAAAATACCAGGATAGCAATTTTATTCCAGTACAGCCAGCCTATGGTGCTTTTCAATTCGGGCTGGAGGATCAGCATGGGAATTCCGGCCTTCAGCGTCCCGGCCGGGCAGACATACTTGCAGAACCAAGGGGCGCCGAGGCCGAATTGATCCACCAGCAGCAGGGGGAACAGAACGACAAAACATGCCAGAAAACCATACTTCAGCCAGGTCAGCCGTGCGGGAAACGCCAGCTTGACCGAGGGTATTTTATGGAGCAGTTCCTGAAACAGTCCGAAGGGACAGGCCCAGCCGCAGATGAAACGCCCGCACAGGGCGCCCAGCAGACCCATGCTGCCAACGACGTAGGTGCCGAAATACATCCCCCCTGTTTCCAGGGAGAAGCGGATGCCCAGCAGGAGCTGCTGCAGGCTGCCCAATGGGCAGTAGGTCGTTGCCGCCGAACACGAGTAGCAGTTCAGTCCGGGTGAACAGACGACTTTCAGCGGTCCCTGGTAGATGTTCCTGGTCATGGGAAAACCCCAGAATCCGTTGACCAGGAAAAACCAGAGCGTCTGGATCAGTTTTCTGACTGTCTCCATTTCCCCGTCAACCTATGCCGATGCAGGACAGGCAGATGGCTTTGGCCAGTTCAAGAACCCGTGCAGGTTCCTCGAAGGCGATGCCGGCCAGGAGGAGCATGGTGAAGATAGTCAGGAGAATGAAGGGGCCTTTTCGCGGGACAGCTTTGTTCTTCATTGTTGGGAACCTCCGGCTTGTTTGATGACGGAAAGTACCTTTTCGCCGATTCCCGGATCCTTGTCAAGCCGTTCATCAATGGTAATCTGGGTAACCACCCGCCTTGCGCCCCTGCTGAACGGCAGTTGATGGATTTGCCGGGCCAGGATGAAAAGCTCTTCGCACCTGCCGTGGATGACCGTTCCCATGTCATGCAGACTGTGGTCGACTCCGGCCTGGCGCAGAAACTGTTCGATGTCGGCAATGTATTCACCCACGCCCGGTTTTGCCGTGCCAATGGGTATGACTGTTATCTGCATAAGGGCCATGGCGTCTCTCCCTTTTGAAATCAGCTTTGCTGGGTGAACAGGCCGACCAGTCGGTCCAGGTCGTCGCTGGAATAGTATTCAATTTCAAGCTTGCCGCGATTGCCGTTCTGGACGATGCGGACCTTAGTGTGCAGGTGGTTGGTCAACTGATTGGCAATGGAGCGGCAATATGTGGCGGGTAGTTCGCCCGGCCGGGCTTTCGGGGCGGCGGTCCGCTGCCTGGCGACGGACGGCTTGCGGCATAACCGCTCCGTTTCCCGTACCGACAGCTCCTCGCGGATGATCCGCTCCCTGATCTCCTGGACCCGCTGTTCATCATCGACGACCCGCAGCAGAACCCTGGCGTGGCCTTCGGATATGAGGCCGGCGGCAACGTCGTTTTGGAGGTAATCGGGCAGGTTCAGCAGGCGCAGGGTGTTGGTGATGGTCGATCGTTTTCGTCCTACTTTCTGCGCCACCTGCTCCTGGGTCAGTTCAAAATCATTGATCAGGCGCGAGTACGCCATGGCCTCTTCAATGGGATTCAGGTCGTGGCGCTGGATGTTCTCGATCAGGGCGATTTCAAGGTTTTTGCCCTCGGAGTCGGAATCCATGACGACCACCGGAACCTCCTCCAGTCCTGACATCCGGGCGGCCCGCAGTCGGCGCTCGCCGGCTATGAGATTGAACCGGTTTCCTTTTTTCCGGCTGACCAGAAGTGGCTGGATTACTCCTTTCTCGGCTATTGATTCCGCCAGTTTCTGCAGTTTGTCCTCGTCAAAATGCTTTCTGGGCTGCCGTGGATTCGGTTCGATCTTGTCGATGTCGCAAAAGAAGAATTTTTCCTCGCCGGCACCGCTCAAATTTTCGGGGAGCAGCGCCTCAACTCCCCTTCCCAGACCTTTTTTTGAGCTCATTGTTCCTTACTCCGTCGTATCACTTCGTTTCCCAGTTTTTCGTATGCCGTCGCCCCCGGGCAGCCGCGATCATATTCCAGGATCGTCTTGCCATGGCTTGGACTCTCGCTGAGCCGAACATTGCGGGGGATGACCGTATGAAAGACCTGCGCGCCGAAATGGTTCTTGATTTCGGCGGCCACCTGAAAGGTCAGACGGTTCCGCCGGTCAAACATGGTCAGCAGCAGACCTTCTATATACAGCCCGGGGTTCAGGTTTCTCTTTACTTTCCTAATAGTTTCAATGAGTTGAGCGAGGCCTTCGAGGGCAAAGTATTCGCACTGCATGGGTATCAGGACCGAATCGGCGCTGGTCAGGCTGTTTATGGTCAGCAGGCCCAGGGAAGGGGGGCAGTCAATGATGATATAATGAAAGCGGTCTCGGACGGGGCGAAGTATCTTTCGTAAAATTTTTTCCCGGTCTTTCAGAGAGATAAGTTCTACCTCAACTCCAACGAGGTCGATGGAGGAAGGCAGGACCATCAGGGAGGGGATTCCTGTTTCGCGAATGCACCCCTCAACCGGTTGATTGTCCATGAAACAGTGATAAAGCTGAGGGCCGTTTTCCGCTTTCCGTACCCCGACACCGCTTGAGGCATTCCCCTGGGGATCGGCGTCGACCAGGAGGACCTTCTTCCCCTTGATCGCCAGGGCCGCGGCCAGGTTCATGGCGGTTGTTGTTTTGCCCACGCCGCCTTTCTGGTTCGCCAGGGCAATTATCTTGGCGTCGATTTTGTTTGTCATGCTCCACCTTCTTTTGTTGCCTCAATTGAAAAAAGTATACTATACTCTGTGCCGGCGGTGAACAGTTTTTCAATGTTTCACGTGAAACATTTCAGTTTTTTGGGGAAGGCAAATGTTTGCATCCGATGTGCTGGTTGTAGGAAGCGGTGTGGCCGGGCTGTCTTTTGCCTTGAAGGTGGCTTCCTTTGCCAGGGTGACCCTGGTGACCAAAAAAGCCTGTGCGGATACGGCAACGAATCTGGCCCAGGGTGGCATAGCCGCGGTCCTCTCCGCAGAGGACAGTTTTGATGCCCACATCCGGGACACTCTGCTGTCGGGAGACGGCCTCTGCCATGAAGATGTGGTGCGGCTGGTTGTCGCCGAGGGACCAACCCGGGTTCGGGAGCTGATGGATTTCGGTGTCCGGTTTCAGAGGGGGGAGACCGGGACTGGGCTTGACTTGGGCATGGAGGGGGGGCATTCGTGCCGACGGGTAGCGCACGCCTTCGATTTAACCGGCAGGGAGATAGAGAGTGCCCTGCTGCAACAGGTTGAGGGCCATGCTTCGATCGAGGTGCTGGAAAATCATTTGGCCATCGATCTGCTCCTGGAATCAAAGATAAACGGCCGGTCTGGAAACAAACCTGACCGATGTCTGGGTGCGTATGTACTGAACCGCGAAACCGGGGAAGTTGAGGTGCGAACGGCCAGGATAACGGTTCTCTGTACCGGGGGATGCGGCAAGGTTTACCTGTACACAACCAATCCGGACATAGCCACCGGGGATGGCCTGGCGATGGCGTTTCGTGCCGGGGCCAAGGTGGCAAACCTCGAATTCGTACAGTTTCATCCGACCTGCTTTTATAATCCCCAGGCAAAGAACTTTCTCATATCAGAAGCGGTTCGCGGTGAAGGGGGTGTTCTGGTTGACGCCAGCGGGACACCCTTCATGCATAAATATGACCCACGCGGCGACTTGGCGACCAGGGATACCGTTGCCCGGAGTATCGATGCCGAAATGAAACAAAGCGGGGCCGACTGCGTATATGTCGACATTTCCCACCGGGATCCGGACTTTGTGCGCAAACGGTTTCCCACCATATACAGGACATGCAGACAATATGGTGTCGATATAACCCAAGAACCTATTCCGGTGGTCCCGGCGGCTCATTACATGTGCGGTGGTATCCTGGTCGATACGTGGGGCCGGGCATCCATTGATTGTCTGCTTGCCTTGGGGGAAACGGCCTGCACGGGGCTGCACGGAGCCAATCGGCTGGCGAGCAACTCACTGCTGGAGGCGGTTGTTTTTGCGCACCGGGCCGCGATCCGGGTGAAGGAAAGCTGGCCGGACTTGCAGCGTCTGCCAGACAAGCCGGTGGTGCCGTGGCGGGTCGGCAAAGCCCGGCCCATCGAGGAGAATGTCCTGATCAGTCATAACTGGGATCAGATCAGGCGGCTGATGTGGAACTATGTGGGAATCGTTCGGCGGGAAAAGAGGCTGCAACTGGTTCGCCGCCGCCTCGCTCCCATTCTCGAGGAAATCCGCGAACATTTTTATGATTATCTTCCCACCGCCGACATCGTCGAATTGCGCAATATCGCGGTGGTGGCGACATTGATCATCAAGTGCGCCTCATCCCGCAAAGAGTCACGCGGTTTGCACTACATGGCGGACTACCCCGCCCACGATGATGAACATTTCGGCAGGGATACGGTTTTGGACAAAACGGGTCAGTAAGAGGACCAGCCGTCTGGGGCCGCCGTTGACCCGCTGCCGACGCGGACAGGGGCCTATTTCCTTTTTTCCGCAACCACGTCCGTAGGCCACATGGCAATACAATTGTTGAGGCTTGGTGGCGATCACACCTCGGCAGGGGATGGGTTGACGTGGTCCCTGTGCGGGGCAAAGACCATGACAATTGGACCGCGAGCAAAGTCGTTACATTTCAATACATTCCGAGAAGAGCTCCCCGGCCGCTCTGATCTTGTCGCCATTCCCGATCGTTGCCCGAAAACCCTGGCTGGAAAGGTTGTCGAAACAGGGGGCAAAGTCGCGTAAATTTCCAGGGTTGCTTCCCAGAGCCTGCTCAACGATGTTCTGTTTAAATTCTACTGTTATTCCAGATAGATATTCGTTTCTCGCCGTTGCACCGCGTGCCGCCGCTGCCAGGTGTGGATCCAGGGACCCGTAGGTGCCGATGATGAGCTGCTCCAGGGATTGCGAAGAAAGGTCGAGTCGCTCGATCTGACTGCGGAGTTGTTCGTAGGCCTGGTATGTACGAATTATATGGGGGTCTCGGTAGCTGACCAGGGCAAGGTTGCCGGTTATATGATTGAACTGGACGAAACAGCCGTAGGCGCCTCCAATCTGCCGGACGGTGTTCCACAGATAATCACGGGATATCCAGGTCTTCAGCACTTCGAAACTGCCGTTGTACTGATCCGGCGAGTCAAACAGTTTGCAGCCCAGCACGTTGTACATCACTTCCGAGGAGGTGCAGAGACCCTGGGCGGGGGCAAAGGTTTGAAAAACAGGTTCCACGGGGGTATAGGAATGGTCGTGCAGACTGTCCGTGACGCCCCCGGCACGGGCTTGAAACCGGACGATATCC
>DSAE01000182.1 GCA_011372855.1 Desulfobacteraceae bacterium
ATAAGCGAAGCGTGAACAGGCTCCCTTGCGATGCAATATGGTCCGTAGTGCCAACACTTTTTTTATATGCTTTATTATGCCGAAATAATTAAATTATTTTTTAGCAACTGTAGAAGATGAGCTGAAATGATTGCACGCCGGTCAGATCACAGGCGGCCTTGTTGGCCATGACTATTGAAAATGTCTCCGCATCGAGGACGTAAAAAGGGTTGGTCATGGAGTCGATAATCAACTCAAGAAATTTCCGCTGCTTTTCCGCCCTGTTTTCCGCCCGGCTCCGGATCATAATTTCATCTTCCAGCCTGGCATTGGCCTTGGCGAGCTCAACGGTTCTCTCCATGACCCGGTCTTCCATCCTGTCATGGGCCTTCTGCAGTTCTTCCTTGGCTTGTTTGTTTTCCCTGGCATAATTCTCGAGTCTGCCGATGATGGCGCCGAAGCTGTAATACAGAATAATGATCGCTACAAGCAGGACGGACAGGGTCAGAAATAAGGAATGATTTATAAAAGCTCTTTTCTGTTCCACCTGTTCGGAAATATCCTGGAGCATGAGCACCCTGCCGATGGACTCGCCCCTGAAATCGTTGAGCAGGGTGCAGTTATGCAGGACATGCAGCCGGTCGTCAACCAGGACTTCCTGGTCCTCATCCAGCCTGCCTAAATCAAGCCTTTCGGCGATACTTTCGAAACGCCTGCTGCCGCCGGTCATGAGAACATACTGGCCGTGCTCCTGAAATCCCTCCGCCACCAGTTTCGCCTTTTGCCATACCTTGGCTTTCACCAGGAGTGTCACGTCGCTGTTCAGGCTTTCGGTCAGTGATTGCACCAGCTGTCTCGCATCTATGCCGAATTCAACCGCGCCGATGTGTTGTCCCTCATGGTATATCGGTTCGCTTACCCAGAAATTGACTCCGTGAGGACAGACGTCAAAACCGGACAGCTGCTTGCTTTCGGCATGTACAGTGGCAACCATGGGCCGTAACTCGCCTATGTTGTCACCGAAATGTTCCGGCTTCTGCACCCTGAGAAACACTGTGCCGTCAGGCATGGTAAAGACAAAGGCATGGAAAAACTTATTCTCCTCCCTGAATTCCTCAAACAGAGGAGCGCAGAGTTCGTACAAACGTTCCCTGTCCCTGTCGGCGAACGCCTGCCTGACCTCGTCGAAGTAGCGGACTAAGCGGTTGATTTTATAGCGGTATGGATCGAACGAATATTTTTTGATGTCATTGCTGATGTTGTCTATGAGCTTTTCCCGCTCCCGGATGGCGTTATCAATGGCTTCGTTGTAATGGTTGATCCCCTCGCTGAGCAGAAAGCCGCACGCAAACAGAATGACAAGACTGACAAGAAACAATGTCCTGTTTTTTATCTTCATGGGTGACCGGCTGCCTCTATGAGAAAGGTTCCGACTCTCTTCTCCGGATCATCGGCCCCCTGGATCAGCCGGAGAAAGCTTTTTGCCCCCGAGAAAAGGAAGGAATGGGAGAGCCCCGATACAGTGAACTCATTCCAGCACATTATATTATACACAAATTTGCCCCATTTCCTACTGTCACCGGAAAAGCGGATGCCGAAGTCTGGAAAACGGCTCAGTGGCGAGCCCTGGGACAAATCCATGTGCCGAGGAAATAAATCACCCGCTGGGTCAACAGAGAAGGTACGGCATAAGGGAAAAGTGAACAATGACCGGTTTCCAGCCCGGGAAAATGGTTGTTCCTGAGAACAGGCCTTACCAGAAATCCGCGGTGCCGATGCGCTCGTCAATATCCACAGCCAGCATTGAAACGTTATGCGTGGCGCGCCCGGAGGGATTCGAACCCCCGGCCCTCGGATTCGAAGTCCGATGCTCTATCCGGCTGAGCTACGGGCGCAGGGCGGATGGCGGTTGTCCGCCAGCATAATAGAGAAAAAAGAAAAGATGCGCAAGGACCTTTCTCCTCAGCCCAGCAGCAGGGTATTGGCAAAACGGATAATCGGCATGATCACCTTGGAGATAATGCCGAGATAAAACAGCACCAGCAGCAGGATAAACCCGAAGGGCTCCAGCTTTTCGTAGCTCCTGGCCATGTCCGGCGGCAGAACGCCCATGAGGATTTTCGAGCCGTCCAGCGGCGGGATCGGCAGGATGTTGAACACCGCCAGCATGACGTTGATCCAGACGCTGGCCGCCAGCATCTGCGCCACGGGCATGAGCACGAACATCGGCAGGAAGGGAAACATCAGCAAGAGCTTCACCAGCAGGGCGCTGGCCACTGCCAGGACCATGTTGGCGCCCGGGCCGGCCAGGGCGACCAACAGCATGCCCTTGCGCGGGTCCCTGAAATAGACGGGATTGACCGGCACCGGCTTGGCCCAGCCGATTTTCATAATAATAAAGGCCAGCACCCCCAGCGGGTCGAGGTGCTTGAGCGGGTTCATGGTCAGCCGCCCGGCATTCCTGGCCGTGGGGTCGCCGAGGTTCCAGGCCACATAACCGTGGGCCAGCTCATGAAAAGTCAGAGCGAAAAGAAACGGCGGCGCCAGAATGATGAGCTGCTGAAGAAGGTGCTGCATATCCATGTGTATTACTCTTCCTGTCCGACAACATATATATAATCCATAAAGGAGACTGCCGCCTCGCCGGTATCGTCGGAATCGTTCATTATCGCCAGCGAGGCGGTTGCGGGCGGCCTGGCCCCGAAAGCTTTTTCATAATCCTCGATGATGTTCACTTCCTCCTCGACCCATGTGCCCGTATCCTCTTCGCCTGAACGGAGGATAATCAGCCGGGCCCGGTCGGTATAGGGACTGGGATATATGTTTTCGGGATGGGGTTTGCTTGCCCAGACATAATTCAGGCTGCTCTGGGGAGGATATGCACCGTACACCACTTTGGCAATACCGTACTGCAGCTTTTCACCCAAAGACGCCGCCGCCGGATCGTACTTGAACATGATGTATACCCGCAGCGGATAATCATCGCCGGATTTCCGCTCCACATCCCCTTTTTCATAGACGTTGTCCACTTTCCAGCGCCACCTGACCACGGGATAACTGTAGACATCAAATTCCTGCCTGTGGCGGATGCCGGACGCCGAGGCGCTGCTCATGGCTTCCAGGATGCTGCCGTCCCCGGTATTACGGATCCTGTACCGGGTATGCTTTTCAATTTTTGGAAAGGTAACCGGCTCCCAGTCGGCCAGGCTGTCGAAGTCTTCGCGGATGAACGGTTCGGCCCCATGGGCGGGAAAAAGCACCGGGGTCGGGAAGAGGCAAAAAAAAAGAACCGGCAGCAGCCGCCTCATTTGCGGCCCGGGTCTACCCATTGCCGTCCGTGCCGCTCCCTGCTCCATGCGCATCCCCTCCCCTTCTTGATTTTTTTTCAGCCCGGGGAAGCGGGTAGTGATCAAGAACCAACCGCTCCGCCTCATCATGGTTGCTGATTTCACCGTTCAACTGCGACTCGATGACATGATTGAGCATGGTCCTGAAATTCGGCCCTGGCCTGTAGCCCAGACGCAGCAGGTCGCTTCCCCTGAGCAGGGGTTCCTCGCTGTCCAGCCTGGTCACATACTGGGAGACCGCTTTCTGGATCTGCTTTTTGCGGGCAATGGACATAAGATACAGCAGCCCCTCATTATCCAGATCCCGGAGCAGCCAGTATATTTCACTGGGCTTCATATAGGGCCGATGCAGCATGTCGAGCGCGATCCGGTCCGCCTCCGTCTTCTGGCGGACCAGTTTTCTTTCGATCTTTTCCGGCAGTTCAAAGCGTCGGCAGAACTGGACCAGCTCTCTTGTTCCGGAACGGCTCATTATGCCGAGCAGGTAAACCATCCACTGGTCCAGGGATTCATCCAGATACAGGAGCTTGAACCAGGAGACCGCCCTGGTGGCCTGGGTCAGGACATGAACAAAACGCCTGTCGATACGGAGATTCGGTTTAAGGTCCGGCCACAGGAACTGAAACAGGTCGAATTCGGCCATGCGCCTGAGCGCCGGAAGCGGATCGTCCTCCGACAGGATCAGGCGAAGCTCGTTGAAGAAGCGCTGGGGGGAGAAACGGTCGAACAGCCGCATCTGCACGGCATTCTTGAGCAGCTTCTCGGTGTGCTTGGCGATGCGGAAATCAAGACGCTGCTCAAAGCGGATGGCCCGGAAAATTCTGGCCGGATCCTCGACAAAACTCAGGTTGTGCAGCACGCTGATCCGTTGTCTTTTCAAATCGTTCTGGCTGTTGAAAAAATCGACCAGGGTCCCGAAACGGTCGGGATTGAGATGGATCGCCATGGCATTGACGGTGAAATCGCGGCGGTAGAGATCAAGCTTGATGGAGGAAAGCTCCACCGTCGGGATCGCCGCCGGATATTCGTAATATTCCAGCCTGGCCGTGGCCACGTCGATCCGCGTGCCGTCCCTGAGAATGACCGTTGCCGTGCCGAACTTCCTGTGCGTCCTGACCGTTGCCTTCAGCTCCCCCGCCAGTTCCTTGGCAAAATGGATGCCGTTGCCTTCAATGACGATGTCCAGGTCAAGGTTTCTGATGTGCAGGAGCAGGTCCCGGACGAAACCTCCCACTACGTAGGCATGATATTTCAGCCGTTCCGCCACCTCCCCTGTTCGCCGGAGCAGGATCATGATGTTACGGTCAAGCTGTTCGGCCATCAGGGTCGCCAGGTTGCGGGTCCTGGTGGTGGAGGGCTGCTCCTCCTCGTGGAGGAGGTTGCGCGGCAGGTGAGCCGGATCGTTGACCAGCAGATTGAGGAGATCGGTGCGGGTAATGACGCCGACGATCCTGTCCTTATCCACCACCGGAATGAGCCGTTGCCGGTGGCCGATGATCAGTTCCTGGATATCGGCCAGCGTTGCCGTGGTCGGCAGGGTGGCGATCTCGGTGGTCATATAATCGCTGACCGGCAGGTAGCCGAGCTTGTGAAAAATGGCCTTTTCCACCACCCGCCTGGATATCAGGCCGAGAATGGACTGCGGCTGACTCTCTTCTTCAATATCCTGTTCGGGGGAGACGACCGGCAGCACGGTGATGTTGTAGCGGGTCAGCAGGTCGTGGGCCATATTGATGGAGACGTCGGGGGTCACCGTGATCACCGGCGAGGACATGATCTCAGCGGCGATCGCCCGGGGCCGGATATAGCGGTGCAGGAGGTGAACCAGCTTTTCCTCGGCCTCGATCAGGGTCATGTCCCTGATGGTTGCCGCCGCCGCCGAAGCATGGCCGCCGCCGCCGAAATCCCTGGCGATGATGCCGACGTTGACCTCGGGAATCCGGCTGCGGGCGATGAGATAGGTGCGCTCGCCCATGCAGATCAGGCCGAACAGCACATCAAGGTTTTCCATGACCATGAGCCGGTGAAGGATGACTGCGAAACTGTCCTCATACTCCTGGAGGGTCAGCTTGGTGACGACGATTTCAATGGACTGGATCGTATAGGTCGTCGCGTTCTTCAGCAGGTTGTTCAACAGGCCGATCTGCCGGGCGGAAAGGTCCTGGGAAATGAACTGGCTGACGATGTCGAGATTCGCCCCGTGCTGGAACAGCCATGAGGCGGCCTGGAGGTCGGCGCCGGTCGTGGAAGCATGCAGGAAATTTCCCGTATCCTCGTAAATGCCGAGGGCAAGGAGGGTCGCTTCCTCCGGGGAAGGCTCGATCTGCTGTTCCTGAAAAAGACGGACAAAGATGGTCGAGGTCGAACCGACCAGTTCAAGAACCTCCAGATCGCCGGTCATGTCGCCGGCCGTCGAGGGATGATGGTCGTAGATATGGAGTTCAATCCCCGGATTATTCAGGCATTCCTGCAGTTTGCCGATCCGGTTGGGCTGCCGCGTATCGACCACAATCAGCCGCCTGACATTTTCCAGGTTAATATTTTTCAGCCGCTTGAAAACATAGATATGACGGAATTCCTGGGCCAGGTAATCGCGCACCACCTTTTCCTGGGATCCGGAAAACACCATTTCGGCCTGCGGATACAGCCTTTTGGCGGCAACCATGGAGGCAAGCGCGTCAAAATCGGCATTGAGATGGGTGGTGATGACGTCCATGTCGACCATTATACCCTTCTCCCGGCCCGGGGCAAAATGATTCGGCACACTTAACGAAAAACCGTCACTCAAGGAAGGCGATGAGCCGGTACAGGAGCGGCAGGGTCATGAATGACGCCAGGATGCCGTAGCCGACCATGGCTGAGGAAAGGCGGGGGCTGAGCCCGGCCATGGAGGCAAGCGCTCCCGCCGCCACCATCGGCGGCATCGCCGTTTCAAACAGGGATACCTGGATGACGGGTCCCCTCAGACCCAGGAGCATGCATGCGGCAATGAAGAGCAGCGGCGTCAGCAGCAGTCTTGCCGTCAGGCCGAAGAGCAGGGGCGGCCTTTCGGCGGACACCATGCGGAGCCGGAGCTGGAACCCTATCGCCACCATGACTACGGGCACCAGGGAATCGGCCGTCATCTGCAGCAGCATTGCCGCCCAGGGCGGATATGAAGCACCGCACAGCACGAGGGCCGCCGCCAGGGCAATGAAAGGGGGGAAAAGCACGATCCGTACCGCGATCCTCCCCGGGGTCGGCCTCTCGCCGTCGCTGTACAGGGCAAGAATCACGGCGCCGTACGTTGACAGGGCAAGAAAGGAGCCAAACTGGTCATAGAGGATGGCATAGGTCAGCCCGGATCCGCCGTAGAAAAGCTCCACCATGGGAATGCCGAGAAAAGCGGTGTTGCCGAGGGGAACCATCAACAGCAGTGAGCCGGTGATTGCCCGCGGCCAGGCGCACAGCCTGGAGACCCCGAAAACCAGAAGCGAGGAAAACAGCACCGCCAGCCACGCCATCAAAACCGGCGCCAGGAGTTCGGTGGAGAAGACCAGCTTTGGCGCCTGGACAAGAATCAGCGCCGGCAGGGCGACATAGATCACGTACAGATTGAGACTCCTGTCCGTATCGGCCGGAAAGATAGGGATCCGACGCAAAATATTGCCTGCCGCCAGAAGGAAAGGAAAAGGAAGGACACGTTCCATTTTTGCCTGGGGGACTGATATTGCCGCCGTACTATGGCGGAGGAATCACCATGAAGCCACGTAGTCAATTTTCCTCCGGAATTCAAGAGGGAATTGCATCAATCATCTTTTCTTCACTGCTCTTCCCCTCCGGGAACAGTCTCATGGAAGGAGAACTGAGGCCCATGTTGAAAGTAATAATTTTTAACAGTTCAACATGATATTTTCCCGTTGACAGGGATCGGCCAAAGATATATGAATGGCCATTCATTGTCATGCTTGTTTTCATTTATCCGGAAAACCTCCGGAAGAGAAGCCGCCGCCAGAATTATGCGGTTCCGGCCCCGTTACAATGGTTAGAAAACAAAGGAGGAAGAAAATGAACAGAATATCTGGCGCACTTGTCCTTTGCTGCCTTATCCTGGCGTGCAGTGCTTTTCAGACCGGCGCCCGCAACACTGCCGTTCAGAAACCGAGCCCCGATGAGGCCATCATGATCCTGAAGGAAGGGAACCAGCGCTTCGTGAACGGCAATGCCGCTCACCCGAACACCGACAGCGCCCGCCTCATCCAGGCCGGCAGGGAAAACCAGGGCGACCATGCCTACGCCACGATCCTCTCCTGCTCCGATTCCCGGGTGCCGGTCGAACGCATCTTCGACGCCGGCATCATGGACCTCTTTATCATCCGCGTTGCCGGCAATGTTGTCGATGTTGACGAAGCGGGATCAATCGAATACGGCCTTGCCCATGTCAACACACCCGTCCTCGTCGTCCTGGGGCACACCCAGTGCGGCGCCGTAACCGCGGTAACCGACGCCGTCCAGGGACACGGTCATCCCCTGGAAATAAACATCCCTCCGCTGGTCGACAATATTCAGCCCGCCGTGGAACGGGCCATGGCCGCCCTTCCCGGGGCGGAAACCGGCGAGATCATCGCCAGGGGCATCGAGGAAAACATCTGGCAGGCCATTGAGGACCTGTTCATGCGCAGCCCGGCCAGCCGGGAATTGGTACAAAGCGGCAGGGCCAAGGTCATCGGCGCCGTTTACGATGTGAGCACCGGGACCGTTGCCTGGCTGCCGCAGGAAAAGACCGATGAAATTCTCGCCCGGGTGGAACAGGACCCCCGGCGGGAGATGAAAGCGGTTGCAGGCGACGGAAAACAGCACCCTGCGCATTAGGAAGGAGTCAGGCACTTCCCGGAAATATTTCCCTTCAGGCCATATCCTGCGGCACAACGGGGTTCCGCAGGATATGGCCTTGAAGCGCACGGCGGCCATTCGCTGACCACACGGCAATTTCTTGTCTTCTCCAGTTCTTTCCGATATGATCAGACTGACTGTTTGTGATGGTCGGCCCTGCATGCATTGCGCCGCCGGCTGAACAGCGCGGGAATCTCCCTGATTACCGGACTCTTCATCCATGGCGCAGCCTCTGCGGAGAACCGTCCTGTTTCCTGAACAACCCCGCACCGGCAGCACGGCGCAATATGGACATCATCAAAATCCACTATGCCTTTACCTTTGACGACGGGCGGCAGGAGGTCTTTGACCTTGCCATTGATTCCCGTTCCCTGGAAGTGCTCCACGCACCCGCGGGCGATCTGCCGGAATGGACCCGGCTGGAATTTCATCAATGTCCCCATTGCCCCTTCACCCCCGCAACCATGCCCCACTGTCCGGTGGCTGTGTGCCTGATCCAGGTTATCGGGCGTTTTCAGAACGTGGTTTCACACAATGAGACCGAATTGACCGTCACCACCGATGAACGGAAGGTCTCGCAGCGCACCACGGCGCAAAAAGGGATCAGCTCCCTCCTCGGCCTGCTCTTCGCGACCAGCGGCTGCCCCCATACCTCCTATTTCAAGCCCATGGCACGGTATCATCTGCCGCTGTCCTCGGAGGATGAAACCTATTACCGGGCAACCGCCATGTACCTGCTGGCCCAGTACATGCGCCATAAAAAAGGACTGGACGTCGACCTGGAGCTGGAAGGGCTCAAGTCAATCTACCGCAACGTCCATAAACTGAACACCATGATCGCGGAACGGATACGCAGCGCCACCCGGGCCGACTCTTCGGTCAATGCCGTTGTCCTGCTGGACATGATCAGCAATTTGATGCCGTTTGTCCTCGACGAGAACCTGGACAAAATCCTGCACCTGTTCAGCTCCTATCTGCCCGCGGCTGAAAGAGGGCAATAACCCCATGCCATCGGATACTTTTCGCCTCCTCCAGGATCAACATGGGAATCGCCGCTGACATAATCATCATCGTGGTGGCCGCCCTGATCGGCGCCCTCATCGCCCAGAGACTCAGGCAGCCCCTGATTCTCGGCTATATCGCCGCCGGCATTGTCGTCGGTCCGCACACGGGCGGGATCACAATTTCCGATTCCCACGAGATTGAACTCCTGGCGGAAATCGGGGTGGCGCTGCTCCTCTTCGCCCTCGGACTGGAATTTTCGCTGCGGGAACTCAAGCCGGTCCGGACCATAGCACTGATCGGCACGCCGATCCAGATCCTGCTGACCATAGGCTGCGGCTATGGAATCGGCCGGATGTTCGATTGGAACCCGATCCACGCTCTCTGGTTCGGCGCGCTCATCGCCCTGTCCAGCACGATGATCACCCTGAAAACCCTGATGAACCAGGGCTGGATGGGCACCCTTTCCAGCAGGGTGATGATCGGCATGCTGCTGGTCCAGGACCTGGCGGTGGTGCCGATGATGATCGTCCTGCCGCAGCTCAGTGATCCGGCGGCCGGCCTGCCGCTGATCGGCACGGCAATTCTCAAGTCGGGCATTTTTCTGCTGTCGATGTTCTTTCTCGGCACCAGGATACTCCCCTGGCTGCTCGGCTACATTGCCCAGTGGAATTCACGGGAGCTCTTTATTCTCACCAACATGGCCCTGGGGCTGGGCATCGGCTACGCCACCTACCTCTTCGGCCTTTCCTTTGCCTTCGGAGCCTTTATCGCCGGCATGGTCCTGAGCGAATCGGATTACGGCCACCAGGCCCTCAGTGACATCATTCCCCTCCGGGATATTTTCGGTCTGCTTTTTTTCACCTCGGTGGGCATGCTGCTGGATATCAACTTTCTGCTGAACAGTTGGCGGACGGTTGTCGTCCTGCTGCTGCTGGTTGCCTTGAGCAAGGGGATCATTTTTTCCTCCCTTGCCTGGCTGTTCCGGTACCGGAACATCGTTCCCCTGGCGCTGGGCCTCGGTCTTTTCCAGGTCGGTGAATTTTCCTTTGTCCTTGCCCGGGTGGGGTTGGAAACCAATTCCATTGATACTCAACTCTATTCCCTGGTCCTGGCCACCTCCGTGATCAGCATGGTCCTGACCCCGTTTGTATCCGGCCTGGCAACCCCCCTGTACCGGATCAAGCGTCATTTTTTCCAGCATGAACCGCTGCAGACCATCAATATTCCCCAGGAAGGCGTGACCAATCATGTCATCATTGCCGGCGGCGGCAGGGTCGGCCAGCACATAGCCCAGGTCCTGCAGCAGCTGCATGTCCCCTTTGTCATCATTGAACTCAATCACCAGAGGATGACTGAATGCAAGGAGGCCGACTACCCCGTCATCTACGGCGACATGACGCAGCAGATCGTTCTCGATGCCGCGGAACTGGCCGCGGCAAAGCAGCTGCTGATCACTCCCCCCTCGATTGTCGACTCGCGGGCCATCGTCCGCCACGCCCGGAAAATCAATCCCGGCCTGCAGATCGTGGCCAGGGCCGAAGGGGTGGAGCAAACCAGGACCTTGTATGAAGACGGCGTCTCCATGGTCGTTCTTCCGGAAATGGAAGCCGGGCTGGAAATTGCCCGGCAGGCACTGCTGGGTCTGCAGATCCCGGCCACCCTGATCCAGGAGTATACCGATATGGTCCGGCAGGAAATGTACGAACCCCTTTTCTCCTCCCGGTATGACTACCGTCTGATCACCCAGCTCAACAGTGCCAAAAACCTGCTGGAAATCTCCTGGGTGCAGATAGACCCGGACAGTCCGTTGAACGGACGGGCAATAAAGGATGCCGCCGTTCGTTCCCGCACCGGGACAACCATTGTCGGCATCATCCGGCACGGTATATTCCGGCCCAACCCGGATCCGGAGCACACCTTTACCGCGGGGGATCTCGTCGCCATAGTCGGCAGTCCCAGGGAACGGGACCTGTTCAAGGATATGGCCCAGGAGACGACCGTATCCTGATCGGACGGGGCCGCAGCCCGGACAGGCTGCCGAGCGGGCAAGCGGCCTAAAAGTAATACCAGATGGTTTCGTAATCCTCGGCCTTCTCGCCGATCGCTTCCAGCCGGGACAGGTAGCCGAGGATCGGCACGTCACGGCAGACATACGTTTTCATGGCGTCCGTTGAGATGTTTTTCTCCCACGGATGAAATTCATACGATCTGCTGCCGTCCGGCAGGATCGATATGAGATCCCGCAGGCTGCTCGCCTTGAGGTAATTCTTGCCCATCCCGGGCACATTGTATACCGCCTCGTCGGTCCTGGACAGGCCCGGCAGCAGCCGCGACTCCTCCCTTTGCTCCTGCAGGAGTCTGGCGATCGGAACCCGATAGCTCTCGGTCTCGTCTTTTCCCTTGGCGTTGAACGTATAATAGGGATCGATTCCGATCAGGGTCAGCAGACGCCGCAGATACGCCGCTTCGAAGCGTCGGGAAACAAAAAAGGTATATACCAGCTGATTGTACACCGGAATGCCCCTGCTCCTGAGCCGTTCAACGGCGGCGGCCGTGTCGGGATTCACCTCATAGGGATGCTGAATATGGGTGACAACCGATACCTGCCTCTTACCCGGCTCCCTGTATTTCGCCAGGATGGACACTAGTTCGTCGGTGAAGCGCATGGGCAGCGTCACCGGCGTCCTGGTGCCGATCCTGATTCGCTCCACCGACGGTATGGCCGCCACCAGCCCGAGGATCCTGTCCAGCTTCCGGTTGCCCATGGCCAGGGGGTCGCCGCCGGTGATCAGCACCTCATGGATCGCCGGATGGTCACGAATCCAATCGACCGCCGCCTGAATCGCCTCGTCCGTAGCCATGGCCCCGGGCTGCATGGCATCGTCGATTTCCCAGTTCCGTTGACAATATACACAGATCTGGGGACAGGTGTTGAACGGTTTGAAGATGCAGATCGAAGGATACCGCCGTGTAACAAGGTCAATGGGCGAGGTCTCGGACTCCAGCATAAAATCCATGCACTCGCCCCTGTACTTCGCCGCCACCGTTTTTGTGACGTAACTGCCCGGGGGGATCACCTGGGCCCTGATCGCCCGGTCGCGCTCCCGGGTCGAATCGTCATCCATCAGGGAAAGGTAAAACGGTGTTATGCCGAAGGGCAGCTTGTGTTTCCTTGCACCGGCAATAGCCTGTTTTTCCTCTTTCGACAGGGTGAGCATTTTGCCGATCTTTCCGGCATCGCGAAGAATATTGCCAATCTGCCACTTCCAGTCATACCACTTCTCCTCCGACGCCCCCAGGACGGACAGAATCTTTTCCCGTCTCTCGGCCCGGCGGCGGACACTTTCCGGTGCCAGGCCCGACATGCTCTTATCCAGTCTCTGCCGGACCTCGGCGTACAGCTGATCCAGCTGCCGGGACCGCTCCCGGGCCGCCTCCCTGTCTTTGAGGGGGCTCGGTATCAGGTGGTGCTCATAGAAGGCCTTGCCCGGGCCCCTTCCCTGCAAGCCGAGAAAAAGATAAATAAGGTCGGCAAAAAAGGCCGGGGTGAGGTCGGGCCGGGGAACATCGCGGGCAATATCCATGATGGCCCGGGCCACGGAAAACTTCGCCTTGTCCTCGCTGCGCCTGGTCATCATTCTGACCAGAACCTTCGCGCAATCGCGTACGCGCATGATTGAACCGGCGCTGAAGGCGTCGTATTCATCAAACGTCTCGAACATCATATCGTGCGCCAGACGGGCAAGACTTGACCGCAGCTCGTCGATCGATTTGGCCTGCCGGGCGATGGTGCAGATTTCCGGCAGTTTTGTTCTGAAATAATCGGGGTTGAACTTGGCGTTATCCATCATAATGTACTTTCTTCATGTATGTATTGCGGCCCGGCCGGGTGCGGCAATGAACCACAACGGTGCCGTCGCGGTCAGCTTTGCTTTTCCTGCCACAATGTGGGAAAATAAAAAAGAGAGAAAAAACCATATCGGCTTGAACAGACGAATATACAGTTAACCATGGATAAGCCGCCGCGTCAATACCGGCGGCACCGCGGGCTGCCGTGCAACAGCGCGCCGTATTTGAAATACCGGAAGGTTCGGAGCATATGCAAGGAGGGAAAACAGTGCTCTGAACCGCCCGAACCCCGCTGTCGTTTCCGCGAGGTCCTTGCGCCACGGATTCAACTCACGGAACAACAGCGGGGAGAGGGCTTTCCGCCCCGCCCGGGCTTGCCCGGGCGGCGATTCTCAGGGCAAGAGCAAGCACATGTACGGGCATGCCGGTCCCCGGGCATCCGCCACTGTTCTCCCCTCCAGCACAGTGAACCAGCCTCTTGTTACCATACCGTAACACCAGTTGCCGAATTCGTTACCAGACAGTAACGCCCACTGACCCGGGCAGGGCCAATGCCTTGTTTTCACGAATATTCCATGCTGGCACATGTCTTGCTTCTCCGGCAGGAGAGGGTAATCCCATGGATGGTTCCATACCGGGAAACGGGACGGATCGGTTCGCCGCCCCCTGCCCTCGCCGGCCACGCTCGTTCGTTACCCAATGGTAAAAAAAAAAAATTGTTTGCGGCGGGAAAAAAAGATATAATGAAGCAACGGCGGTTGACAGTGAACAGTGTGCTTCGTGCCGCCGCTCCACTGCGCGGATGCCTTTATGCCCCGACCAAGGGAAATACCCCGTGAACCTGACCATCAAGTTTATTGTTGCCATCAATGCCGTCATTTTGCTGTCTTACGGCTTCCTGTTATACCGGACGGCATACCTCCAGAACGAACTGGTCATGGAACAGGCCGGCAGCAGGCCCGCATCCTCTATAAACAGATCATCCTGACACGGCAATGGGTCTCCGACCACCAAGGCCTGTTTTTTATCAAAACCGATAATGTACCGGAGAATCCTTACCTGCACGAATCCGCCATCAGGGCCGACGACGGGACCATTTTCGTCAAACGCAACCCGGCCATGGTCACCAGGGAGCTGTCCGAATATGCCGCCCGGACGGGATTCTGCTGGTTCCGCATCACCAGCCTGAAACCCGTTAATCCGGCCAACACTCCGGATGACTTCGAAAGGGAAGCCATGCTCCGTTTTCAACAGGGCGTCAAGGAAATCGATACGGTGACCAATGGACCGGACGGCAGGGTTCAACGCTATATCGCCCCGCTTGTTGTCCAGGAGTCCTGCCTCGCCTGCCACGCCGAACACGGCTATTCCCTCGGCGACATCCGCGGCGCCCTGAGCATCAGCGTCCCCCTGGCCTGGGCCGACAGGGTCATCCATACAAACAACGTTACTCTATTCAAATACGCGTTTTTCTCCATTTTTGCGGTTGCCCTGTCTCTTACCTTCCTGTTCAACAAACTGGTGGCGCGACGGATCGACCGCCTGTCCCAAGCCATGGAAAAATATCCCCAGCAGGGATATGCCGTTACCGACGACAAGCACCTTTACAAAGATGAAATCGGCCGGCTGATCAAAGGGTTCGGTGACCTCTGCGAGCGGCTGGAACGGGCCCAGACGGAACTGGACAAAACGATGCAGCAGGCGTTCTATAATGAAAAAATGGCCTCCCTGGGACAGCTGACCGCCGGCATCGCCCATGAAATCAACAATCCGCTCGGCGGTCTGCTCAACTGCGTCAAGACCATGCAGGAGGAGCCCGAAAACCTGGAGCTGCACATGCGCTACCTGCCGCTGCTGGAAAAAGGACTGCGCCGTATTGAGCACATCATGCGCCAGCTCCTGAATTTCGGCAGGAAGGCCCCTTTGAACTTCAGCAGGGTGGATATCGATGATATCATCCGGGAATGCTGCGAACTGCTCGAATACCGCATGAAAAACATCTCCCTGACCACGGACCTTCAGCTCAGGGAGAACTATTGCATCGATGTTGAGGCCCTGCGCCAGATCATCGTCAACACCGCCTTGAACGCCATCCAGGCCATGCCCGAGGGCGGCAGCCTGACGATCTCCACCAGGCGGCGGGGATCAAAGATCATCATCGAGGCGCGGGACACCGGCACAGGCATCGATCCGGCCATTATGGACAAAATTTTCGACCCCTTCTTCACCACCAAGGAGGTCGGGGAAGGAACCGGACTCGGGCTGGCGGTTACCTATTCGCTCGTCAGACAGATGGAGGGCAACATAGAAGTGCGGAGTGAAAACGGCAACGGGTCGCTGTTCACAATCTCTCTGCCGGCCAGCCAGGACTGCAGGGTTCTTTCCGGCCGCACAGCCCTCGCGACCAACAGGGACTAAAAGGGTATGTCGAGAATATTGCTTGTCGAAGACGACGATATAATGCGGATTACCATCCAGGACCGGCTGCAAAAGCACGAACTGGATGTGGATGCGGCCCAAAACGGCCAGGAGGCGATTGACCTCCTCAAAAGGCACAACTACCACCTGGTCATTTCGGATATCCGCATGCCGGGCATTGACGGCCTGCAGCTGCTTGCAACAGTACGCCAGGAAGCCCCGTACACCGACATCATCATGATGACCGCCTACGGCAGCATCGACAATGCGATCGATTGCATGACCAGAGGAGCCGCCGACTACATCCTCAAACCATTCAATATGGACGATCTTATCATCCGGGTGAGCAGAATCCTGGAAATGCAGACCATAAAGGCCCGCTTTTCATCTCTCCAGGACAGCTGCCGCGAGATGCAAAAGGACATGGTGGGCGACAGCCGGACCATGCAGCTGGTCCACGACCTCATCAACCAGGTGGCACCGACCGATTCCACCATCCTCATTACCGGCGAATCGGGAACCGGCAAGGAGCTGGCGGCGGCCGGCATTCACAGGAAAAGCAGAAGGGCGGACAAGCCGTTTGCCCGCATCAACTGTGCCGCCATTCCCGAAGGATTGATGGAATCGGAGCTGTTCGGCCACGAAAAAGGAACCTTTACCGGGGCGCACGCGCGCAAACCGGGGAAATTTGAAATGGCCGACGGCGGCACCATGCTGCTGGATGAAATCGGGGAACTGCCCCTTCCCCTCCAGGCGAAGCTGCTCAGGGTTCTCCAGGAAAACTCGTATGAGCGGGTGGGAGGGACCGGCACCATCCACGTCGATGTCCGGATTCTCTGCGCCACCGCCAAGAACCTCGAACAGGAAGTGAGGCAGGGAACCTTCCGCCAGGACCTGTACTACCGGCTCAACGTCATTCCCCTGGTCATGCCGCCGCTGCGGGACCGTAAAGAGGACATTCCGGCCCTGGCCAATCATTTCCTGCACGAATTCAGCATCAAGCGCGGAGTTGCCCTGGAAATGAGCCGGGAAGCCATGCAACTCCTGATTGATTACGCGTATCCGGGCAATGTCCGGGAGCTGCGCAATATTATTGAACGCGCCTCGGTCCTGGCCCCGGAAAGCGTGATTACCCCGAAGGACCTGTCGGCCGACCTGTCGCCCTCCGGAGTGCCGGAAGGATCAGAAACTCCCTGCACCCTTGCCGAGGCCATGGCCAGAACGGAAAAGGAACTGGTGCTGAAAGCACTGACACGGGTACAGGGGAAAAGGACGGAAGCCGCGGACCTGCTCGGCATCAGCAGAAAGAATCTGTGGGAAAAAATGAAGCAGCACGGCATTGCCCTCTAAGGCCCTGCCGGGCATTGTATTTACCAACTGCACAATGGGAGGAGAAATCATGCGCATGAAATTGATGGTTTTGGGAATGGCCGCGGCAGTCCTCGGGTTTGCCGGCACGGCCTTGGCAGGCGACCCCTGCGTTGACTGCCACAACACGATTTCCCCGGGTCAGGTCCGGGACTGGCAGGTCAGCAAACATTCCGAAAATGACATGACCTGCTCCACCTGTCACGGCGACCGGCATACAAAGGCGGATGACGCCAACCTGGCGCAGCTGCCCGATGAAAAAGTGTGTGCCGAGTGCCATGAAGAACAGTTCAACCAGTTTGCCAAGGGCAAACACAACTTCGGCTGGACATCCCTGAATGCGATTCCGGCAACCCATTTTGCCCCTGATGAGCTTATCGAAGGCGGCAGGGGGTGCGGCGGGTGCCACAACATGGGCATCAAGACCGAAGAACAGAAAAAGGAGCTGCGTGACAAGGGATACCGCTACCAGAGCAACTCGTGCGACGAATGCCATACCCGCCACGCCTTTTCCAAGAAAGAAGCCCTGAATCCCAGGGCCTGCCAGCAGTGCCACATGGGCTACGATCATCCGCAATGGGAAATGTGGTCCAGCTCCAAGCACGGGGCCCGGTATTACATCCGGAAGGAAGGCGACCTGCCGGCTGAAGCGGCCGGCCCGAGCTGCCAGCACTGCCATATGCAGGACGGCGATCATGAAAACCGGACGGCCTGGGGCTTTCTCGGCGTGCGGCTACCGCTGCCCGAGGACAAGCAGGCCGCGGACGACCGGGTGACAATTCTCAAGGCCCTTGGTGTCCTGAATCCCGAAACCGGCGAGCCCACGCCGATCCTTGATGCGGTCAAGGCCGTGGACATGGTTCGGCTGGACCAGGAATCCTGGGAAAAGGAACGAAACAAGATGATCAAGACCTGCACCGGCTGCCACTCGGAGAAATACGCCCGCGAGCAGCTGGCCATGGGCGACTCCATCCTGCAGAAGTCCGACAGGCTGATGGCCGACGCCATTGAAACCGTCGCCGCCCTTTACCGGGAAGGCATCATTAAAAAGCCGGAAGGATATCCCTTCAACTATCCGTTCCTGCTGGCCTTCATGCACACCAACGGGGCCAACTGGAACGAAAAGCTGGACGATCTGTCCTTTATCGACCAGGTCCTGGTGCAGATGTACATGAAGCACCGTATGCGCGCCTACCAGGCCTTTTTCCACGTCAATCCGGATTACGCCTACTGGTACGGCTGGAATGAAATGACCAAGGATCTTGGGGAAATCAAGGAACTGGCGAGGACCATGCGGGCAACGCACGCACCGCAGGATAAATCCCAATAAAAAGCAGGTCTGCAGACCGGGCGTTTTCGGGCCGGCGATGCATCCTGCCCACACGCCTGCCCTGGAAGGGGCCCAAGCGGGCCCCCTTCCGCATCGCCGCCTCCGCGCTGCACTTCCGCCGCCGCACAAATAGCCGTCCCGCCTCCGAATCCTGGTCCGTAGACCTAACAGTCGCGGGTCACTGACGAAAGACGCCGATCACCAGGACGGCATTATAGCCTATATAACAGGCCAGCAGGAGTGCGCCCTCAAACCGGTTGATGCGGCCCCGTCCCGGCCCCCGGAATCCGTAGCCGATGATGAACAGCGACAGGGTCAGCACGGCCATGACCATGATGTCCCGGGAGAAGACCTCGGGGCCGACGGTCATGGGCGCAATGCTCCCGGCAATGCCGACCACGGCCAGGGTGTTGAACAGGTTGGAGCCCAGCACATTGCCCAGCGCTATGTCGTGCTCCCCCTTGCGGGTGGCCAGCAGAGACGAAGCCAGTTCGGGCAGCGAGGTGCCCACGGCGATGATGGTCAGGCCGATGATCAGATCGCTGACCCCGAAACCCCGGGCGACCGCCACCGCTCCCCAGACCAGCATCCTGGAGCTGGCAACCAGCACGGCCAGGCCGACGACAAGCTTGCATACCGCCCGACCCAGGGGCATGGCGTGAATCTCCAGCTCCTGCTCCATTTCACTGGCCAGGGGATCAATCCTCGTTCGCATGCCCTGGCGGATCGTCCACCCCATCACTCCGAAAAACACCGCCAGCAGCACCAGGGCCTCCAAGCGGGTGATTCGCCCGTCCCAGACCTGCCAGGCCGCCAGGACCGTGACCGCGGTGAGAAGGGGCAGCTCTTTGCGCAGCACCTGCGACTTTACGGCGATGGGACTGACAAGAGCCGTTAGACCAAGGATCAGGGCAATGTTGGCAATGTTCGAGCCATAGGCGTTGCCCAAGGCGATACCCGGATTGCCCTGCAGGGCCGCCAGAGCCGAGACCACCATTTCCGGGGCCGAGGTCCC
>DSAE01000163.1 GCA_011372855.1 Desulfobacteraceae bacterium
CAACCTGCTTCGGCAGACCACTGAAGCGGTTGATGCACAAGCCGATGAGGGCCAGGCCCGAGTGGCTCGTATAGAATTCATTGTCAGATTGTTCAATGATAAATCGTTTCATTCGGTCACCTGTCAAGTGAGTTTTTACGACAGGTGTATATTGCAACATTTTGTTATAAAAATCAACATGTTAATTGATTTTATCAGCAAAAATTACTGTTGTTTCGTCACGGATTAAGGGTATATTCATATTCCTTATCATTCAGCAACAGTGGAACCATAATTTTTCGACACTTTCCCCGTGGCCCTTCATCAATACGACGAATCCAAGATCAAGACCCTGAGTTCCCTTGAGCATATCCGGAAGCGCCCGGGCATGTACATCGGACGGCTCGGCAATGGTTCCCATCCCGATGACGGCATCTATATCCTTCTGAAAGAGGTCATCGACAACAGCATCGATGAGTTCATCATGGGGGCCGGCAAGCGGATCGACATCCATATCGATGTGCAGGGGCGCTGTTCGGTTCGGGATTTCGGGCGGGGCATCCCGCTGGGCAAGGTTGTTGAGTGCGTTTCCACCATCAACACCGGGGCCAAGTACAATACGGACGTGTTTCAGTTTTCGGTCGGTCTGAACGGGGTCGGGACCAAGGCGGTCAACGCCCTGTCCTCGGAGTTCATTGTCTGCGCCTTCCGGGACGGCCGCTACAAGAAAGCAGTCTTCAGGTACGGCGAACTCCGGTTTGACGAGGAGGGGGAGTCCGGGGAAAAAAACGGCACCTTGATTGAGTTCCTGCCCGACGGCGAGCTCTTCGAGAATTTTCAGTTCGACCACCACTATATCAAAAAGCGGCTCTGGCGCTACGTCTATCTCAACTCGGGCCTGAAACTCCATTTTGACGGCGAGGTCTTTTATTCCGAAAACGGCCTGCTGGACCTTTTGTCCGCTGAACTGAACGGCAGCCAGATCTACGATCCCATCCATTTTGCCGACAAGTCGCTGGAGATGGCCTTCACCCATACCGACGATTACGGCGACACCTATTTTTCGTTTGTCAACGGCACCTATACCAGCGAAGGAGGAACACACCTGTCGGCCTTCCGGGAGGGGGTGCTCAAGGGGATAAACGAATTCAGCGGCAAGAAATTCAACAGCAAGGACGTGCGGGACGGCATAGTCGGGACCCTTGCCGTCAAGGTCCGGGAGCCGGTCTTCGAGTCCCAGACCAAGAACAAGCTCGGCAATACCGAGATCCGCTCGTGGATAGTCAATACCGTCAGGGATGCGGTTGCCGATCACATGTACAAATACCCCGGAACCGCGGAACTCCTGCTGGACAAGGTTCAGCGCAACGAACGGGTGCGCCGCGAGCTGCAGACCGTGCGCCGCGAGGCCAAGGCCAAGGCCAAGAAAGTCGCGTTGAAGATCCCCCAGTTCAAGGACTGCAAGTATCATCCATCGCGCAAGAATCCCTCCGGGGCCGGCCGCGAGAACATGATCTTCATAACCGAGGGGCAGTCGGCGGCGGGCTCCATCGTCAGCTCCCGCGATCCCATGATCCAGGCGGTCTTTTCCCTCAAGGGCAAGCCCATGAACGTCTACGGGCAACGGCTCGACGTCCTGTACAGGAACGAGGAAATGTACAGCCTGATGCAGGCGCTGGATATTGAGGAGTCGGTGGGTTCGCTGCGCTTCGACAAGATCATCCTCGCCACCGACGCCGATGTTGACGGCCTGCATATACGCAACCTGCTGCTGACCTTCTTCCTGCACTACTTCGAACCGCTCATCAAGCTGGGGTATGTCTATATCCTCGAGACCCCCATATTCCGGGTCCGCAATACCCGGGAGACCGTCTACTGCTACTCCGAAAAGGAGAAGGAAGAGGCGGTCCGCCGGCTGAAAGGCAGAGGGGAGGTGGAAAAGAAAGTGGAAATGACCAGGTTCAAGGGCCTGGGAGAGATATCGCCCCGGGAGTTTAAACAGTTCATCGGCCCGGACATGCGGCTGCAGCAGGTCCGCATCGATACGCTGAGCGAGATCTCCAAGGTACTGAGCTTCTACATGGGCAAGAATACCCCTGACCGGCGGCAGTACATCATGAACCACCTGGTACTGAGGCCGGTATGACCGATATTCCCCTGTCACAGCCGGAAATGGGCAGGCTGCAGCGCCTGTTCGACGATAATTTCCTCGATTACACTTCCTATGTGATCAGGGAGCGGGCCATTCCGGATATCGACGACGGACTGAAGCCCGTTCAACGGCGCATCCTCCAGACTCTGCACAACATGGACGACGGGCGTTTTCACAAGGTGGCCAACGTGGTCGGCGAAACCATGAAGCTGCACCCCCATGGCGACCAGTCGATTTTCGCCGCCCTGGTCAACCTGGCCAACAAGGAATATCTGATCAAACGGCAGGGCAATTTCGGCAACATTTTTACCGGGGATCAGGCATCGGCGGCGCGCTATATAGAATGCCGGCTGACGCCGCTGGCCCGGGAGACGCTGTTCAACAAGGACCTGACCCAGTACGTGGAATCGTACGACGGCCGCATGAAAGAACCGGTCACCCTGCCGTCCAAACTGCCGCTTCTTCTGTTGCTCGGGGCCGAGGGGATTGCGGTGGGCATGGCCACCAAGATCATGCCCCACAATTTCAACGAATTGCTCCGGGCCCAGATCAGCTGCCTGCGGGGAGAGTCCTTCATGGTTTATCCCGACTTTGCGCGGGGCGGGATAATCGACGTCACGGAATACAACAACGGCAACGGGAGACTCCGCTGCCGGGCCCGCATGGTCGAGGCCGATGAAAAAACGATCATCATCAGGGAGCTCCCGTACAGCATCACCACCGAAGGACTGATCGATTCCATTGAAAAAGCGGCAAAGTCCGGCAAACTGAAGATAGCCTCCATCAACGACTATACCGCTGAGGAAGTGGAGGTTGAAATCAAGCTGCCGCGGGGAGTGTATGCCGAAGAGACCATTGATGCCCTTTATGCCTTTACCGACTGCGAACTCTCCGTTTCCCCCAATCTGGTGGTCATCCGCAATCATATGCCCTGCCAGGTCACCGTCGATGAGGTTCTGCGGCACAATACCGCAAAACTGGTCCGCGACCTGGAGGCGGAGCTGCGGATCGATCTGGGGAGACAGCGGGAGAAACTGCACGCCCGCAAACTGGAGCGCATCTTCATCGAGGAGCGGCTGTACAAGCAGATAGAGGAAGTAACCAGCTACGCCAAGGTTATCGCCACCGTGGCCAAGGCCCTGGAACCGTTCAGGGAAGAACTGGTCCGCGACGTAACCCGGGAGGATATCGAAAAGCTCCTTGAAATCAAGATCAAGCGCATCTCCCGCTACGACATCAACAGACAGAAGAAGGAGATCCGGATCATTGAGCGGGCCATCAAGGCCCTGGAGAAAAATCTCCGGGATATGGTCGGCTTTACCATAAATTACCTGCAGGGCCTGCTGGACAAGTACGGTCAATCATACCCGCGCAGGAGCACCATTGAGCACTTCGACGAGGTGGATGCCCGGGCCGCCGCCTTCTCCAACCTGGTGGCCGGCTACCACCGGCAAAGCGGTTTCCTCGGCCATAAAATACGGGCCGAGGATGCCAGGCAGGATATCGAGGTGCACTGCTCCGAGTTGGACCGGCTGATGCTCATTTTCAGCAACGGCCTGTACAAGGTGATCAACGTGACGGACAAGCTTTTTGTCGGCGGGGATCTCGTCTGGATGGGGGTGCTGGAGAACAACCTGGTGTTCAACGTCATCTACCGCAACGGCGGGGAGAACCTGTCGTACGTCAAGCGCTTCCGCACGCCCAGGTTTATCATCAACAGGGAATACCGGCTTTTTCCGGAGCACCGGCGATCCGTCATCCAGTTTCTCGAAGTAGGGGAGCAGGGGGTGCGGGCCCGGCTGAGCCTCGTGCCCTCATCCAGGGCCAAATACAACAGCCTGGTCGTCGAGTTCGACGACTGCCTGATCAAGTCGGCAACGGCAAAGGGCAGGCGGGCCGCCGGTCGGGTTGTCCGCCGGATCAGCAGCCTGACCGGCAAATCTCCGGCCCCGGCCGTTGCTTCCCCGCCGAGCCTGCCCGGTTTTACCGGCCGGGACAACGGAGGATCAGAGGCGGCCGACTAGGTCCGCCATGTCTTTTCGCAGCTGCCGGTATTGCTCCCTGTCAAGGCCGGCGCCGAGGGCCACGGTTTCCGCCCGTTCCGGAGTCATGAAGTCCCCGGGTTCATGGGCGTCGGCATTGACCGACAGCGGCGTCCCGGTCCTGAAGGCCATGCGGGCGACGTGGCCGTTGGTCAGGCAGTGGCCCTTTCTGGCCGAAAGTTCAAGCAGAATTCCTTTTTCCGCAGCCAGCCCGGCCTCTTCCTCGGTGATGAACCCGGGATGGGCCAGCAAGTCGATCCCTGCTTCCAGGGCGGCCCGGTTGGTCCCGGGAATAACAGGCTCCACGGGGGTCTCGCCGTGGGCCACCACCAGAAGGGCGCCAAGCTCACGAGCGCGCCCGGCCAGTTCCCTGAACAGGGCGGGTGGAACGTGGGTCAGCTCGATGCCCGGAATCAGGCGGGTCCTGCTGTGGGGGTTGAGGTCGGCCGCGGCCCGGACTATCCTGGGGACAATGAAATCCAGGTTCGACGAATCGGCATGGTCGGTGATGGCCACGGCCTTATATCCCATGACCTCGAATCGGCGCAGGTGCTCGGCGGGAACAAGGGCCCCGTCGCTGAAGAATGTGTGGGTGTGCAAGTCAATCACGTTCTGAATCCTCCATCAGCATTGTGCCGGCCAGCGAGTGCTGCCCGGCCCGGTTGATACGAACCATGACCATGTCCCCGGGACTGAACGAGGAACCCGGCGGTTCGGGAAAGTGGACAATATGGTTGGTAGCCGCGCGGCCCTGCAGCAGGTTGTTTTTTCCTGCTCCTTCGACCATTACTTCCACAACCCGGTCAACATACTCCCGGTTGCGTTCCAGGCTTATGCTGTCCTGGCGGGCTTGAAAACGGCCGAGCCGTGCCGCCTTGACCTGTTCCGGGACCTTTTCCCCGAAGGTTGCCGACCGGGTCCGGGGGCGGTCGGAGTACTTGAACGAAAAAGATGAATGAAACCGAACAGTTTCAAGAAGGAGCATGGTCTGTTCGAAATCCTCGTCGGTTTCCCCCGGAAAACCCACGATCATGTCGGTGCTCAAGGTGATGTCCGGGTGGTATCGCCGGAGGTTACGCACCTTGTCCAGGTAGTCGGCCACCGTGTATTTCCTGTTCATTCGCTGCAGGATCCGGTCCGACCCTGACTGGACCGGCAGGTGAAAGTTGGGGCAGAGGATGTCGATCTCGGCGAAGCAGCGCATGAGACGGTCGGACAGGTCCTTGGGATTGGAGGTCGTGAACCTGAGCCGCCTGAGCCCTTCGGTTCGGGCCACCCTGTGCAGCAGGGCCGGAAAATCGACGGGACGGTCGGCAACCGGATTGGTCTGCCCGTAGGAATTGACATTCTGACCCAGCAGGGTGATTTCACGCACGCCCCGGGCCGCAAGCATTCCGACCTCGTCGAGGATGTCGGCGACGGGCCGGCTGATTTCCCGGCCCCGGGTATAGGGGACGACACAGTAGCTGCAGTAGTTGTTGCACCCCTGCATGATGGTGACGAATTTCCTGATCTCGCCGCCGGCGGGGAAGGGGAGGCCGGCCTCCGGGGCCGGACCGGTCAGCTTCCGTATTGACGGGATGGCGAAGGTGGCCGAGATGTCGACGGCTGGCTTGAGATGGTGCGCGCCGTTGTCAAGCCGGCGGATCATTTCCGGGAGACGATAGAGCTGCTGGGTGCCGACCACCAGGTCGACGTGGGGCATTTTTCGTTGTATCCGTTCGCCCTCCTGCTGGGCGACACAGCCGGCTACACTGATCAACAGGTCGGGATTCTTCAATTTATACTGTCTAAGCTGTCCAAGCAGACTGTAAACCTTCTGCTCTGCCTTGGCCCGGATGCTGCAGGTGTTGAGGATGATCAGGTCGGCTGCATCCATATCGTGGACAGGGATGAAGCCGGAACCATGCAGGAGTTGGGCAATGATTTCCGAGTCCCGCTCGTTCATCTGGCAGCCGAACGTTTTAATGTAGAGATTTCTTTGCTTCATTAGCACGTTTTGACAATAAGATATCTTTCATGGTTAAATTTATGCATGAAGCTTTCCCGCGATGGCGGTCAGGAAGCGCATGAGTTCCTGGTAACGGGACCGAGGGACAAGGAGACGTACGCATCCGCTCCGGGCCTCGTCGGTGGACAGCACGGCCAGGTTGTCGTACCCCTCGAGGAGAAATTTGAGCAGGCCGATCCGGGCCGGAGCGATCCGGAGGTACAGGGCCCGGCAGCACCGGTTTTGATCCGAGGGCAAATTCGTCATACCGTGAGGCTGGCGTCGCAGCCGCCGATCATATCCTTGTAGCGGTCGAGAAGGGGGGTGACGACCTCCGCCAGGTACTCGCGGGTCTGCTCGGCGGCGCGGCCGGTGAACGCGCTGTAGTCGCCCAGCATTCCGTTCAACTCCTCCAGGGAGAAGGGGATGCGGTCGTCCGCGGCCAGCCGTTGGAGCAGATCGTTGTCCGCGCCTTCCTGCTTGACGGCCAGTCCTGCCCGCACCGAATGGTCGCGGATGACCTCGTGCATTTTCTGGCGGCTTTTTCCTTTTGCCACGCAGGCCATAAGGATCTTTTCCGTGGCCATGAACGGCAGCTCAGCCCGCAAGTGCTTTTCTATTTGTTTCGGATAAACAACCATATCAGATGTTATATTAATGTAAATTCTGAGTATTGCGTCGGCCAGCAGGAAGCCCTGGGCCAGGTCCATCCGCCGGATCGCCGAGTCGTCAAGGGTCCGCTCAAACCACTGGTTAGCCGCCGTGGCGCTGAAATTGACAGGGAGGTTCATCAATTTTCTGGCCAGGCCGGTCATCCGCTCGGCCCGCATGGGATTCCTTTTGTAGGCCATGGCCGAACTGCCGACCTGTTTGCTGGCAAACGGTTCTTCCTGCACCTTGAGGTTGGACAGGAGCCGCAGATCGACGGCGAACTTGTGGGCCGAGGCAGCTATGCCGGCCAGGGTTTCGGCGGTTTTCATGTCGAGTTTGCGGGGATAGGTCTGGCCGGTCACGTCAAACACCTCGCTGAACCCCAGTTTTTCGGCAACGAGCCGGTCCAGTTCACGGACCCTGGCATGATCGCCTTCAAACAGTTCGAGAAAGGTGGCCTGGGTCCCGACCGTGCCTTTGGCGCCCCGGGCCCGGATCTGGTGCTCAAGGTGTTCGATATAGGCCAGGTCAAGGATCAGATCCTGGATATAGAGGGTGTTGCGCTTGCCGACGGTGGTCGGCTGGGCCGGCTGGTAATGGGTGAAGCCCAGGGTGGCGAGGGCCGCATGTTGCCCGCAGAAGGATCTCAGGTTGGCAATGACATTGACCAGCGCCTTCTTGACAAGCTGCAGGGCTTTCTTCTGGATAATCAGGTCGGTGTTGCAGACCACGAACTGGGAAGTGGCGCCAAGATGAATGATGGCCTCGGCCTTGGGGCATTTGAGGCCATAGGTATAGACATGGGCCATGACATCATGCCGGATTTCCTTTTCCTTGCGGGCCGCGGTTGCATAATCAATATCGTCGATATGGGCCCGGAGTTCTTCAACCATTTCCCTGGTCACCAGCTTGAGGCCAAGTTCGAACTGGGCTTCGGCCAGGGCGACCCAGCAGCGCCGCCAGGTGGTGAACCTGAAGCGCTCGGAAAAAAGCTCCTGCATCTCTCTGCTTGTATAGCGGCTGACCAGGGGCTCCTGGTAGACGTCATGATTTGTCATCGGCTGTTCCCGTCAATGAGGTTGCGGTTATATTGTGGACAATTGCTTCCAGGCCCCCTGAAGATCCGTGTTCGAGGGGAAAGGTGTCAGGTATAACCTCAATGTCGCATAATATATATTATGTTAAATTTATGGCTGCGCGGGGCTTCATGCGCCTTGATACACGTCCAAGGTATGGATTTCGGTCCGCGCCACTCCCCTGTACACCGTATTCCTGATTTGTACCGCCACCCGGATGGAACCGCCGTCAAACATGGCTATTCTGTCCGCCAGGCCGAAACCGATTGCCCTGTACACATTGCCGTTGCTTTCCAGCCGGTACCGGAGATGATTTTTGATGACCTCCGGTCTGCTCACCTTCGGCCGTTCGAGCAGAAAAACCGGTTCCGGGTTCCCCTGGCCGAACGGTTCCAGCTGGGCGTAAAATCTGAGAAATGTGGTGTCGAGCATTTCCTCCGGAGTCGGGTTGCAGTCGGCAATGACGGTATTCACGGCATCCTGCGCCGATCCCTGCCGGGAAACGATATAATTAAATTGTTCCGCGAAAAACGGCAAGTTTTCTTTGCTCACCGTCAGGCCCGCGGCCATTGTGTGACCGCCGAACTGGACAATGCAGTCACCGCAGCTGCGAAGGACCTCGAAAAGGTTGACGGATTCCACCGATCTGCCGGAGCCCTTCAGCAGGTTCCTATCCGCGCTGTCCTCGGTCAGAACGATCACCGGCCTGTTGTACCGGTCCACCACCCGCGAGGCGATGATCCCTATCACTCCAGGGTGATACCGCCCATAAACGACCAGCCCCCCGTCGCCACGATTCACCTGTTCCGCGCATTGACGGAAAACTTCTTCCAGAACCTCGAGTTCGAGCTGTCGGCGCTTCTGGTTGAGGGATTCAATTGTTTCGGCAAGTTCACCGGCCCGGGCGGCATCGGCGCAGGTCAGCAGCGCAAAAGAGAGGTCGGGTTTGCCAAGCCGGCCGGGGGCATTGATCCTGGGAGCAAGGCGGAACGATATATCCTCGGCACGGATACCCCCGCCCTCTTTCCGGATGACCGCCTGCAGGGCGGTAACCCACGGGCTGGGCTGCTCGTTCATGACTTCAAGCCCGGCCTTGATCAGGATGCGGTTGATGCCGGTGACCGGCATGACGTCGGCGACGGTGCCGAGGGCGACCAGGTCCATGAACTGCTTGAGATTCGGTGCTTTTTCCCTGTCCAGCATCCCGTTGTTGACCATGTGGGCCCGGATGCCGGCGGCAAGAAAAAAGGCGACCCCGACTCCGGCCAGATCATGGAAGGGAAATGAACAGCCCTGCTGTTTCGGATTGATCAGGGCATGCGCCGGCGGCAAACTTGCAGGGGGTTCGTGATGGTCGGTAACGATCACCGTATACCCCATTTCGCGGGCCAGACCGATTTCCGCCACAGCCGATATGCCGCAGTCGACGGTAATCAGGAGACCGCTGTTTTCCTTGCCCGGGGCATGCCTGACCAGGAAATCCCGCTGCAGGCCGTAGCCCTCGGTCAACCGATCAGGCTGATAGCAGACCGGCGCTGTCCCGAGACAGTTGAAAAACAGCGCCAGCAGGGCCGTGGCGCTGACCCCGTCGACGTCATAGTCACCGTGAATATATATCGGCCACCCCTCGGTGACCGCTTTGACCGCGAGGGTCACCGCCTTGTCCATGTCTTTCATGAGGAACGGCGACGGCAGATCGGCAAGCCGGGGAGTCAGGAAATCCAGGGCATCCCGGGCGCTGGTGACCCCCCTTTGCCACAGGAGCAGGGAAATGAGGGGCGGAACGTTTATTTCCCGGGCCAGCCGGCCGCATACCGCCGGGTCAGGAAGGGCTTCCTTCATCCGGATTTCTCTTCGGGGGCGGAATGCGTTCCCCCCCGCGGTGCGTGTTGAGCCATGGTGCGTCAAGTGCAACTCCCCTCTTCCCAGTCCCGCCGGTCAGCGGTCCATTTCGTCAAACACGGCTGTGCAGCCAGCGTTCCGTATCCTGCAGGATTTTGTCGTGCCTGTCACGATGGTACCAGCGGATGGACTCCATCCTCGTGAACCAGGTCATCTGCCGCTTGGCGTAGCGCCGGGTATCACGGACCAGCAGGCGAACGGCTTCCTCCCGGGTCCATCGGCCGTCAAGGAAATTGTTGACATGCCGGTAACCGATGGCCTGCATGGACGGCAGCAGCGGGTCGTATCCCATTTCCCGCAGCATCTCCACTTCCTCGACCAGTCCCAGTTCCATCATCCGGCCCGTTCGCCGTTCGATTCGTTCATACAGTTCCCGGCGGTCGCAGGTCAGGCCGATCAGGAACATATTGGCCAAACGGACCGGCGGTTCCTGCCGGCGCCGGATATTTTCGGACCAGGGCCGACCGGTCAGCCGATGGACTTCCAGGGCTCTGAGCAGCCGCTGGGTGTCATTGGGATGGATGCGGCCGGCGGTATCCGGATCCAAACGCCGCAATTCCTGAAAAAGCGCTTCCCTTCCTTGCTGGCGCATCCGGTTGCGCAGTTCCCGGCGGACCAATGAATGCTCCGCAGAGTCAGGTTCTTCGAATAAACCCTGCGTCAAGGCCTTCAAATACAGACCGGTCCCACCGGTCAGCAGGGGCACCCTGCCGGCGGCGGTTATTCCTGCGATGGCGGCCAGTCCGTCGGCAATAAACCTGGCGGCGTTGTACTGTTCGTCCGGATCAATGATGTCGATCAGGTGATGGACGACGGCACTCCGCTCCCCACGGTCCGGTTTGGCGGTGCCGATATCCATGTACCGGTACACCTGCATGGAATCCATGCTGACAATTTCGCAGTTGAAACGGGCCGCCATATCCAGGGACAGCCCTGTTTTCCCTATGGCCGTCGGGCCGACAAGAACAAGCAGGGGGGCGGCTGTTATCTCCTGTTCAGCGGCGTCCATCATTCGTGTTCAAAAGTAAGGAAAGGCGACAAGCGGGCCGCGAGACGGCGGCCGATTCCCCTGACCGAGCGCAGGTCCCCGATGTCGCTGAACGCCCCCCTGCTTTCCCGGTAGTCGGCAATGCGGGCGGCAAGCACCGGACCGATTCCCGGCAGCATGGTCAGTTCTTCCTCGTTCGCATGGTTGATGGGAAACGGCAGCCCCAGCAGAAAGGACAGCCGCGGCGATACCGCCGTCGAGGCCTCCCCGTTGCCGCCGACCCGGAGGGCGGCGGCCTTGACTCCGGCAAAGACGGTGTCAAAGCCCGGCCGGGCAACCGCCTCAGCTGTCGCCAGGTCGAGCATGGCGGCCGAATACTCCTCGGGCCGGCCGTTCAGCGGGAGGGTAAGCCTGTGGATCCGGTTGTTCTCCCCTTCCGTCTCGAACCACACCCAGCGGTTGTCCCCTTGTTTCAGGGGGATGAGGTATTCTCCCTGGCGGAACAGGACAATCAGGGCTCCAAACGCAAGAAGGACAAGCAAACGCTTGTCCTTCCCTGACCCTGAAGAGGTGCGCATTTAGAGCAGTCCCTTTTCCCTTTCGTCCTTCATCAGCTTGTAATTTATACTGTCCACCAGGGCTTGCCAGCTTGCCTCGATGATATTGAGCGAGACCCCCACCGTTCCCCAGGTGCTCGTCTTGTCCCTGCTCTCGATCAGGACTCTCACTTTTGCCCCGGTGCCGTGCTCGCCGGACAGTACCCGTACCTTGTAGTCGATCAGCTCCATTTCCACCAGCGAGGGATAAAACCGCGTCAGGGCCTTGCGCAGGGCCTTGTCGAGGGCGTTGACCGGTCCGTTGCCCATGGAGGCGGTGTGCACCTCGTCACCGCCGACATACAGCCGGATGGTCGCTTCGGTCAGCGGCGGCTGATCCATCCGGTACTTGTTGTTCATGACCCGCAGCCCTTCCAACTGGAAATACTTTTTCTGCATTCCCAGGGCCTTGCGCATCAGCAGCTCAAAGCTGGCCTCGGCCGCCTCGTATTGATAGCCCTCGCTTTCCAGTTGCTTGAGCTCATTGACGATGGAGGCCACCACCGGATCATCGGCGTCCAGTTTCAGGCCGTATCGTTCGGCCTTGTGCAGGATGTTGGAGCGGCCGGCCTGGTCGGAGACAAGTATCCGCCTGATGTTTCCTACTTTCTCGGGTTCGATGTGTTCGTAGGTCAAGGGGTTGCGCTGCACGGCGCTGACATGGATGCCGCCCTTGTGGGCAAAAGCCGATTCGCCGACGTACGGCTGGTACCGATTGTGGGGGAGATTGGCCAGTTCGTTGATATACCGCGATGTTTCGTACAGGAGTTCTATGTTCCGGGCTACGTTGCAGCCCAGTTTCATTTTGAAGACCAGCGCCGGGATGATCGACGTCAGGTTGGCGTTGCCGCACCGCTCCCCGTAGCCGTTCATCGTCCCCTGTACCTGAGTCGCCCCCAGGGTCACGGCGATCAGTGAGTTGGCCACCGCCGTCTCCGAGTCGTTGTGCGAGTGAATGCCCAGCCTGACCTCCCTGCCCTGCTCCCGCAGAAATTGCCGGACCCGGTCAATGATCGGCGCAATTTCATGGGGAAGCGTGCCGCCGTTGGTGTCGCAGAGAACCAGGGTCCCGGCGCCGCCGATAACAGCCCGGCGCAGTGTCTCCAGGGCGTATTCGGGATTCTTCTTGAAACCGTCGAAAAAATGCTCGGCATCATAGTGAAGGATTTCGACGTGCTGGCGCAAAAATGCCAGTGAATCCTCGATGATCTGGAGATTGTCCTTGAGGTCGATCCTGAGGGCATCATGAACGTGGATATCCCAGCTCTTGCCGAAAATTGTTATTGCCGGGGTCCGCGCTTCCACCAGGGCCAGGAGATTGTGATCCTTATCAGGGGGATTCTTGAAGTGCCGGGTGGAGCCGAAGGCCGCCACCTTGGCGTGTTTCAGGTCAATCTCTCTGATTTTCCGGAAATATTCGTCTGCCTGGGGGTTGGATCCCGGCCAGCCTCCCTCGACAAAATCAATGCCGAGCCTGTCCAGCTGCCGGGTTACGCGGATCTTGTCCTCAACCGACAGGTTGAAATTTTCCGCCTGGATGCCGTCGCGCAGCGTCGTATCATAGATCTCAATGGTCATTATCGTCCTTTCGGCCGGGGCCCGGCAACGGGCAGCTACACGGCCTCTTCAATGGGCAGGTTTTCCTTGTCCAGGGCAAAGGCATCGTGCAGGGCGCGCACGGCCAGTTCGGTGTATTTTTCCTCTATGACGCAGGAAACCTTGATTTCGGAGGTTGATATCATCATGATGTTGATCCCCTCCTTGGCCAGGATCTGGAACATGGTCGAGGCGATTCCGGAATGATTGCGCATCCCGACTCCGACAATGGAAACTTTGGCGATGTTCTCGGAGCCGGTGACCGATTCGGCCTTGATTTCCTCCGCCACTTTCTGCAGGAGTCTGATGGCCCGGTCGTAATCACTGCGCAGAACGGTGAAGGTGAGATCGGTCAGGGAACCGGCCCTGGTGTTCTGAATGATCATGTCGACCACGATCCCGGCATCGGAAATCGGCAGAAAGATCTTGGCCGCGACCCCGGGCTGGTCCGGGACCTTGTTGATGGTGATTCGTGCCTCGTTCTTACTGTAGGTTACGCCTGAAACCAGCATGGATTCCATAATCTTATCCTCCTCGACCACCCATGTCCCTTCGTTTTCCGTGAATGTTGAGCACACATGGACGGGAACTTTGAATCTTTTTGCCAATCCCACCGAGCGGATGTCCAGAACTTTCGCCCCCAGGCTGGCCAGTTCAAGCATCTCGTCATACGATATGCGGTCGATTTTTCGCGCCGCCTGGCAGATGTTGGGATCCGTCGTATAGACTCCTTCCACGTCTGTGAAAATTTCGCAGGCGTCCGCTTTGAGCGCGGCGGCAAGGGCGACGGCGGTGGTATCCGATCCCCCGCGCCCCAGGGTGGTGATGTCCCCTTCTTCGGTAACCCCCTGGAAACCGGCGATGGTAACGATTCTCCCCTCGTCCAGGTGGCGATGGATAAGGGCGGTGTCGATATTCCTGATCCTGGCCTTGGTATGCAGGTTGGACGTGCGGATCCTGACCTGGTCGCCGAGCAGGGAGACGGCATCAAAACCGGCCTCCTTCACTGCCATGGCGAAAAGGGCGATGGTGACCTGCTCGCCGGTGGACAGGAGCATGTCCATTTCGCGCAGGTCGGGAATTTGCTGTATGTTTTTGGCCAGGCCGATCAGCCGGTCCGTTTCGCCGGACATGGCGGAGAGGACGACAACCATTTTGTGCCCCTGCCGGTGCTGCTTCAGCACCCGCTCGGCAACAGCCTTGATTTTTTCCGTGCTCCCCACGGACGTGCCGCCGAATTTCTGAACAATAAGCGCCATAAGTCAATATGCAGGAAAGTAAATTTTTCTCAAGATGACGAACTTTTTAATGTAAATCGATTTTTTAAATTTGCAACTGCATTTGTTCCTCTGGTACATAGTGCCCAACCGTTATGTGTTCCTTTGTGTCGGCCGCTCTCCGGCAGACGGAACAGCTGGAGAGCGGAACAAAGAACACGAACCACAAGAATGGCTTCCCTGGCCGGGCGCTCCTTGGGCCGCTCTGCGTCTCCGCACCCAGGGTGCCCCTTGCCGCCGGCAATATGGAAGTAAAACCCCTCCACATCGTCCTGGTTGAGCCGGAAATTCCCCCGAATACCGGCTCAATCGCCCGCCTCTGCGGCGCCACCGACACCGTGCTTGACCTGGTTCATCCCCTGGGCTTCAGCATCGACGACAAGCATCTGAAACGGGCCGGGCTCGATTACTGGCCGTATGTAACCATACGCAACTGGGACAGCCTGGAGAGCTTTCTTGCGGCCACCGATGAGCGGGATATTTTCTTTTTCACCACCAAGGTGGAAATGCCCCATTATCAGGCCAGGTTCCATCCGGGCAGCCATCTCATTTTCGGCAAGGAAACCAGGGGATTGCCGGAAGAAATCATTGCGCTCTATGCCGACCGCTGTTATACAATTCCGATGACCAATGACCGCATCCGCAGTCTCAACCTGGCAATGTGTGCCGGAATCGTCCTGTATGAAGCCCTGCGCCAGACAGTGTCCATCCGGAAATGAGGATTTTTGTACGAGAACAAGGCATGCGAAAAAAATTGCCGCAGGCATATATTTGATATTCCGAGGATAATTTCTGAGCATAACGCAGAGGTCGGGCAAAAAGACCATTTCCGGATGAACACCAGATAACACCGCACAACCCATTGCTCCGGCCCCGCTGATCATCCGGCCAGATGCCCATGAACAAATTTTTACGAGGGAGAGGATACATGCCTGAACGAATCTTTAATTTCAGCCCCGGCCCCGCGGTTCTGCCCTATGAAGTGCTGCGGCAGGCCGCCGTTGATATCGTCAATTTCAGGGACAAGGGGATAGGGCTCATTGAACTGAGTCACCGCAGCAAGGAATTCATGGGTGTTGTCGAGGAGACCGAAGCCCTTATCCGGGAAAATCTGGGAGTGCCCGCCGGCTACAGGGTTCTTTTCCTGCAGGGCGGCGCCTCCAGCCAGTTTTTTATGATTCCGATGAATTTCCTGGGGGCCGGGAAAAAAGCGACCTACCTGAATACGGGGGTATGGTCGAAAAAAGCGATCAAGGAAGCCAGGCTGTTTGGCGAGATCGATGTCGCCTTTTCCAGCGAGGAGACAAAGTTCAACCGGGTTCCCCGGGATGATGAATATACCGTCGATCCGGCCAGCGAATACCTGTACTTCGTGTCCAACAACACCATTTACGGAACCCAGTTTCAGTCTTTTCCCCAAACCGGGTCGATGCTTGTCTCCGATATGTCCTCCGACATCCTTTCCCGGCCGGTGGATGTCGGCAGATTCGGCATAATCTTTGCCGGGGCTCAGAAGAACATGGGACCCGCCGGGGTGACCATCGTCATCATCCGCGAAGACATCCTGGACCGGTCCCCGGACAACATCCCCACCATGCTGCGGTACAAGACCCATGCCGATAACGGCTCGATGTTCAACACCCCGCCCTGCTTTGCCGTCTACTGTGTCGGCCTGGTCATGAAATGGCTCAAGGAGTCCGGCGGGGTCGAGGCCATCGAAAAGATCAACAACGAGAAGGCCGCCCTCCTCTATTCCGCCATCGACACCACCGATTTTTACAGGGGGCATGCCGAACCGGCCTCCCGCTCAAGGATGAACGTCTCCTTCAACCTGCCGACCCCGGAGCTCGAGGCCAGATTCATCACCGAGGCGGCGGCCGAAGGGTTGGACGGGCTGAAAGGGCACCGGTCCATCGGCGGCTGCCGGGCCTCCATTTACAACGCCTTTCCCAGGGAGGGCGTTGCCAAGCTCGTGGACTTCATGGAGCATTTCGCCCGGGTCAACGGCTGAGGAGGATCGATTCCGCCCGCGCCATGCACTATGAGGGAGATATTATCCGGCCGCCCAGCGAAGCCGGTTCGATCATTCTGCAGGCGACGGTCGGCTGTTCCCACAATCGCTGCACCTTCTGCGGCGCCTATCGGGACAAACGTTTCCGCGTCAAGGACCGGCGCTTCATCCTTGAGGATCTTGACTTCGCCGCCGGTCATTTCCGGCGCCAGTCCACCCTCTTCCTCGCCGACGGCAACGCCCTGGCAATACCCCAGGGCGAACTGATTGACCTCTTGTCCCTGATTCGCGCCAGGCTCCCCCGGGTACGCCGGGTCAGCCTTTATGCCAACGCCCGGGACATCCTGGGCCGGAGCCCAAGCGACATGGAGGAGCTGCACCGGTTGGGTCTGCAGCGGGTGTACATGGGACTGGAAAGCGGCCATGACCCCACCCTCAAAACAATCGGCAAGGGAGCGGATGCGGCGGAGATGATCCGGGCCGGCCGACAGGTCCGGGAGGCCGGCATGTTCCTCTCAGTCACCGTACTGCTCGGCATCGCCGGAATACAGCACTCCATCGACCATGCCCGGGCCACGGCCCGGGTGCTCAACCGGATGCGGCCCAGCCAGATCGCTGTCCTGACCCTGATGCTCCTGGACAACACCCCCCTTGCCGGACTGCATGCCCGGGGAAGGTTCCGGTTGCCCGACCGCCCCGGCCTGTTCCGGGAACTGCGCGCCCTGATTGCCGGGCTCGAGGTGGAGAGAACCCTGTTCCAGGCCAATCACGCCTCCAACTATTTTGCCCTTGACGGGCGGCTGCCCAGGCATAAAAGTGTATTCATCTCGACAATCGACCGCGCCCTTGCGGGAAAGGTCAATGTCAAAACCGAGTCCATGAGGGCTCTGTAGGATGAAGAACATCATGCTCACCCCCGACGGCAAAACAGATCTGAAAAACCTCAGCCGGCCGCAGCTGGTCCACTATGTGGAAAAGCTGGGTCAGCCGTCTTTTCGGGGCGAACAGATTCTTGCCTGGCTGTATCGTCCCGGGATCACGGATTTTTCCCAGATGACCGACCTGGCCAAGGAGTTCCGGAGCATTCTTTCGCACCAGGCACGGATAAGCCGCTTTGAAAATCCGCTGGTGGAGGAATCCCGCGACGGATCGGTCAAGTTCTGCTTTTCCCTGGAAGACGGGCACAGCATCGAGTCGGTTCTGATCCCGGAGGAAGAGCGCAACACTTTGTGCGTCTCCTCCCAGGCGGGCTGCGCCATGGGCTGTCATTTCTGCGTCACGGGGAAAATGGGTCTGAAGCGTAATCTCAAGCCGGCGGAAATCGTCAACCAGGTCTGCGGGGCGCGCGACTGGATGCTCAGCCGCGGCCGCGGCCGCCTGACCAATCTCGTTTTCATGGGCATGGGCGAACCGCTGGCCAACCTCGACAATCTTCTGACGGCTCTTTCCATCCTCAATGAACAGCGCGGCCTGGATTTTTCCAACCGGCGGATGACGGTGTCGACCTGCGGTCTCGTTCCGCAGATGCTTGAATTCGGCCGAAAAACAGAGGTCCATCTCGCGGTTTCCCTCCATGCTGTGGACAATGCGACCCGGACCATGCTCATGCCCGTCAACGGGACGTATCCAATCGAGGAGCTGCTCGAGGCCTGCAGGCACTACCAGATGAAGAAAAGACAGCGGATCATGTTTGAATACACTCTGCTGGAGGGCATCAACGACGGCGATGATTCAGCGGTCAGGCTGGCGGAGATGCTCAGGGGCATTCCCTGCAAGATAAACCTGCTGGCAATGAACAGTACCGGAGACGATCGGTTCAGGAGCCCGGGACCGGACCGCATCCTGAAATTCCAGGATATACTCAGGCGCCGGGGATACACGGTCTTTATCCGCCAGAGCCGCGGCGAGGATATTTCCGCTGCCTGCGGCCAGCTCGCCGGCCGGGTGAAACAGGCCCTTCCGGGCTAATCCGTATGCCCCGCCACTAAACGTTTCCGCATCCTTTCCAGGGCAAAGGCCAGATTCCTGACTTCCCGCGGTCCTTTTTTTCCGATCGTAATATTATCCATTCCCGCGCCGAGTTGGTTGGCATGCTTAATCAAAAGGTTGAACTTTTGGAGCATGACATGGGCATACAGGGAAAAAAAAGCAAAGCTCATCTTCTACAGTTGCTAAAAAATAATTTAATTATTTCGGCATAATAAAGCATATAAAAAAAGTGTTGGCACTACGGACCATATTGCATCGCAAGGGAGCCTGTTCACGCTTCGCTTA
>DSAE01000242.1 GCA_011372855.1 Desulfobacteraceae bacterium
ATCCAGCCCGGCGAGGGAACAACCGGCGAACGGAGGGCCAGCGACAGGTTCGACTTTTCCATGCTCCTCATCGACCGGGCCATCGACTACCTGCCGCACATCATCTATTCCCTGCAGCGAATGGGAAAGGCAGGCGTGGGCGGGGGCAATCGATCCGGCATGGGCAGGTTCAGCCTGGACCGGGTGACAGCCGGAGAGAATACGCTGTTCGATGCCGTCGAGGGGGTGCTGCGCAAGCCGGAAGAACCCGAACGGCTTGCCCTCGAAGCCGGAGCAGCCGTCCCGGTCCGGGAAATCGAGGTCCGTCTGCTCACGCCGTTGCGGCTCAAGATGGGCAACGAACTGCATGACGACCTGCCGTTTCACGTCCTGGTCCGCGCCGGGCTCCGGCGCATGGCTGCCCTTGAGCAAGCATACGGCGGCGGTGAGCCGGAGCTCGATTATCGAGGCCTCATCGGCTTGGCTGAGCAGGTTGAGGCGGTGGATTCCTCGCTGCGATGGCAGGAAATGCGCCGCTTCAGCAACCGCCAGCGGCAGGAGGTGTCCCTCAGCGGCTTGACCGGGGCGATCCGCTACCGGGGCGACCTGCTGGAATTCATGCCCCTGCTGGCCTACTGTGAAAAGGTGCATGTCGGCAAGCAGACCGTCTTCGGGTTGGGGCGGATTTCAGTCAAGATCTGCGACTTGAAATGAAATGCGCTCTGTGCGTAGTGAAAAAAAATTAGCCGACAAAGTGAAAATGGAATGAAAATGGCCGTAAAGATAAACAAGGAATAAAAGACGACGCTGGAGAAAACTGATGGATGAGACAGTATTGAAAATCGCCCTGGCCGGGCTGCTGCATGATGTTGGAAAGTTCGCGCAGAGACTGAATTTTGCGGCAACAAAAAATTTGTCTCGATTTTTTTAATAATTCCAAAAAGTTATCATGATGATTCGGGACATTCTTATCTGCACCGTAGGCACCAGTTTGCTGAGCCATGCCAAAAACGCAGGGAGAGACCCTCGTAATCTCGAAGCAACCCTGTCCGGACTCGACCCAACCGACCGGCTCTGCGGCGCTGAAGTTAACTCCATAACCAGCATCCTGCAGAAAGGCTATCTTGCCGACCGGACAAGGCTGGTTTTGCTGGTCTCAGACACGGAGGAAGGCAGGCTCCTAGGCGAGACCTTGAAACGCTATTACTTGGGGCGAGCAAACAAATGGCGATTTGCGGAGGTGGAGGCTTCTTCCTTGGAAGGACTGACCGATACGGACATCAGACGCTTCCGTACCGAAGGGCTTCGCAACCTGGTCAGGGCCGTGGCCAATATCGCCCGCTCTTTCGGCTCGAACCGAATCGTGATCAACGCCACCGGCGGCTACAAGGCTCAAATATCCTTCGCCGGAATGGTCGGCCAGGCCCTTGATATCCCGGTCTGTTACCTCTTCGAGCGCTTCAGCGAGGTGATAGAGTTGCCGCCCCAGCCCATATCGCTCGATCTTTCATTCTGGCTGGACAATGTTGAGCAATTTTTTAAGTTGGAAGCCAACGAGGCTGATCAGGATCCGTCTGTAAAGGAGCCGCGTTTCTCGGTTTTGGTGGATGTGGAGGAAATTGACGGCCAGCGAATCATCGGCCTGTCGGCCATGGGGCAATTGTTCCACGAAGGACTTCGCTACCGCTTTGCGAAACAGCGGGAAGCGATCCTGCCGCCGTCCACGAACCTGGAGCCAAGCCAGAAGGAAATAAAATACGAAGACAAGAACAGCAACAAGCACAAGGGGTTGTCCGGCTGGCTGGAACGCCTTTGTGAGCGGCCTTATGTAAAGCGAATCTACACCCATTATTACAACCCGAACCTGCCGAGAAAAATCTGTTTCCGACCATCGACAACCGAGAAAATAGATCAGGTCGAAGGCTGGTACAGCGACGGCAAGGCGACCACCAAATTCGACCTGGTCACTACGGCAGCCAAGAAAATACAGCAGAAAGCGGTGATCGCCGATTTGACCGGCATGATCCCCTGAATCACGGGAGGTGGCAGCATGGAAATAATCGAATGCCGGGTCCGCTTCGTGACCCCGGCCTTTCTCGGCAACGCCGAGCAGAAGGGGCAGTGGCGGACGCCGCCGTATGTATGCGTGTTCAGAACACATTCAGGCCAGGAGCGATAACGACATGGAACGATTCTACAAGAGAAAAAAGGTTGAGCTTCAGTGCGAGGTGGTGACGCCCATGTTCCTGGGCGGCGCCGGTCAAGAGGCCGAATGGCGGGCCGCGCCGTTCAAGGCCCTGCTCCGCTCCTGGTGGAGGGTGACCCAGCATGGCGTGGGAGACGCCGCCGCCTTGGCTCGCGAGGAAGGCCGCCTGTTCGGCCGGGCCGGGGACGATGACGATTCCGGCAAGAGCCTGGTGCGGGTCTTTGTTCAGTCAAACGCCAAAGCCGTCAAAAACAGTCTGCCGGACTGGGACATGATCATTCATCCGAACTGTATCGACCCCCGGAGAAACCCCAAAGGGAAGATCAAGCCCCTGCTCTATCTTGCCGGCATGGGTCTCGCCGGGCCAAAGCTACAGGTCAAACACACCTATTTCCCGCCGGAGGCATCCTTTATCCTTGCGATTGACTACCCTTCAGGCCAGGTCAAGAACATGGAACGGATTTTTGCCCTGATCCAGGCATTTGGCACGGTGGGCGGCCGGAGCCGCAACGGCTGGGGGAGTTTCATGATAACCAATCCGCCTATCGATCCTGAACCGGCCGCACGTTTACTGACCGCTGCGACCAGAAATTGGACCGACGGGCTGAATAGTGAGTACCCGAACTGCCTGGGGTGTAACGGAGAAAATCCGCTACTTTGGAAAACCGAGTTGCGCGAAGAATGGAAACTCGCCATGAAGGACCTGGCTGAGGCCTATATCGAGGTGCGGGCGAAACAAGTTGGGTCCGATGGAGAGCTGAATCCGGGTATGCGCAACAACCATAACATACAGGAACGACATCTTCTTGGCATCCCTCTCACCAATCACAATTACGGAGGGGGGGCAGCCCGCCATGCTTCGCCCCTCCGCTTTGTGGTTAAAAAGCAGGATGGGAAATTTCGTGGCTACATCCTGCACGTACCCCACGGCCATAGCCGGCAGCAACCACTGGCCAGTGGGGTCACTGTCCAAAAGGTCTGGGAGAAGGTGCACCGCAAGCTGGACCGTATCCCGAACCTCCTTACCCGCGCCACCTACCCGGAGGTGCTGTCATGAGCGCCGCCACCAACAGAAACGCCGATTACTGGAACCGGAAGCTCGCCGCCCTGCTCCACGACCCGCCGGACAAGGCCCTGCACATCCCCGGTCATGAGGAGCGAAGCGCTGGACTACTCGATGCCTTCGGCCTGGGCGACATCTCGCCTGACAAAGGACTTTACGGCCGGGCCGACGCGATCGCGAGCGGCATGGACCGCACCCAGGTGCCGGGATACGTCAAGAACGACCAGACCAGAAACGGCGCCGTGGATTTCAGTGTCGACCCGCAACTTACCCACCCCACAGGCGCCAACCAGTCGCTCCGCATCACACTTCCGTCTGGCGTGAGCGTGAAAGAGACCCACCCGGCAATGACCGCGGTGATCCGGCAGGACATGGATACCCTGTCCGGCAGGTTCGCCGGCAAGCCGGACCAGTTCGCCGCCGCCCGCTTTCACTATGCCCACCTGCTATTGCGGGAACGGCTTGCGGCGGACAACGCAGGCGGTCTGGGCGGACTCTGGTACAAGATACCGGCGGACACCAGGGTGCCGGACCACAGCGTCTGGCAGCACTGCGGCCTGGTCTCGGCCCTGACTACCTGCTTTGCCGAGCCCGGGCAGGGCCAGGCAAGTCTCATGGTGGTGGCGCTCACCCCGGTGCAGGACTTCATCGGCCGCGCCCGCAAACTCCGCGATCTCTGGACCGGGTCGGTCATCCTCTCCTGGCTCGTCTTCGAGGGGGTGCGGCGGCTCGTCCACGGCCTTGGCGCCGACCACATCCTCTATCCCAGCCTGTCCGGTCAGCCGCTCACCGCCTGGATGCTGGACAACGACCTGGGGCTGGGCGACTTCGTCTCTAAAACCACCGGCGATGACGGCGTGGCCTCCTTCCCCAACAAGTTCGTCTGCCTCGTGCCCGCCGGTCAGGAAGAGCGCTGGGCGGAAGAAACGAAAGAGGCGATGCTTGCCGCCTGGACCGGTTTGGGCGAGACGGTGCTCGACCTGGTGGAACGGAAAACCAGAAAGGACAAGAGTGTCCGCGCCCAATTCGAACGCCAGATGGCAAGCTATTTTTCCGTGCAATGGTCCGCCTGTCCGTTGCTCACCGAGGGCAAACAGGATGCATTCAAACGCCTTCTGCCCGAATCGGTGTGGGGGTTGCCTCTTGCCTTTCACGAACATTCCAAGAAAAGCAAACTCGACTTCCCGGCCAAGGGCGAAGGTGCCTTCTACCCAGTTACCCATGCCCTTGCCCAGTCCGGGCTCGCCGCCGGCAAGGCGGTCAGGGTCAACGGCCGGCCCGACGAGCCGGGCATCAAGTGCGGCCTGCATGGTGATCTGGAGATCATCCACTTTGCCGAGGAGACCGGCAAAAACCCTCCACCAAAGGACGATCCGTTTTGGAAGGCGCTCCGCCAGGTCTGGGACAACGCCACCAATTTCAAGGAATCGGAGCGGCTTTCATCCGTGGCCCTGGTTAAGCGGCTGGCCTGCGAGGCAATCCGGCGTTCGGACAAAAAGCACCCCCTGGCTATCTTTTTCAATGATGCCGATTCCTTCCCTTCCTCCACCGAGGTGGCGCTCACCGACTGGCTGGACGGGGTGAAACGGCGCGGGCTGCATGAAGGAATTGGCGGCAAACGCTGGCGGCAGAAACTTGCCCAGTATGTCCACATCAAGGATGAAGGCGAGCCTGACGAAACCGATATCGCCGATCTGTCGAAGGAGGAACAGGACACCTGCCGCACTGTGGTGAAAAAGATGGCCGAGGCCAAGGCCAAGATCGCCGACAGCGACAAGTATTACGCCATTCTGCTCATGGACGGCGACAAGATGGGTGATCTGGTGAACGGCGAGACCCTTGCCGCCACCTGGGCAAATGTCCTGCACCCGGATCTGGTGCGGCGGTTCAAGGAGCCGACTTTTGCCAGGGAGTATCGTGAATTCTGGCAAAAGTTTCTCGGCGAACGGCGCCTTCTCGCCCCGGCGGTGCACGCGGCCATCTCCGAGGCACTGGGCGATTTCGCCCTCCATGCCGTGCCCGGCATCGTAAAACGACACCGGGGCTGTCTGATCTACGCCGGTGGCGACGATGTCTGCGCCGTGCTCCCTGTTTCCAGCGCCTTGGCAGCGGCTCAGGAGATCGCCGCCGCCTACCGCATGGGCTTCGTCGTCCACGGCGACAGCGGCTTCAAAGAGATTGGCGACGACGTTTGGATACCGACAAACGGAAGACTGGCCACCCATCTGGGCCATGGCGACATGATTTCCATCTCCGCCGGCATTCTCATCGTCCACCATAAACGCCCCCTGGCCGGAGCCATGCGCCAGGCCCACGCCCTGCTCGAAAAGGCCAAGGAGGAAGGCGGCCGCAACGCCTTTGCCGTGGAACTGGCCAAACGCTCCGGCGGCAGCCGTTTTTTTGTCGCCAAATGGGATGAGACCCCTGCCAGAGAGTTAGCCTTGGGCGGCGACGCGGAGAAAACAACCCTGCTCGACCATTTCCATAGTATCTCCAGGGCGTCCGCCGGCAGGGAAGGAGAGACCCTTTCCTCATCACTTCTCTACAAGTTCGGCGACCTCCAGCCGGGTATCCAGTCCGTGCTCGAAAAATGGCCGGAAGGGCTCCCGCCCCTGGTGGTCGCTTTGATGCGGAAAAAACAGGATGATGAAAACTGGCTGCGACTCGCCCGGAGCGCGGCGGCGCTTCTTGGGCGCCGGGACCTTCAAGGCAAAGGCTGGCGCCTGGACCATGCACCGCTTGTCATCGCCCGTTTTCTGGGCACGCTCACGGCACAGGAAGAGCAGCAAGGGAGGACAACCCCATGACCACCATCAAGCAATGGCTGCGGATCACACCGCTCGATACCATGTTCTTCAAGGGCTCGGAGCCGATGACCGCCGGGGTTGACCACGAGGTGCGCACCGTGTTTCCGCCCTTGCCCGTCACCCTGGTGGGCGCCATCCGAACCGCGGTGCTCGGCCAGAGAAACATTGATCCCTATCAATACACCGGTGACGGGACGGATGACATCGTGCGGCGCTACCCCCTGCTGGGAACGCCGGACGCACCGGGGTTCCGGCTGGCAGGCCCGTTGTTCGCGGTGACCGTCGCCAAAGGAAACGAGGTGTTCTTCCCGGCTCCGGCCCACTGGCACGGCGACCCAAAAGGGGCCGAGACCAGGGGAAGCATGTCGGTGACGACTGCGGTGCCGGCCACGTCACTGCTCACCGCAGTGAGATTAAGCGGCAGCACGACAAACCCGCTCTGGCTTCTCGATCCCCGCGATCATCGGCGCAAGAGCCTCGCCGGCTGGTGGGCCAACGCCGCCGCTTTCACGACCATGGCCGAAGCAGGCTCGGCCGATCTTCTTTCTCTCTTGGTTCGCAAGGACTTCATCAAGGACTTTATTCCAGGAAAACCGGCCATCCTCCCGATGAGCGCCTTTGCCGTCACCGAGGCCAGGACCGGAATCGCCTTGGAGCATCCCCTGCGACGGGTCCGCCAGGGCCACCTTTACTCCTCGACCCATGTGCGGCTCTGGCCGGAGGTGACCCTCTTGGCCGGTCTTTCGGAGGCCCTCTGCCCCGACACCCTGGATTCTGACGGCATCATGCAGCTTGGCGGCGAGCGGCGGATGGCGCGTTATACCGCGCTGGACGGGACACACATCGCCCTTCCGCAACAGACCTGTAATTCCGGGCAATGGGCCGTGGCAGTAAGCGCGGTTCCATGGGCCGAGTTCGAGGCGGCCGGGCTTGTCGGCACCACCCGCGCATCTGGCCCATTGGTCCGCATGGGCGGCTGGAATATGAAAAATGGCTTCCACAAGAAGATGACCGCCTGGCTGCCGCCGGGCACGGTCGTTCACCTTTCCGGACAGCAAGCATTGCCTTTTGGCTTTATCTCTATCTGACACGAAGGAGAGCGAATCATGTTGATGAACAAAGAATTGGCCGAATGCTGCGTATTGTACGCCCTCACCCCCGTCCATGCCGGCTCCGGCCAGGCTTTGGGAACGGTGGACCTTCCCATCCAGCGGGAGCGCCACACCCAGTGGCCCCAAGTGCAGTCCTCGGGGGTAAAGGGTGCCTTCCGTGACTGGTTTGTCCGCTATTACCTCGAAAACGGTAACGAGGCGGCGAGCGACAAAGAACGACAAGCCGAGAAACTCGCCTCCCAGGTCTTTGGCAAGGAGGAAGGTGGAGAGGGGAACAACGGCCAGGCCGGCGCTGTGTCGGTGACCGACGCCCGGCTGCTCGCCTTTCCGGTACGATCCAACATTGCACCCTTTGTCTGGGTGACCTGTCCGGCAATCCTGACCAGGCTCAAGCGTGATCTTGAACTGTGCGGTTCACCGGTTGCCATTCCGATTGTCGCCCCGGCCAAGGACGACGACGGGGTGGACGTTTCATGCGGAGCAGGAAACGGCAAGCAGGTGGTGCTTGAAGACATGGTGGTCACGGCTGCTGCCAATGACCAGGCCGGGGCATTGAAGACCGCCTTCGCCACCCTCACCCCCCAGGTGGAACGGCTCCTTCTGGTTTCGGACAACGCCTTTTCCTTCCTGGTGGAGACCGCCACCGAGGTGCAGCCCCAGATCAAGATCGACATGGCCACCGGCACCACCGTGGACGGCTCGCTCCGTTACCAGGAGCTTCTGCCCGCCGACTCCGTCCTGTATCTGCTCATGTTTTTCGGCCAGGAACGGAAAAAAGAGGGGCCGGAAGCGGCTACCGTGCTGCGGGAACTGGTAAAGACGGCGATCAGCGCCCATGTCCAGATTGGCGGTGACATGACCCTCGGCCGAGGCATCATGGCCGTGAATTGGCTCGCCAAGGCCGAGAAGTAAGGAGGTGACGACCATGAAAACACTTGCCCAGAGACGCTCGGAATTTGTCCTCGACCAATTGCGGACGGTACGGGGAAATCATACGGAGTTTGAAAAACTTACCATGGGACTGCCCGCGATGATCCTGCAAAACGGTTTGGGACATACCCTTGCCTTTTTGCTCGCCAAGGCGGGAAATGAACCGAATGACCGTCATCGGGCGGCCTTCAATATAATTGCCGGTTGGCTCAGGGAACAGCAAGTCCTCTCCGAGATCACCCCGGCCCCGGTCATGCGGGCGTTGTCCTCCATGGACCAAGGGAAATATTTGACTGGCCAGAGGGAGGCCCTCAAGGTGCTGGAGTGGGTCAAACGTTACGCCAAGGCAGGATTGTTTGCGTAATTAAGGAGGAATCATCATGCCAATTCCCATGACAAAGGCAATTAGGCCGATAGGTGACGCGCTAAACGGAGCGATTGGCGAATTACCGCATGGAGCATTCAACTTTGGCCTCTATTTCAATAAGTGGATGTACATTGAGAATGGCGATCAAGCTCTTGGTGATACTGGAAGAAAGCCATGGGCCTGCACCGGTGCTGATGAATCAAAATTGGTGGATCATCGCGAGAAGGTGCGTGACTTTAACCAATTGCTCGACAATTATGATGTCTCCATCGCCATGTACAACGGTTCAACAACCTACAGACGGAACAAGGCGGTTGGCCAGCAGAGGAATGGGGTCACGCAATATAGAGAAGAACCTGGTGATGTGACGTTACATGGCGCATGGAACCGTAACGTCACTAAAAAATTCCTTGATGATCGCCACAACTCCCTGAAATCCATCGCTGCATCGTTTGCCAGCATCGGCTACGAATACCTGGAAATCGAGGCGGAAATGCTTTCCCCCCTGGTCATCGGCCTGGGCAATGAGCATCCCTCGGAAAAAGGTTTTCACTTCGACTGGACCCTGGGAATTCCGGCCATTCCTGCCGCCGGCATCAAGGGAGTGGTGCGGCTTGCCTGGCTGGTGGACCGACTGAACGAAAAGCCGGAGACCGAGGCGCGTCGCTTTTGGAACGAGATCACCGGCCGGTGGCTACGGGATGATGGCAAGGGTGAAAGCATCCTGCCGGAAGAGGCCAGGAATATCTTCGGTTGCGGGGAGATTACTCGGCCCGAAGAACGTAAGCAGGCCAACGCGCGCGGCAAGGTGATCTTTCTCGACGCCCTGCCTGCCACCCTTCCTCGCCTTGCGGCGGAGATCATGAACTGCCATTACCCGGACTACCTCAACAAGCCAGCCAACGATCCTGGATTCCGTGGCCCCACCGAGGACCAGAATCCGAACCCGCAAAAGTTCTGGGCCGTAGCCCACCTGGATAAGCATGGCAAGCCGCTCCGGTTTGTGTTCCGCCTCCTGATCCACAACGAGATCGCCGCCGATGCTGACCGAAAGAAAACACTCCTTGCCGCTGTGGACAATGCCCTTGCCCAGCATGGCATGGGGGCCAAGACGGCCATCGGCCACGGCCGGTTTCACGCCATGAACCCGCCTGGGACGGGCAAGGGTGGTTCCGGTAAGGACACGATCGACCGGCCCGCCACACCAGCCCCCAACCCGGAACAAGTCCGGCAAGACAAGCTGGCCGCGTTCCGCAATGCCTTGCCCAAACTCCAGGAGTTACCCAGCAGGATGCAGGCCGAAATAGCCAAGGTAAGAAACGAACAGGAGATCGAACTCCGTCGGGAGATGTGCCGGGCGCTTCTTGATCTTGCCCGATCCGATAAAAAGAGGTTCAAGGAGGCGAAAAGAAACAACAAGAAATGGGCTATCGTGATACTTGAATTATCGGGAGAACTTGGGATAGATATTTCATGATCGGCATTGGCAACAAGCAGATTGTCCACTGACGAAAGGGTTCCCAAGAAGAAAGGACTATTGCCTCCTGGTGAACCGGGGCTGTTGACCAGTGGACAACGGAGATTGGCCTGAAATTAGGTTATCAGAAAGGCTGGAAAATCTTCTTGGACTGCCGGTCGAACTGGTTTCCGTGCGGACGCTGAAACCGCGGTTCTATCAAGCATCAAGAACGAATTGGAGCATGTCTGAACGCTCGGTTGCCCTCCTGCTTGAAGATATGCGAAATCCCAGGGAAAAAGTCAGGAAATACACGGCTGGCCTGGATCGGAATGATATTCTCGCCCCGGCATGGCTGCCGACACCGTTGAGGATCTCAAGATCGTGACTCCCTCACCGCAATCCAAGAGCAACGGAACCCGCTCGGCTTTAGGCGGTGGCAAATGGGTTGATAATCTCAAGGCCGTTGATCATCATGCCGGCCTGGAGATCCTCGCTCAGGAGCCTTGAGCAGCCAAGCCTGCGTGCTGCGGCGATGATGAGGCCATCCCGGAAGGAAACTCCGTAGCGCCGGTGCATGTCCACGCCGATATCCACCAAGTCGCCGTCAATTTCAGCCACGGGCAGCCGGCGGAAGAGTGAGATGATTCCCTGTGCTTCCACTGCGCTCAGCGGGTGGGTGATCCTGCGGGTCACCACCACAAAGAATTTGCACAGCACCTGGGCCGACAGGCAGGCGGTCTCCTCCTGCACCCCTCCTTCCAGGATCTGCCTGACGATCCGCTGTTTTGCCGGCAATGGCTGTCATAGGCGTACACAAGGATATTGGTGTCCAGGAAATCAGTCATACAGATCCTCCCGCCGCCAGGTCCGTTCCCCCATGTCCCGGCTCAGGGAGGAAAAGCTGCGCCGAAGGTCGGTGAGGGTCTTTTGCCTTTCCGATTCATCCCGGCTGGCCTGCCTCCAGGTGCCGACAGTTGTTGTCCCGCCATAGACCCTCCACCCGCTCGATCCCGGCCTGCTTTCGGCGCGAAAGGTTTAACTTGTCTTTTTGGGAAATTGAAATACAATATAAGAAAGTAATGCATTTTAATTTTGAATGAAGAACATGAGAATGACAACAACTGCAAAAATTACCTCCAAGGGGCAAGTCACCCTCCCCAAGCGTGTCCGCCAGATCCTGGCCACGGATACGGTCGAGGTTGTGGTGGAGGGGGACAGAATTGTGCTCATTCCGATCAAGAGTGTTGCCGGGTCGCTGGCCCAATATGCCGCGGCCGAGGAAAAACCGCTGACGGAAATCAGGGACAGGGTCTGGCAGGAGGTGGCCGATGCCGGGAAAAGCTGACAGCCTGCCGGACACCAATGCCCTCCTTCGCTATCTGCTGCGGGATAATCCCGTACAATATGAAGAGGCGGAACGGTATTTCGATTCCATCCGAACGGGCGGAAAAAAGGCCTTGCTGCTGGAAAGCGTTCTGGTGGAATGCGTCTATGTGCTCACCAAATTCTACCAGGTTCCCAAAAGTGAAGCTGTAGAGGCCCTTTCCGCCCTGCTGCGCTACAAGGGCATCGTCAACGACGACAAGGATATCCTGCTGGATGCCCTTGCTCTTTTTGCAGCGGAGAATATCGACCTGGTTGACTGCATCCTGCTGGCCGCGGCCCGTCACACTCAAATCAGACTGTTTTCTTTTGACAAAAAACTCATCAAACTGTCCGGCCGCGCCGGGAAATCCTCTCCAGCACGCTGAAAGGCAACGCTTTGTTCAGTTCTCTTTCTGGGGCTCAATCCGGGCGGCGGGGTCATTCCTCCGGATCATCCCAGCGACAGCTGCGAGCAGGGCCCGGCCTTTCTCAACGAAACCTGGAACGCCGCGGCCGGACGAGGAAATTCAGCCCTGCAGCAGCTGGTGCGGGCCATGTTCCGCGACCTGGCGGCGATGCTGCCGGAAGCCGGCGATTCCATGCAGCTCATGAACCGGTCCCTGCTGGCCTATTATATCCCGTTCCGCTCCCCCGATTTCGCCAGGCTACCGAACAAAACGGCCAGCCGGCGGTTCGCCCGGCAACTGTGGAAAGGTATCCTGGACCGGATCAATCCGAGACTGATCATCTGCATCAACAATGAAACGTTTGCCGACCTCGTCGGCATCCTTGAGGATATTGCCGGCATCCGGCCGGAGGTGGTCAGGAGCGGCGTGGGCTGGGGAAACATTTCCTCCGAGTTGGCGATGTTCAACGGCGGAAGGGGCCGGACGAGCCTGCTTCGCTTCCCGCACCTGAGCCGGTTCCGGATTTTCGACCGCGCCGAGTCGCGCCCCCATACGGACGGGCTTCTTCGGCAGGCGGTTTCCTTTTCCTTGCGCCGGGCGTCCTGATCCGGTCCTTTCCCTTCTCTTCTGCATATCCATTTCGCGCCCCCTTCCAGGTGGAAACGGGGCGCGGCGTTTTTTTCATCATCCAATCAGCAGGCACGCTGCCAGCCATATTTATTTTGTGCCGCGAAAAAATCTCTCTCCTGTCCGTAACAGAAAGTGAACAGACATTTTGGGCAAGGAGGAAAACCCATGGAGAGCACAGCGCGTCAATCGGAAGAAAGGGAAACGGCAAGAGTCATCGGCCATATCCAGCTTGAGCAGAACGCAGGGCAGGCCGCCCGGGAACCGAAACCCCGGCAGCAACCGGCCGGCGACGATTTTTTCGCGGTCCTCGCTGATCCGGCGCTGAGCACGGACAGATTCCAGCGGGAGCTGGAACGGGTCCTGGCTGAACTGGACGAATTACAGGCCGGCAACCGGTGGGAGGACAGCATCGCCCTGTTTCATCCGGTCACGGAAAAATTGCCGGAACTGGTTGAAGCGGGCCTGGACAGTCCGGTCCGCCTCAAGCTTGGATTTGCGTTGTGCCGGGCCAGACGGCATGAAGAGGCCGTCGCCTGTATCCTGGACGTGGTCCAGCGGGAAAACGACAATGTCATGGCTCACTACTCCCTAGCTTACACGGTCCTGGACCTGCTTTTTACCGCCAGGACCGATAGGAAGCCCCTTCAGCCGAAGCGGCGGGCGGAGCTGGTCCAGCTTGCCCATGAGCATTTTACACGCAGCAGGGAACTGGCCCCGGATTCGGTTACCTTCTTCTACCGGGAAGCAATCCTGTACAAGGAAATCGAAGGCAAGCCGCGCCAGGCCATTCCGCTCTTTGAACAGGCTGTGGTCAACTGGGAGAAGCAGAGTTCCGAAGAGCAGACGGCGCGCCATCAGCAGCGGCCGAAATATATCAAGAGCCTGTACCATCTGGCCTCGTGTCTGCTGCAGCTTGATCTTCCACGCCGCAGCCTCAAGATCCTGGAGAAAATGATGGTACTGGACGGAGATCGCAATCACATGCATCCCCTGTTCAAGCATTTTGCCATGGGCAAGGTCCTTTTTGCCCTCGGCCGGCCCAAAGATGCAATCGATCATCTGGAAACCGCGGCCCACCGGGCCGACAACGGTCAGGCCACGGATTTTGTCTGGGAGCTGGCGGCCCGCTGCGCCATCGACCTCGGCCTTCCCGACCGGGCCGCGGGCTACATCAACCGTATTCCCCAGCCGGCCCGCCGGCCGTATGTCCGCTGGACCGAGTCGGATGTGCTGGTTGCCTTGGGCCGCAAGGACGAGGCAGTGCGTATTCTGATCCAGTCAGCCGAACGGGACCGTCGCGGCCGCCACAAGGCCTTGCTGCGTCTGGCGCGTATTCATCTGGCGGACGGGGAGGCCGGCAAGGCCCTTAACCTGGCGCAGCAGGCGGCGGATTTCTGCCGGGAGACCTTCGGCAGCGAAGCCCATGAGGCCCTGTTCTGGCAGGCGGCCAGCCTTTACCGGCTCAGCCGCTTCCAGGAAGCGCTGTCGATTGTGCGGAACCTGGAGGAAACGAATTTCCGCTATCCCCATTTTTCGCGGCTGGCCGCAATGGTAAAGGACGCCGCGGCCGGCCGGTCGGCCGGTGCCAGGGAGCGGACCGCCTTCACCCTAGTCACGTGAACGGGACTCCATGACCACGATGAACCGGAAACCATCCGCAAGGTGATCGCCATGACCGAGCAGACAGCCAGCCACAACAGGACTCCCCTCAAGGCACAGGATTTCCGCCTGCTGGTCACGCGCCTGGAGCAGGCTCCCCTCGACGAAACCGGCCGGAAATTTGTTGAAAAGGTTCTGGCCAGGAAGGATCTCCTGCCCCATTTCGAAGACGGCCAGATTCTGCGCCTGGCAATCCTCGCCCAGCAGCACGGCTGCATTCAGCAGAGCCTGGAAATTTACGCCTGGCTCAACCTCCACCGGCCCGAATGCAGGGACGGGTGGCGCAGCCATTGCGAGACCCTTGGCCTGCTGGGCGATCGCCAGGGGCTTGTCCGCCTCCGTGCCCTTGCCGTCGCGCATGTTCCTGCCGCAGAACTGGAAAGCTGGTTCAGCCCCGGAACCACGCCGGCGGCGGATGAGGGGGAGCTGGCCGACGGTTTTGCCGCCATTGCCGCGCCCTTTGCCGAACTGCAGAAAGAGGATCGCGATATCCGGCTGTTCATGAATCTGTTCCGGGGGCGTGACGACGCCTTTGCCAGGCAGTGGGCGGACCGTGAGGAGGACCGCTGCGGCTATGTGCCGGTCCGGCGACCCCTGACGGCAAACGATATCCGCGATCACTTTGCGGGCCGCAAGACATACGGCATCTATCTGCTTGACGGCAACAGCACGGTGCATACGGGGGTCATCGATATAGACCTGATCAGCCGTCTGCGAAACAGGGAGGAAGCACGAAAGGAGAGAGCGAACATCCGGCGCGAGGGGGTCTATCTCATCCAGCGGATCCAGGAACTTGCCGCTGGAGCCAACCTCACCACCATTGCCGAATTCAGCGGCGGCAAGGGATATCATTTCTGGTTTCCCCTTGCCGATCCGGTCCCGGCCGGCGACATGCGGCGGGCATTGCTGCATATTGCCGGCAGCCTGCAGGGGGATGTACAGTGCTTCGAGTTGGAGGTGTTTCCGAAGCAGGAACGGCTGACGGGCAAGGGGTTCGGCAATCTGGTCAAATTGCCCCTGGGCATTCATCGGGTCACGGGCAAGCCTTCCTGTTTCGCCCTGGCAGCGAACCGGACAACGTCGAGCCAATTCGATCTGCTTCGCACCGTCCGGCCCTCCCCGCCGGAGGCAGTGAAAAAACTCGCCGGTCAGCACGGCGGCGCAGAGGTGGTCACCCATCCGCGCCACGCCCAATGGGCAGCCGAATTTCCGGAACTGGCGACCCTTGAAGCACGGTGCGCCATGCTCGCTCAGATCATCGCCAGTCTGCGGGCTTCCCGTACCCTTTCGACCCGGGAGGAAAAAATTCTGTTAGGCACCCTGGGCCATCTGCCCCGCGGCGGTTTGCTGCTCCACCATCTTTTCGCCAGGCTGCCGGAATACAACCGGCCCTTGCTGGACTACAGGATTTCCAGGACCCGGGGAACAATTCTCGGCTGCAAAAGAATCCACAGCCTCCTGGAACAGGGATCAGCCGTGCTGCCTTGTGAATTCAGGGACAAGGGCTATCCCCACCCGCTGCGCCACCTGGAGGGTTTCAGCGATGACCCGGTTCCGAAGTCGGAGAAGGTCGAAAACTTGCGCGATGCGCTCATTTCCCTGAAAACGGCCATCGAGCAGATCGATCGCTTCATCTGAATCGGAGGCATACAGTGGACGAACTGTACGTGCTGGAACCAGGAAGCACCATACGTAAGGACGGAGATTGCCTGAAGATCATCCGCGACGGGACCGTGGCCGCAACCATCCCCGCCGCCGGCCTCAAGCAGCTTGTCATGTCCGGGACCGCATCGCTGAGCGGCGCGGTCCTTGACTTCCTGATCACCAACCGGATAGACACGGTCTTCATGTCCCCGGCCGGCCGGTTCCGGGCCCGCCTGCTCATGGACGATCCCGGGCACGTTCAGCTCAGACAGCAGCAGTACCTGCGCCTGGCCGACACCGCTTTCAAGCTCTCGGTTGCCCGGACCATTGTCCGGGAAAAACTGGAAAACCAGGTCCGCCTGCTCCTGCGCCGAGCGAGCCAGTACGGGGCCGAGAGTCTGCGCGTCACGGCCGTGCAGGTCAAGGCCCTGCAGCAGAAGCTGGTCGGGGCGGACGACCTTGACCAGGTTCGCGGAATCGAGGGCTACGGGGCCAAACTGTTCTACAGTGTTTTCGGCCTGCTCCTGCGCAATGACCGGTTCCACTTTTCCGGGCGAAACCGCAGGCCTCCGCTCGACCCGGTCAATGCCCTGCTTTCCTTTGTCTATACTCTGTTGACCAACGAAGTGCTGAACGGCATCCGGTGCGCCGGGCTCGATCCCTATCTTGGCGCTCTGCACGAGGTCGCATCAGGCCGACCGGCCCTGGCCTGCGATCTGGTCGAGGAATGGCGTATCCTTGCGGAGCGCATGGTGCTCACCCTGATCAACCGCCGGGCGATTCAACCCGACGATTTCGTGTACCGTCCGGGGGCAGAGGGCGTTGAGAACGGTGGGCGTCCAGTGGAAATGAAACCGGCGGTGAGCCGTGCCCTGATCGTCGCCTACCACCGCCAGCTCGAAGAAAAGGTATGGTATCCACCGACAGAGATGAAGACAGCAGTACGAGTCATCATTCACAGCCAGTGCCGGCGGTTCGCCAAGGGCCTGGCGGAGGGAGGGACGCCTTACGCGCCCTTCCGCCTGCCGAGATGATGGCTGGTGCGGCCGGAGGCGGCCTTGACAAGAAAAAGGTGCAAAATTGAGGTGTTTTATATAATCTGTTTTGACATAACCGATGACAAGGTTCGCAGCCGGGTCAGCAAGGCGCTGAAAGGCGCGGGCTACCGGGTTCAGAAATCCGTGTTCGAATGCCCGGATCTCACCGAAAAGCAGTTCCTGAAGCTCAAGGACCGGCTGGAGGCGCTTATCGACCATGGCGAGGATTCCATCCGCTGCTACCAGCTCTGCCGCGCGTGCCTGAAGGAGGTGGAATGGTCCGGACCGGGTGAGCCGCCGCAGACGGAAAAGTTTGTCGTTTTGTAACCGCGTGTACGCATGTTGGACAGGGACCGGAAACGGCCCAAAAACAGGAAGCATTGTGTATTCAAAACGACGTAATAACAGAATGCTGCAATGCAAAAATCAAAAAAGGACATACTCGAGTCATGTTTTCTTTTCACATATCAATGTGTTACCGCATGAACATTTCATATTTTCTGCCTTTTCATTTTTCCAAACGCCAAATTCAGCCACATGCCCGAATTTGCCTTTGGAACCCCTTCATTTCGTTATATAATTCAAGGTAAGAGTATGGAGAATTGCCCCGACTTGAGGGGATTACGACACCACCGTGTGGTTATGTCAAAGAACGCTTCCCGCGGTATGGAGAATTGCCCCGACTTGAGGGGATTACGACTGTTGTTAGTTCCCTAAAATCTCGTCGAGGGTAAGGTATGGAGAATTGCCCCGACTTGAGGGGATTACGACTTCGAAAATCTCTGCTGCGAGCTTGATTGCCTTTGCGAGCGTATGGAGAATTGCCCCGACTTGAGGGGATTACGACAATTATCTCCTCATCCACACCCTCGAAGCTTACTTCGTATGGAGAATTGCCCCGACTTGAGGGGATTACGACTTTCCGGAGCTCTCCACGTTTGTGGAGACCTGTACAAAGTATGGAGAATTGCCCCGACTTGAGGGGATTACGACTTAGTTTTTCTCATGATTTCTGTTTTCTTGTTCTTGGTATGGAGAATTGCCCCGACTTGAGGGGATTACGACAATTTCTACAATTCTTTTCCATAACATCCTCCATAGTATGGAGAATTGCCCCGACTTGAGGGGATTACGACCATACATTATTTACCTCCCTTGTTCGAGTAAATTTTGGTATGGAGAATTGCCCCGACTTGAGGGGATTACGACTTCAAAAATGAAGACCCCAAATTTATGGCAAAATCTAGTATGGAGAATTGCCCCGACTTGAGGGGATTACGACTTCATAATAGTTTTCCTTTTCTTTTTTCTTTTTAGTTGAGGTATGGAGAATTGCCCCGACTTGAGGGGATTACGACTTGTTCACCCCTACCACGGGCACCGCGTCCCCATCAGTATGGAGAATTGCCCCGACTTGAGGGGATTACGACATAACACACCTCCATTAATCGTTTGTGGACCAACCAAGTATGGAGAATTGCCCCGACTTGAGGGGATTACGACGTAACTTTTCGTACGTCGCCGAGCTTCTTCGCCTCGGCGGTATGGAGAATTGCCCCGACTTGAGGGGATTACGACGTGTTGGCCCTACAGGTGGGACGACAAGGTTCTTTGTGTATGGAGAATTGCCCCGACTTGAGGGGATTACGACCTC
>DSAE01000104.1 GCA_011372855.1 Desulfobacteraceae bacterium
ATATTATATAAACCAGAAATCACGAAAAAAGTCCACCCCTTTTTTCTCTATTTTCTTCAATAATTCAGCATGATAGATCCCGCTGGATGGACACCAGTTAGATGGAGGGCCGTAGCCGCTGTCTGCCTTGGTATATGCGGCAGGGTTATCGTATTCGTAAACAAGATTGGTAACATTGAGAATTTCCCAGAGTGAAGCCATATGATAGCCGGCTCCGCACGCAGTCAATGCCTCATTGGTATGATAATTAGCAGCCGTTAAATAAAATATTTTACGGCCGCCGATTGAAGAGACAGTCAACGAAGAAATACTTGAAGACAATTGTTGCGATACAACAGCATCCTCAGGTATCCATTCGCCATTAATAGTTGACAGGTATCCGGGACCGGGAGACTCAGGCAGGTCGGCAATGGTGACAATTTTCTGAGGGGGACGTTTTACCGAAGAATCTTCTGCTGTACTGTTGAGGTTCTTTTGAGCAAATACTGGTGAGGTGATGACTGTGATTATAAGGCCAGCATTGCAAGGTATCATTATACACAACGACATAAATAATTGCGTAGGCGATAGATGGTGCTATAATATGTTTCATGAAAGCACTAACTATCTCCGATGCCGAAACCATGGTTCTTGCGCTCCAGGATGAAATTCGCCGCTCCCAGGAAGCGCGTTACGATCACCGCCTTCATGCCGTCCTGTTGGTGGCACAGGGCGTAAGCTGTCCCGAGGCTGCCGCTCTGCTTGGCGACGCCACGCGTACCCTTCAGTACTGGGTGCGTCGCTTTGAAGAAGAAGGTTTTGCGGGACTGGCAGATGCCGATAGGCCGGGACGACCGAAAAAATTAAGCGAAGAACAGCTTTCCATAATCGGCAAAGCTCTCCGCGGTTCACCACGGGACTTCGGCATACGCGCCAATAACTGGGATGGCAAGACATTATCAGCATTCATCAAGCAGCGGTTTGGCGTTACCCTTGGCGTTCGTCAGTGTCAGCGTCTTTTCCGTCAACTCGGATTTCGGCTGAGAAAGCCTCGTCCGGTTATGGCCAAGGCTGATCCTGTTCAACAACTGGAACATAAAAAAAACTCCGAGCAATGATGGCAGATCCGGCAATCGATTTGTGGGCATCGGACGAAGTCCATTTTCAGCAGCACGGTTCGCGTTGTCGAATGTGGATCGCCCCGGAGGACTCTGATCCCATTGTCCTGCACGAGCCGACCCGCAAAAGCGTCGGCTATTTCGGTGCTGTCCGCCTGCGCGACGGCAAGTTCGTTCACCGGCGGGAAGAGGACAAGTTCAATGCTGATTCCTTCTGGTGTTTCCTCAAGCAGTTGAGAAGAGCCAGTTCCCATTCCGGCAAAAAGGTTTATGTGATTACCGACAACGCTCGATACCATCATGCCACGCTGCACAAGCAGTACCGGGAAAAGTGTGCTGACCGCTTTACCCTGGATTTTCTGCCACCATACAGTCCTGATCTCAATCCTATTGAGCGGGTCTGGAAATTGACCCGCAAATGTTGCACCCATAACCAGTATTTCCCGACACTGGCAAGTGTCTGCCACGCAGTGGAGCAAAAGTTCAACGAATGGGCTCCCGGGAGCGATGTATTACGGAAATTATGCGCAATTAATTAAGTCGCTGTGTATAGCAGGGTGAAACCGGATTTGCCTGTTCTTGTTGATGTTCTCTCTGTATTCATAGTTTTCTCCTTGGAAATTTTTTTGGTAATGAAATGATGATAAACGCTTTGATTATTTTATTTCATAATAATTTCAAACTTAAGGCTGCCATGAAAAAGATCCTTGGCTTTCCGTCTCTGCCTCACGACAGGTGTAGCTTAACATTTGTTATTTTATCATCCCGGGATGTTGGAAGTCAAAAGTAGAAATATTTTCCGGCAATCTCAACCTGCCTGAAAGGATTGGGGCTTGAGGTTGATCGTATTAGGCTTATCCCAGGCTGAAAATAGCCCTGGCATCCAACTGGCCGGTCTGGTGAGGGTGGACCGGCCCCGGAGGAGCTCCCTTGGCGGTCGCCGGCGACTTCACCGTAGCTGAAAAGGTCCTCACACTTTTTCATGCCCCGAGATTCCGGCTCTTGGCCTTGCCTTCGACTTGGCTTGTACCAGGGCATGAATCATATCTCGCCTGGAAACGGGAGAAGGTCTTCTCAGAGGAATGCTGCTTTTGTGCAAAAATGCGGGACGCCGTTGTTGGCGCCTATTGGAAACAAAAAACCCGCAAACCTTGTCTGGTTGCGGGTTTCTTAGAGCGTATCAGACACTCTTAAATCAAAACTTGGTGCCGGAGGTCGGAGTCGAACCGACACGGGCGCGAGGCCCGCTGGATTTTGAGTCCAGTGCGTCTACCAGTTTCACCACTCCGGCGCATTTTCTAGGAGCTACTTTACCCTGTTTTTTCCTGTTTCTTCAAGAGGTTTGGGCGGGAAAAAACTTACGCCCCCATTCCGGCGCTGCGTTTCCGCAGCTCAGCAGCCGTACTTGATCAGGAAATCGTGGACCACCTCCCGCATGATGTCGCGCCGGTCGCGGCCGGTCTCGTTGATGCGGATCCAGACGCAGCGCTGAAAGGCGCGGTACAGGTGCTCGGGGACATAGAGCCTGAGTTCGGTCAGGTCTTCATACTTCCCGTCCGGCCGGTGCTCCTCGCCGTTCATGATCCGCCGCCCTCATCCTTCTGCTGCCGGCGGTGGAAGTCCACCACCTCCTGGTAGGTGATGCCGGAGCCGCCGAAAATATCAAGGGCGCTGCCGACGGTGACGTCGAGCCGGCCCCGGCCGGCAGTGCGGATCAGTTCCAGGTCGTCCATGGTCGTTACGCCGCCGGCATAGGTGGTGGGGATCGACACATGGGCGGCCAACAGGCCGATCAGCTCCGCGTCCACTCCCATGCATTTCCCCTCCACATCGACGGCATGAACCAGAAACTCGTCGCAGGATGCGGCCAGCTTTTCCAGGGTTGCGGCGGAAACCCGGAGCTCGGTGAAATTCTGCCAGCGGTCGGTCACCACGTAATAGCCGTCCCCGCGCCGGCGGCAGCTCAGGTCCAGGACCAGCCTCCGCCTTCCGACCAGATCGCGCAGCCTGCGCAGTCGGTCCTCGTCAAGGTGGCCGTGGTGAAAGACATGGGAGGTGACGATCACATGAGAGGCGCCCCGGTCGAGCCACTGGGCCGCGTTGTCGGCGGTGATGCCGCCGCCGACCTGCATCCCGCCCGGCCATGCCTTGAGCGCGTCAGCCGCGGCCTCTTCATTACCCGGGCCAAGCATGATGACATGGCCCCCGGGCAGGTTGTCCCGCCGGTACAGCGACGCGTAGTATGAGGGAGGAAAATCGGAGGCGAAGTTGATCCGCAGGGCATCGGCACGGTCATCGCGCAGGGTCGAGCCGACTATCTGCTTGACCCGGCCGCCGTGCAGGTCGATACAGGGGCGGAATCGCATAAAACCGTTCCGGTGGAGGTCCATGTCCGCGGGGGCAGCCCCGCGAGAGCGGGCCGCACCGGCGGACGGTTGACGACGCAGCCGCTCTCAGCTTTTCTTGATCATCATGGTCGTCGGGTCAAGATCGAGCCCGGCATCGGCGGACATCACCTCGCCCCTGTTCTTGATGACGTTGAGTCGAATCTTGCTTTCCTCGGGCTTGATGACGATGACCGTATCGAACAGGTCGTCGACCTCGTGGCACGGCGCCGGCACCCCGGCGGGCGAAACCCGCTTGTCCCCCCGGTGGCAGACGGCGGACAGCCAGATCTGCAGACTCATTGTTTCGGCAAGATCCTTGAGATCCTCGATGTTGGCACGGTCGCAGGAAACCATGTCAAGACCGTCGATGACCACGCAATTGGGCTTGAAGATGTCCTGCATGATCAGGTCGTTGAGCCGCTCCTCGAGCCGCGACCGGGAAAAGGAGGCCTCCTTGAAGGTCATGATCATCCGGTGGTGCTGCACCATGTCGATCAGTTCATGCGGCCTGGTGATGCTGTGTTCCTGCAGGATATGCCGCAGGATATCGTCGTACCAGACCCTGGTCTTGTCAATGGACTCGCCGATGCTGACATGAACGACCCTGTTGCCGAGCAGAATCGAATCGAGGGCTATCTGGACCAGCAGGGCGGTCTTGCCCAGGCCCGGTCGGGCCATGACCAGCCCCAGCTTATTGCCGTTTTCCTTGCCGATCTTCAGAACCCGCAGCGGGTTCTTGTTCACCAGTGGTTCATACCCCATAGCACAACCCCATATATTTATCCGTTTGTTATCTTATATCGCGCCAGCAAGGCACCGTCTATTTGTTTTTCTTTTCCTGCTCGTAGGCCTTCATCAGTTCTTCCGCCACACTTTTGGGCACCTGCTTGTAGGTGGCGAATTCCATGGTAAACTCCGCCTTGCCCTGGGTCAGGGAGCGCAGCACCGTCGAATAGCCGAACATTTCGGACAACGGCACCTCGGCCTCGACCACCGTGTAATTGCCCTCCTCAAAGGTACCGACGATGACGCCGCGCCGCTGATTGATGCTGCCCATGACCGCGCCCTGAAACTCTGACGGTCCCTCGACCGCCACCTTCATGATCGGCTCCATGATGACCGGGGCCGCCTTGGCGTAGCCTTCCTTGAAGCCGCCGATGGCGGCAAGCTGGAAGGCGATGTCCGAGGAGTCGACCGGATGGTAGCTGCCGTCGTTGATGACCGCCCGGACCCCGGTGATCGGCGAACCGGTCAGCCTGCCCTTTTCCAGGGACTTCTGGAAGCCCTTGTCGCAGGAGGGGATGTATTCGCGGGGGATGGCGCCGCCGACGATGGAATCGACGAACTCGTACTCCCCTTCCTCCAAAGGCTCCAGGTAGCCGGCGACCCGGCCGAACTGACCGGAACCGCCGGTCTGCTTCTTGTGGGTGTAGTTGAAGTCGGCCCGCTGGGTGATGGTCTCCCGGTAGGCAACCCGCGGGGCGCCGACCTCCACCTCGGCCTTGTACTCGCGCTTCATGCGTTCGATGTACACGTCGAGGTGCAGCTCGCCCATGCCGGAGATGATGGTTTCGTTGGTCTCGTGGTCGACAAAGGTCTTGAAGGTCGGGTCCTCCTTGCTGAACCGGTTCAGCGCCTTGGACATGTTGACCTGGGCCTTGTTGTCCACCGGCTTGATGGCCAGGGAGATTACCGGGGCCGGCACGTGCATCGAGCTCATGGACATGTTGATGTTTTCCGCGCAGAACGTATCGCCGGAGGCGCAGTCGATGCCGAACAGGGCGATGATGTCGCCGGAGCCGGCCTCCTCGATTTCCTCCATCTGGTCGGCGTGCATGCGGACCAGGCGGCCGACCTTGACTTTCTTGCCGGTGCGGGAGTTGACGATGGTGTCCCCCTTGCGGATCATGCCCTGATAGGTGCGCAGGTAGGTCAACTGGCCGTAGCGGCCCTCCTCCAGCTTGAAAGCCAGGGCGATCAGCGGGTCGTCCGGGTTGTTGGTGACCCGCACCTCGGCTTCGTTGTTGTCCAGGTCGAGGGCGGTGTTTTCGACCTCGGTGGGGCTGGGCAGGTAGGCATTGATCGCGTCGAGCAGGCACTGCACCCCCTTGTTCTTGTAGGCCGAGCCGATCATCACCGGGGTGAACTCCAGGGCCAGGGTGCCGCGGCGGATGGCGGTAATGATCATCTCCTCGCTGGGCGTGCCCTCTTCGAGCATCACCTCCATCAACTCGTCGGAAAACATGGAAACGGCGTCAAGCATTTCCTCCCTTTTGGCTTCGGCTTCGGCCCGCAGGGATTCGGGAATCTCCTCAATGCGGATTTTCTCGCCCTGATCGCCGTCAAAATAGACCGCCTTCATGGTCACCAGATCGACAATACCCTCCAGGTCGGCCTCCAGGCCGATGGGGAGCTGCACCATGACGGCGTTGAGATCGAGCTTGTCGCGCAACTGCTGGGTGACCCGGGCGGGATTGGCGCCGGTGCGGTCGCACTTGTTGACAAAGGCGATGCGGGGCACCCGGTAGCGGGTCATCTGCCGGTTGACCGTGATGGACTGGGACTGCACCCCACCCACTGAACAGAGAATGAGCACCGCCCCATCGAGCACCCGCAGGGCCCGCTCGACCTCGATGGTAAAATCGACGTGGCCGGGGGTATCGATGATGTTGATATCGTGCCCTTTCCAGCTGCAGAAGGTGGCGGCGGACTGGATGGTGATGCCGCGCTCCCTTTCCAGTTCCATGGAATCCATGGTCGCGCCGACCCCGTCCTTGCCCCGGACTTCATGGATGGCGTGGATGCGCTGGGTGTAAAACAGGATCCGCTCGGTGAGCGTTGTCTTGCCGGAATCGATATGGGCGCTGATGCCGATGTTGCGTACTTTCTGTAAATCCCTTTTCATGAACGCGTTCCTCAGTATGTTCCCGCCGGACAGTGTGCGTTGTTCTTGCCCCGTCAACTCTATGTTGCAAATAATATAAATAAAAAAGGAGTTACAGTGAGCTCTGCAACTCCTCTCATGCCTGATGAATGGTGCCGAGACCAGGATTCGAACCAGGGACACACGGATTTTCAGTCCGTTGCTCTACCGACTGAGCTATCTCGGCACCTGAGCCTGAAGCTGTTTAATAGCCTAATACAGAGCAGCGCGTCAAGGAAAAACAACCCTGAATTATCCCTGCCCGCACGGCCCGAAAAGCGGATGCCCTCCACCGTGCGCGGGGGAAACGTCGCTCTGGCAGATCATACGCAAAACAAAAGATGAACATTTAACAGGAAGCCGTACAATTGTCAAGCAGAAGAAAACCGGCGGGATCAGCGGGCGGCCGAAAAAAACAACCGCCGTCACGGGCCGGTGGCGGCGGGTTACAGGCGATCAGGGAGGAGAACAGACTATTTTTTCCCGAACACCTCCTGCAGGTCAACATCAAAATTATCGAGGGCGGTGCCGGTCTTGACCGGGGGTGTCATTTCATCGCTTCCCGCCCCCGTCGCCGGTGAGGCGTCCAGGTCGATGCCTTCCACCTTGAGGTCCTCCAGCCCCTGGCCGGGCGATGCGGCAGTGAAGGGCTTTTCATCGCCGACGGCAAAGGCGAGTTCTTCAAGGCCGACCTCCCTGTCTTCCGTTTCGGCCTGCGTTTCGGCCTGCGCCCCGGTCTCCGCTGCTTCAGCGGGAGCCAGGTCGGCAAGTTCTATCACCGCTTCCTCCAGCCCCGGCTCCTCGATCGTGGGTTCCTCTTCCACAGCGGGTTCTTCCCCGGCGGTAAAATCGACAAAAACTTCTTCTCCACCGCCCAGGTCAAACGCCTGTTCCCCCGCGTCTTCGACCTGTGGCTCTTCCCGTCCCGGCTCCCGTCCCGAATAGTCGGGACTCAGAAAAGCCGGCGGCGGCACGTTCCCCACGGTCCCCCGCAGCTGCTTTGCCGAACCATTGATATTTTTGCCGCATTTGACGCACTTTTCGATGAGATCGAAGGAGATATAGCCGCATTTAGGACAACGCATGACATCCGCCTTTGCTGAGAGTCATCACAACAGGCCTCCGCCCTTCAATCGAGCGGTTCGCCCTGTTTCAGGAATTTCCGTATTATCGCACACGACTTGACAAAAAATCAAGGTTCAATTTTACGGAACCGCATGATTATCTTAAAAAATTCCGCCGGCCGGCAGCCGGCACCCCTTCCGGTCCTCGCCGTGCGGGTCGGGTTTCTGCGCTGACAGCCGGGCAGGCGGCAAAGAGCAGCCGTCAGCCCAAAACCCGGTCCGGCGTCCGGAAGAGCCGGCGAACATCCTCGACGATGAGATAGACCGAGGGGACGATCACGAGGGTGATGACCGCGGCGAAAACCACCCCGTAGCCCAGACTGATGGCCATGGGGATGAGGAATCTCGCCTGCCTGGAGGTTTCAAAGATCATGGGAGACAGGCCGCCGAAGGTGGTCAGGGTCGTCAGCATGATGGGCCGGAAGCGCTGTACCGCCGCATTGAGGACGGCGTCGACGGCCGGCCGGCCACGGCGTCGCTGCCGGTTGGCGAAATCGATCAGGACCAGCGAACTGTTGACCACCACTCCGGAAAGGGCGACAATGCCGAACAGGCTGAGCACGCTCAGGCTGTAGCCCATGATCAGGTGGCCGGCCACGGCGCCCACCAAACCGAAGGGGATGGCGAGCATAATGATCAGGGGCTGGACATAGCTGTTCAGCGGCACCGAAAGCATGGCATAGATGATGACCAGGGCGATCAGCAGGCCGGTCAGCAGGCTCTGCACGCTCTCCCGCCGGTCGGCGATGCGCCCCTCATAACTGAAATTGAGCCCCGGCAAGCTGGCCTGCAGCTCCGGAAAAATTTCCCGGTTGAGGCTGGCCATGATCAGGTCGGCCTTGCTGCGGGGCTGGACATCGGCGTACACGGTGATGATCCGGCGGCCGTCCCGGCGGTCGATGCTGGTATGGGCCCTGCCCCGCTCGACGGCCACTGCTTCCAGCAGGGGTATTTCGCCGCCGTCCGCGGTCCGCAGAACCATTTCCTCCAGATGGTACTCGGAAACCCGCTCCTCCCGTGGCAGGCGGACCATGACCTTGACTTCGTTGCGTCCCCGCTGCAGGCGCAGGGCTTCGGCGCCGTAATAGGACTGGCGCACCTGGCGGGCGACATCGGCGGCATGGAGGTTGAGGCTCTGGGCCTCGGGCAGGATCTTGAAATCGATCTGCTGCTTGCCAAGGGAAAAGCCGTCATCGACATCATAGACGCCGGGATAATTCTCCAGGGCCGCGGCCAATTCGCTGCCGGCCTGCTCCAGCACCCGGATATCCCGGTGGCTCATTTCAACAGCAATGGCCGCCCCCCTGCCCGGACCGCCGGCATCGGATTCAAACCGGATGGTTTCCAGCCCCGCCAGCTCGCCGACCTCCTGGCGCCACAATTCCGTCAGCCGCACCGTCGAAATCGGCCGGACATCGGGCGGAGTCAGGTACATCAGGACAACGCTCTTATTGCCGTCAATCTGGGCGTACACGCCTTCCACCAGCTGTTCTCCGCCGTTCTCGCCGGCCACCTTGCGGCCCGCCTCAATCAGCCGGGCCGTTACCTCCCTGGTGCGGGAGACCGACGTGCCGAACGGCAGGACAGCGGTCACCGAGGCGTAGTCGGACTCGATCTTGGGGAACAGCTCGAATCCCAGGCGGCCGCTCTTGATATAGCCGTAACTGACCAGCAGGATGGCGAGGCCGGTGGCAAAGGTGACATAGCGCCAGCGCAGGGCGAACTGGAGAAAAGGGCCGTAGCGGATCTCGGTAAAGCGCGTGAACCCCCGGCTGAATTTCTGCTGCCAGCCGGTCAGGACCGCGAAGACTCCTGTTTTCTTTCTTTCCGCTGTCCTGGTGTGGCCGAGATGGGCCGGCAGAATGAACAGACTCTCGATTAGGGAAATGCAGAAAACGCTGATCACCACCAGCGGTATCTCCCTGAACACCTTGCCCATGAACCCGGGAACAAAGAGAATCGGCAGAAAGGTCACCATGTTGGTCAGGACGCTGAATACCACCGGGGTGGCGATATTCCGGGCCCCGGTGACGGACGCTTCCCGCCAGGAATATCCTTTCTGGCGGAAATAATAGATGTTTTCCCCGACCACGATGGCATCGTCCACCACGATTCCCAGGGTGACGATGAAGGCGAACATGGAGATCATGTTGAAGGTGGCCCCGATGCCCGGCAGGATCAGCATTGACCCCAGAAATGAAATGGGAATGCCGAGGCTGACCCAGAATGCCAGCCGCGTTTCCAGGAACAGGGCCAGCAGAATAAAGACCAGTCCCAGTCCCAGGTAGCCGTTTTTCAGCATGAGGTTGAGACGCTGATTATAGATATCGGAGCGGTCGTTGCGGCTGACCAGGCTCAGCCCTTCGGGGAGGATGGTGTTGATCTCCGCCACCTGCCGGTGCACGGCCTCGGAGACCGAAACCGGCGTCTGTCTGCCGACCCGGTATACTTCCAGCATGACGGCAGGCAGGCCGTTGAAGGTGGCAAAATGGTCGGTTTCCTCGAAACCGTCGCGGATGACGGCGATGTCTTCCAGGAAAATCTCGGAGCCGTCCACCGACGAGATGACCGGAATCCGGCCGAATTCCTTGCCCAGTTCACGCCGTTCGGTCACCCGGACCAGCACGTCGCCCGCTTCCGTCCGTATGGCGCCGCCCGGCACCTCGATGGCGGCCCGGGACACGGTCTGGGCTATGTCGTTGAGGGTCAACCCCAGGGTACGCAGAACATGCTGCGGCACCTCGATGCTGATCTCGTAATTCCTGATGCCGGTGAGCTCGACATGGGAAATATCCTTGTTCTGCAGCAGGCGGTCGCGGACGGTTTCCGCCATCTCCCGGAGGACCGTCTCGGGCTGATCGCCGTACAGGGCGAGGGAAACGACATACCGCTTGCGGGTGGGGATCGTCACCGTCAGGTCCTCGACATCATCCGGAAAGGATGATATCCGATCCACGGCGTTCTTAATTTCCTGGGCGATGCGCGCGACGTCCTCACCCTGGATGATTTCCGCGGTGACCGTGCCCATTCCTTCCGCGGCGGTGGCGGTGACGGTCTTGATCCCTTCCAGGTCGGAGATCACCTCCTCGATCGCCAGGATTGCGCCCCGCTCAACCTCTTCCGGGCTTGCCCCGGGATAGGGCACGGTAATGGTGACCAGGTCCAGCTCAAAATCCGGGAATACGTCCTTGCGGATCGTCTGGCCCATGATCAGGCCGCCGATCAGCAGGACCAGCATCAGGAGGTTGGCCGTAACCGAATGGCCGGCCATCCAGGCTATGGGCCCCCGCTGTCCGCCTTGCTGTTCCCGGCCGCCGGTCATTGTTCCCGTCCTGCCTCCGCCGGGGGCGGAACCGTCCCGGCCCCGTCCGATCCGTCACTCCGGTCCAGGCGGATGCTCATCCCGTCCACGGGCGCCGGCAGATCGGAAACGACCAGGAGATCCCCGGGCTTCAGCCCGTCCCTGATCAGCACATTCTCCTCGTCCCGCCATATCGACTGCACCGGACGAACGGCCAGCCTGCCGTCCCGCCCGGCAATCCAGATCTCCCGGTCGTTGCGCAGGGCCGAGCGCGGGATCCGGTAAACATCATGGACAACTTCCCCCTCGATTTCGACCCTGACGTACTCCCCGAGAATCAGCGGCGGTTTCCCGTCGTTTGTCAGCAGCCCCAGCGGATCGGCAACGGCAACGAGGAGGCGGGCCATGCGCCCCTCCCGGGAAAGGTCCCCCAGCAGGCGTATGACCCGGCCGTCGCGAACCTGGTTGTGGCGGTAGTAAATTCTGGCCGGCGACCCCGGCTCCCCGTCGTCGCCGGGCATTTTCAGCCAGCGCAGCCGATCCAGCGGCAGGGAGACCTGGACCCAGTACTCATCGGTGCCGGCGAGATCGGCCAACTCCTCCTGGACGGTCACATAGGAGCCCCGGTCAACCCGTTTATTGAGGACCACGGCATTGAACGGCGCCTTGATCACGGTTCTGGCCAGGTTGATTTCCGCCTGCTCCAGCTCCGCCCGCGCCGCCCTGATATCGGCCTCAACTTTTTCCAGGTGCGGTTTCCTCAGGGCCAGGGTGTTCTCCAGGTCTTCACCGCCGTTTTCTCCATACAGGAGGCTCCATTCCCGCATGGCGACATCCTGGTGCCCCTGTTCCAGCCTGTAGGCGAACTCGGCCTCGGACAGAGCCCGCTGCCGCTGCTCCACGGCCAGTTCATAATCGGTCGGATCAATCCGCAGAATCACGTCCCCTTCTTCCAGCAGACCCCCGACGGTGAAGGCATCGTTGAGGGTGATGATTTCTCCGGCCACCGGCGTCTTGAGGACGATCTCCCGGGTAGGAATCACGCTGCCCATTCCCGTGATCGTGATGATTTCCGAGCGGGAAACCAGCGGCACGGCGCTGACCAGCGGGGCGGTTTTCCCGGCCGGCGGCTGTCTGGTCACCGTGGGTCTGGTATGGAGCAGGTACCAGAACAGGGCGGCGCTGGCGAGCAGGATAAGGGTGCAAAAGGTTATCCGCTGTATCAGGCGCGGGGATTTCCCGGCGCTGTTGCTCCCTGCATCCTGCCGCGGCTGTTGATCGGTCATCATGATTGTTTCTCACATTGCTTCTATGGTCTCTCGTCCGTTGCCAGGGAAAGCAGTTCCTCGGGCCAGGAGCCGCCTACGGCCCTGTAGAGGTCGATCCTGGCGGCCAGCAGGTCTTCCCGGCGGGCTATCAAGTCGATTTCAAGGTTCTGGACGCTCAGCAGCTGAGTCAGGACCGGCAGATAATCGTTCAGACCGTTGACATAACGGAAACGGGCCTCTGCCAGGGCGCTGTTGGCCGCCTGCAGCTGCCGCTCCGTCCACCGGATATGCTCCCGGATTTTTGCCTCCCGGGCCAGCGAGTCCTCCACTTCCCGCACGGCCGTCAGGACGGTGCGGCGGTACAGGGCCAGCTGCTCCCTGACATCGGCGGCGGCGAAATCCTCCGCCGCCGCCAGGCCGCCCCCGTCAAACAGGGGAGCAGTCAGGCCGGCTGCCAGATTGGCCAGCCAGTTGTCAAACAGCCGCTCCAGCTCACTGCTGCCGAAAGCCGCGGCGCCGGTGAGCCTGAGCGCCGGCAGGCGGTCGGCCCTGGCGACGACGAGGTTCTGGTCGGCCTCTTCCAGCCGGTGCAGGCCGGCCCGGATGTCCGGCCTGTTTTCCAGCAGGTCGGCGGGCAGGCCGGCCTCCGGCTGATTGTCGATCACCGGCAGCTCCCGGGCTTCGAAAACCGGCAATTCATGCGGCAGCCTGCCGGTCAGCACGGCCAGTTCGCCGCGGAAGAGCTGCACCTGCAATTCGGCCAGCGGTATCAGGGCCTGCACCCTTTCCACCAGCTGCCTCTGCTGCATCACGTCCAGGGCGGAGGCCAACGATTTCTGAAACCGCAGTTCGACCAGTTCGAGATAGATCCGGTTTGTCTCCAGCTGCTGCCGCAGAAGGAGAATCTCGCGCTGCCTGGCGATGATGCCGATCCAGCGCCTGGCAGCTTCCGCCGCCACGGTCACGGCCGCGGCATGGAGGTCTTCGCGGCTTGCCGCCGCCGCGCGGTCCGCCCCCTGTATCGACGCTTTGACCCGACCCCAGAGGTCCACCTCATAGCCGGCGAAAACGCCAAGGGAATAGTCTTCCCCCGTCACCGTATCGCTGCCGGAGCCCCTCTCCGAGCGAACTCTGGAATGGGCTGCCGCCGCCTCGCCGTCGACCGCCGGAAACCGTTCGCTGCCGGCCCTTCTTGCCAGGGCCCGCGCCTTTTCCAGCCTCGCCCGGAATGTTTCCAGGTCGGAATTGTCCCGCAGGGCATCCTCGACCAGAGCGTCCAGGACGGGATCATTGAAAGACCGCCACCACTGCTGCGGCGGCTCCGACATCGCCTCCAGCAGGGAATAGCTGCCGGGCATGGGTATCGGATCGCCGGGGCGATCCGGGGCGGCGAAAGGCGTGCAGGCCGCAACCTGTCCGCCCAGGAGGCAGAGAAGGAACAGCAGGCCCAAACGCCTGGCGAAAACATTTTTTCGCCCCGCCTTGTCGCAGACAGCCGGCCGCACTGCATCCGCCGATGAAAAAAAACTCCCCCGACCCATTCCTGTCACATTCAGAAACTCCCCGATCCGATGTTTTTCATTGTCCATGCCGGCTGATAATTGTTCCTGCAAGTACAGGCATTGTCAACAGAATACGAATCCCCTGCCAACATTCCGTCCCGGAAGCCCGGCAGGAAACGCTGCCCCGCAAACCATTTTATCGGTCAACTGCAAATATTCCCTTGAAAAATTTCCCGGACACCTGAAAATAGAAACAGTGCTCTTTTCCTCCGGGCCTCCGGCGCCGCCGCGGACAACTTCCCTGCTCCCGCCGCGTGCGGTCGGCCGGTCCGGCTTCCCCTGCACTTCCCGTTGAGGCGGGACGCGGCCATGACGACCCAACTGATGCTTGATATGCTTCCCCAGCCGGACGACACCACCTGCGGTCCGACATGCCTGCACGCCATTTACCGGTACTTCGGCGACCCCATCCCGCTGCACCAGGTCATCGAGGAAAACGCCCGGGCCGAAACCCGCGGCACTCTGGCCGTGTTCCTGGCAAACCACGCCCTGCAGAGGGGATATGCGGCGCGGATATACACGTACAACCTCCATGTCTTCGACCCGACCTGGTTTGCCCTTGATCCCGCCGGGATCATCGAAAAACTGCGGGCGCTAATGCATATCAGGAAAGGAGGGAACCTGCGCCGGGCGTCAAGGGCGTACATCAGGTTTCTTGAACTGGGAGGCGAACTGCGTTTCGACGATCTGACCATCAGCCTGATCCGCAACCATCTCAAACGTTCGCTGCCGATTCTCACCGGCCTCAGCGCCACCTACCTGTACAGGATGGCGCGCGAGATCCCGGAAAACGAACAGGCCGATGACGTGCGGGGGGAACCGGTCGGCCATTTCGTCGTCCTGTCCGGCTACGACAAGGAAACCAGGTCGGTCCAGGTCGCCGATCCCTACGGGCAGAACCCGGTGGCCGAAAGCCACTATTACTGGATCAACATCGGCCGGGTGCTCGGCGCCATTCTTCTCGGAGTGCTGACCCACGACGCCAACCTGCTCATCATCAAACCCCGCAAATGAGGAAGAGAAAGCGACGTGTCGATCCTGATCGTGGTCAATGACCCCGCCGACTGGCCCCTGGCCATCAAGGGGGTGGAACTGGTTGCGGCCAGAGAGTACCTGACCGGTCCTGAATTCGCCGCCCTGCGCTCGGCCAAGGTGTTCAACCTCTGCCGCTCCTACCGCTACCAGAGCACGGGCTACTACGTTTCCCTGCTGGCCTCGGCCCGCGGTCACAAACCGCTGCCGGACATCACCACCATCCAGGATTTCAAGTCCCAGACCATTCTCAAAATTGCCTCGGACAACCTGGACCATATCATCCAGCGGAGCCTGGCCAAAATCAAGTCCCGGGAATTCGTCCTCAGCATCTATTTCGGCCACAACGTCGCCAAGCGTTACGAAGCGCTTTGCCAGGAACTGTTCCGGCTGTTCCAGGCCCCTTTCCTGCGCGCCGTGTTCGCCTACCACGAAAAAGGCGGCCGCTGGATACTGCACTCCCTCCGGCCGATTCCCACCGGGGAGATCCCCCCGGAGCACCTTGATTTCGTCCTGGAGACGGCCCGCCAGTTTTTCCGGAGCCGCAGAAAAAAGGTCCGGCCGGCCGGCTTCCGCTATGATATCGCCCTGCTGCACAATCCGGAAGAAAAAGAGCCCCCTTCCAACAAGCGGGCAATGCGGAAATTCATGCGGGCCGCCGAAGCCGTCAAGCTGGAGCCGGAACTGATCACCAAGGACGACTACGGCAGGCTGGCCGAGTTCGACGCCCTCTTCATCCGCGAGACCACCGGGGTCAACCACCATACCTACCGCTTCGCCCGGCGGGCCGTGGCCAGAAACCTGGTGAGCGTCGATGATCCCGAATCGATCCTCAAATGCACCAACAAGGTTTTCCTGGCGGAACTGCTGCACCACCACCGGGTGCTGACCCCGCGGACGGTCATCGTCCACAAGACCAACGCCGACCTGCTGCCGGACAACCTCGGCTTTCCCTGCATTGTCAAGCAGCCGGACAGTTCCTTTTCCCAGGGTGTGTACAAGGTTGAAAACAGGCGGGAACTGCGGGACCGGATCGAGAAAATGCTGGAACGGTCCGACCTGATCATCGCCCAGGAATTTCTGCCCACTTCCTTTGACTGGCGGGTCGGCATCTTCGACCGGCAGCCCCTGTTTGTCAGCCGCTACTACATGGCCGGCGAGCACTGGCAGATCATCAAGCGCTCCGCCTCCGGCGTCAATATAAAGTACGGCCGGGTCGAGACCCTGGCCGTGGATGAAGTGCCCCCCCGGCTGATCGACACCGCCCTCAAGGCGGCCAACCTTATCGGCGACGGACTGTACGGCGTCGATATAAAACAGGCCAGAGGCAGATTTTATATCATCGAAATCAACGACAACCCGAATATCGACGCCGGCTATGAGGACCGCGTCCTCAAAGATGACCTGTACCTGACGATCATGCGGGTTTTTCTGCAGCGCATTGAAATGCGCGCCGCCGGAAGGAAGGGGCAATGACCTCCTCTCCGCCCCATCTCTTCGAGGGCTACGGGATCGAACTCGAGTACATGGTCGTCCGGAGGGACAGCCTCGACATCCTGCCGATAACCGACAAGGTACTCTTCCATGCCGCCGGGGCGCCGACCGCCGATATCGATCGCGGCCCGCTGGGCTGGTCCAATGAACTGGTCCTCCATGTCATCGAGATCAAGAACAGCGGCCCGGTCGATTCCCTCGACGGCCTGGCCGGGAAGTTTGCCGGGGAAGTCAGAGAAATCAACGCCGTTCTCGATCCCATGGGCGGCTGCCTCCTGCCCGGGGGCATGCACCCGTGGATGGATCCGCACCGGGAAACCCGCCTCTGGCCCCATGGCAGCCGGCAGATTTACCAGGCCTATGACCGCATTTTCGACTGCCGCGGCCACGGCTGGTCCAACCTCCAGTCCGTCCACCTGAACCTGGGCTTCAACGGCGACGAGGAATTCGCCCGCCTCCACGCGGCCGTCCGGCTGATTCTGCCCCTGCTCCCGGCCATCGCCGCCAGCTCCCCGTTTGTCGAGGGGCGGCCCTCCGGCTTGCTGGACACCCGTCTGTACTATTACCGCCGGAACCAGAGCCGCATTCCCTCCATCACCGGCCTGACCATTCCCGAGCGGATCTCCACCCGGGCGGAATATGTCGAGCGCATCCACAACCCCATTTTCAGGGATATAGCCCCGCTTGACCCGGACAATATTCTGCGCCGCGAATGGCTGAACTCCCGGGGCGCCATTGCCCGCTTTGAGCGCAGCGCCATTGAAATACGGCTCATCGATATCCAGGAATGCCCGAGCGCGGATCTGGCCGTGGCCTCGGCGGTCATCGGCGCCCTCAGATGCCTGACCGGGGAGGAATGGTCCAGCCGGGCGCGCCAGCAGGAGCCCGGCGAGGAACTGCTCCTGGATGTCCTCCTGCGCTGCATCGAATCCGGGGAAAAGGCGGTCATCGATCAGCCGTCCTATCTGGCTCTGTTCTCCTTTCCCGGCCCCAGGGCCACCGGCTCGGAACTGTGGACCCATATGGCCGAATCCGCCGGCCGCCTGCTCGGGGAAACCATGCCCTACCAGGTTGAACTGCGGCGCCTGCTCAGGCACGGGACCCTTGCCGGCCGCCTGCTGCGGGCAGCCGGCCCGGATCCCGGCCGCGGACGGCTGCGGGAAGTGTACCGGGAACTGGCCCGCTGTCTTGCCCATGACGAACTCTTCCTGCCCTGAACCCTGCCGGCTGCTCGTCACCTGCGAGCATGCCCGCAACAGGGTGCCGGCTGCCTGGCGGCCCTTTTTCGCCGGCAGCGAGGCGATACTTTCGACCCACCGGGCCTATGATCCCGGCGCCCTTGCCATGGCACGGGCCCTGGCCGCCACCTTCGGGGCGGACCTCCTTTCCGCCTCCGTCAGCAGGCTGCTGGTGGACAGCAACCGCTCGGAAACCAATCCCCGCGTCTTTTCCTCCTTTACCCGGAAACTGGACCGGGAGGGCAGGGAGCGCCTGCTGGCCCGCTATTACCGCCCCCATCTCAGGGAAGTGACCGATAATGTCGCGGCCGCGGTCAGCCGGAACCTGGTCCTGGTGCACATCGGCGTCCACACCTTCACCCCGGAGCTGCGCGGCAGGGTACGGAGGGCCGATGTCGGTTTGTTGTACGATCCGGCCCGGGAGAAGGAAAAAACATTGTGCGGCCTGTGGCAAAAGGAGCTGCGCCAAAGGGAGCCGGACCTGCTGATACGCAGGAATTATCCCTACCTGGGCAGGACCGACGGGCTGCCGACCATGCTGCGGAGACAATTCCCCGCTTCAGTCTACCTCGGCATTGAACTGGAAGTCAACCAGCGGCTGTTCGCGGGAAAAAAGGGGGTTGCCCTGGGGAAAAAGATCGCCTCCTCCCTGCACGCCGCCTTGCTGATATTCTGCCGGGCCCTGAAGGTTGAGCGGGCAGGGCCGCGTCACTTATGAGCTAATCTTATCGAGTTTACAACTTTTTCTGAAAAAGCTGGTTTTTCTTCGTGCGATTTTATATAAAGTGGCTCTTAACCAAACTCAGCTATTTTTACAGGTG
>DSAE01000172.1 GCA_011372855.1 Desulfobacteraceae bacterium
AATCGTTTCTGCCATTCCACGAGACTTATGACCGGCATTTTCATGGCAAGACCTCCAAATCGTATTATGTTGATCTTGCTTTAAAAAATAATCATTCAGCTGAATATTGTTAATAGCCACTATTCATTTTGATCCCAAAATTGATGAGGTAACTGGATTCAGGACCCGGTCGGTCCTGTGTGTGCCGATGATCTCACAGGGAAAGGTTGTCGGTGTTATCGAGGTGTTGAATAAAATTGACGGGGAGTTCATCGAGGATGACAGGGATGTGCTGCAGTCCATCGCGACCTCGGTGAGCATTGCCCTTGAAAATGCCCGTCTGTACAAGGAAACGGTTTCCATGGCTGAGCAGGAGCGTGGAATAAGAGCGATGTTCCAGAAGTTCGTGCCCAAGGAAGTGGTCGACAAGATCATCAGGGATTCGACAACGGGCAAATCCCTGATCGATGAATTCAAGACCCTCACCCTGTTGAATATCGATATCCGGGGTTTTTCGGGCATCGCCAGAAAGATCGGCCCCCAGAAGAGTGTCGCCCTGTTGAATTATTTTTTCTCCGTCATGGGCGGGATTGTTTTCAAGCATCACGGCATTGTCGACAAGTATCTCGGCGACGGCTTCCTGGCGTTGTTCGGCGCGCCCGTCTCAACCTCGATGGACGCTGACAATGCGCTTACCGCCGCAGTGGAAATGCAGGAGGCCGTCCGGGCCATCAACAGCGAATATGTGGAGGAGTTGCTGAACGAACCGGTTCAGGTCGGCATCAGTGTGTATACCGGGGAAGCCGTGGTGGGCAACATCGGCTTTGAAATGAAAATGGATTACTCGGTGATCGGCGACACGGTCAATAATGTCTTCAGGCTGCAGGAAATCACCAAGCCCGTACCGAACTCCATTGTCATTGCCGAGACAACATCCCGGGCGGCGCAGTCAGTCCTTGAACTGCGTGAATTGACTGCGACCATAGCCGGATTGAAAACGTACGAATTGCTTGGTTTGAAAAAGACGTCAATTTAGGCTTTCCCGGCCGGCCAACGGTCGCGGCCGCTTCCTGCCCCCAGCCTCCGCTCACGCTTTGTTTTGCCCCGCCGCCCTGGCTTTGTACGCCTTGATCCACCCGAGACGGATGTAATACTGCTGGCCGCAATCGGCCCATTTCCCGCACGCCTCGTCACCGCGCACCGGTGTTTTGGGTGCCGATGCCTTGCCCGGTTCCCTGCAGAATCCGCCCTCGGGATTTTCCAGTCTGAAAAATTTGCAGCTCATGCAGGTCATTTTCATGATCGTCTCCTCATCTGAAGCAGCCCGGAAAGAACACGGGGCTGCGAATTGGTCATCAGCGCGGATTTCCCCGCCGGCGGCATGCATCATTGCTTTGGGTCTATTGTAATCATAATATGTATTCCCGCCCATTTTTTTCTGTCCGGCGATGGGGTGCGACGAGCGAACTCCTTGAATTTCTGTGTGAAGCGAGAGGCCTGTACTGCACAACATGTTGTTCTTTTGTCTTGATGTTACGCTACATATTGTGATATAAGAGATTTGGCCGGCTGCTATGGGTGAAGGAGAATCATTGTTCCGGCACGCTGAAAAATAGATGGAGATCATGCAATCACACTGGGAGGGGAGGGGAAAATGACGAAGAAAATGAGCAGGCCGAAATTGACCAGGGCTGCGGAAACGGTCCTGGAGCGGCGCTACTATCTCAAGGACTCCGCCGGGCGTCCACTGGAGAACTGGGAGACTTTGTGCCGCCGGGTAGCAGATGCCGTGGCCGACGTGGACAGGGAAAGCGAAGAATATGAAACGCTGCGGGACAGTTTTTTCAATATGATCTATCATCTCGATTTCCTGCCCAACTCACCCTGTCTCATGAACGCCGGCACAGACCTCGGCCAGCTCTCCGCCTGCTTCGTGCTGCCCATTGAGGATTCCATGGACGGGATATTCACTTCCATCCGCAACGGGGCCCTGGTGCACAAAACCGGGGGAGGGACCGGATACTCATTTTCCCGGCTGCGGCCGAAAAATTCCGCCGTTCAGTCGACCCAGGGCGTGGCTTCCGGTCCGCTCAGCTTTGCCGCGGTCTTCGACGCGGCAACCGAGACCATCAAGCAGGGAGGGAAACGGCGGGGCGCCAACATGGGCGTGCTGCGGGTTGATCATCCCGATATTCTCGATTTCATTTCGGCCAAGGAGGATCAGACCCGTTTCACCAATTTCAACTTCAGCGTGGCCATCACCGATCGGTTCATGGAAGCGGTGCAAACCGGCCAGGACTATGATCTGGTTGATCCTTCCACCGGCAAGGTGGTTGAGACCCTCGACGCGGAACGGGTTTTCAACAAGATAGTCGATCTCGCCTGGCACAACGGTGAGCCCGGGGTCCTCTTTATCGACGCCGCCAACCGCGATAACGCGACTCCCCAGCTTGGTGAATTTGAAGCGACCAATCCCTGCGGAGAGCAATGGCTGCTGCCCTATGAGAGCTGCAACCTCGGCTCCATCAACCTTGATCATTACGTCGGCGACGGGGACATAGACTGGTCCCGGCTGGCCCGCACGGTGCATCTTGCCGTCCGTTTTCTCGATAACGTCATAGACTGCAATCGGTTCCCCATTCCGGAAATCGCCCGAATGACCCAGAAAACCAGGAAGATCGGTCTCGGCATCATGGGCCTGCACGATATGCTGATCCGTCTCGAGCGCCCCTACGGCGGCGAGGAAGGCAGGGAAAGCGCCGCCAGGGTGATGCGGTTTATCAGGGATGAGGCGGAAAAGGCATCCATCGCCGTTGCCAAGGTCAAAGGTCCTTTTCCGGCCTACGATCCGGAGTACAACCACTACCCTCCGCGCCGGAACGCCGCCCTGACTTCGATCCAGCCGACCGGCACGGTTTCCATGATCGCCGATTGCGCTTCGGGCTGCGAGCCCTATTACTCAATCGTCATGGTGAAAAACGTGATGGACGGGGACAAACTGCTGATGATCAACAAGCATTTCGAGCGGGTTGCCCGGCGCGAGGGGTTTTATTCAGAGGAGTTGATGAAGAAGGTGGCCGACGGCGGCACCGTCATCGGTCATCGGGAAATTCCCCTGCACTGGCAGGAGATCTTTTGCACGGCCCAGGATATTACGCCGGAAAGCCATATCAAGATGCAGGGAACCCTGCAGAGAAGCGGGGTGGACAGCTCCATCAGCAAGACCATCAACCTGCCGGCCGCCGCCACCAGGGACGATGTGCGCTTCAGTTATGAGCTGGGATTCAAGCTCGGCTGCAAGGGGTTGACGGTGTATCGGGACGGCTCCAGGGATTCGCAGGTATTGAATACCGCCGGCGAAGCCGAGGGGAAAATGTCGGCTGTTGTCAGCAGCCAAGGGATTGTGCGGAAGAAGGAGCTGCCTGATGTGCTGAGTGCGAAACGGTATCGCCTCAAGGATGCCAACCAGAACACGATTTACCTCATTGTCTGTTTTGATGATGATGAAAATCCCATGGAGGTGTTTGCCAAATTCCCCTTTGACAACCGGGTGGACCTGAAGGACAAGTCGACCATGTGGACCACGACCTGCCGTCTGGTTTCCCTGGCGCTGCGCTATCAGATCCCCATGGACGAGATTATCAAGCAGCTCGACCGTTCCAGCGGACACATGCTTGACCTGCCGGCCCAGCTCGGCAAGCTGCTCAAATCGTTCATGGCCGACACCCACCGCGGGTTTTCCTCCACCTGTCCGGAGTGTTCCGGCAAGCTGGTGTTTGAAGAAGGATGCGAGGTGTGTTACGATTGCGGCTACAGCAAGTGTTCGTAAGGGACAGATGAGAAAAGCCCGGAGACCGCGGGGGAGAGGATGGGAAAAATAGGACGAAACGAGGTCTGCCCATGCGGCAGCGGCAGAAAGTATAAGCATTGCTGTCTCCGGCAGCAATCCGCCGCCGGCGCAGTGTCGCCGATGCGGCGGTTGAAGTTGTCCCTGGTTGCGGAGATCGACCGCATCCGGCAGGCTGCCCGGGAAGGCCGGGAGGCGGTCCTGGAACTGGGGGTGTTTGTTTTATGGGCAAACCGGGCCGGGGCTGCGTGGCTGCTGGAGATCGCCGAATCCGACGCTGTTCAGGTGGCGGCGGCCGGGGAACCGGTGGAGGTCGAAATTGACGAGAACCCTGAAACGATCGCCATCAATTGGAGCCATACTTTCGGAATCCGCGACCGCAGGTTCTATCTGACGTCCTACGCGGATAAACGCGAAACATTCCTTGAAGATGCTCCGGTCAAAAGGATTCACGCCGCCGTGAGAAGAATCAGAAAGAAGTATTCGGCGGAGCAGCTGAGCCGGGTTCATCTTGACACCCCGCCGCAGAATCAGTCCACGGGCTGACGGTCCGCGGCAATGAAAACCGGGCATCGTTTGCTCCGTTTTATTCCCGTGGTCCTGGTCATGGGGATAATTTTTTTGCTGTCCCACCAGCCGGGTCCGGATGTCCGCCTTCCCCGGGTACCCGGGATCGACAAGCTCCTCCACGCCCTTGCCTACGGGGTCCTTGCCGGGACCGCGGTCTACGCTTTTCCTCCTGAAACCCGCCGGCGCCGGACACTGGGGGTTGGCCTCGCGGTCGTGATTTTCTGCCTTCTGCACGGCCTGGCCGACGAATTCCACCAGTCCTTCATTCCGGGCCGCACCGCCAGTTGGGCGGACCTAGCCGCCGACGCGGCCGGAGCGCTGCTGGCGGTTTACGGCTGGTCCAGGTTCTCCGCGCCCGGCGGCATGGTGCCGGTCAAGGAGCCGGGGATCAGGAATTGAGCAGCAGTCTCCCCATGTCCTTGGCGAAATAGGTGAGAATGATGTCGGCTCCGGCCCGCCGGATGGACAGCAGGGTCTCGGCCATGACCCGGTCGCCGTCGATCCATCCTTTTTCCGCCGCCGCCTTGATCATGGCATACTCACCGCTTACGTGGTAGGCGGCGATGGGCAGATCGAAATCGTCGTGCAGGCGGCTGATGATGTCCAGGTAGGCCACCGCGGGTTTGACCATGAGGATATCCGCCCCTTCCTCAACGTCCAGGGTCGCTTCCCGAAGGGCCTCGCGGCTGTTGGCCGGATCCATCTGGTAGCTGCGGCGGTCGCCGAACTGGGGCGCGCAGTCCGCCGCATCCCTGAACGGCCCGTAAAAGGCCGAGGCGTATTTGACCGCGTACGACATGATGGGGATCATGTGGTAGTCGTTTTCATCCAGGGCGCTGCGGATTTCGGCAACCCGGCCGTCCATCATGTCCGAGGGGGCCACCATGTCGGCGCCGGCCTGGGCGTGGGACAGGGCTGTCCGGGCAAGGAGCTCCAGGGTGGTGTCGTTGTCGACGTTGTTGCCGATCAGGCATCCGCAATGGCCGTGGTCGGTATATTCGCACAGGCAGACATCCGTCACCACATTCAAATGCGGCGCCTTGTTCTTTAATTCCCGTATCGCCCGCTGCACGATTCCGTCCTTGGCATGGGCGCCGGAGCCCATGGGGTCCTTTTTGTCGGGGAGCCCGAAAAGGATGACGGACCGGATGCCCGCCGCCAGGCACTCCTTGGCCTCTTTGCCGAGCTGATCGACCGACATCCGGTGGATGCCGGGCATGGAAGGTATAGGTTCGCGTTTCCCCTTGCCGGGCATGACAAAAAGGGGATAGATCATCTGTTCGGGAACAAGACGGGTTTCTCTGATCAGCGCCCGCAGGGTTTCGTTCTGCCGCATCCGGCGGGGACGATATTCCGGAAAGACCATGATTTACTCCTTGTAGAGTTCAATGTTCAGTGCCTTGACTTTCTTATGCAAATGGCTCCGCTCCATGCCAATCTGTTCGGCGGTCTGGGAAATATTGCCGTTGTACTGCAGCAGCTTGCTCCGCAGGTAATCGTACTCAAACTGTCTTTTGGCCTCTCTGTACTCCAGGTGGCCGTACCGGCCTCCCTCGGGGGCAGGGAACGAGATGTTCCCGTTGGCCCCGAGGAACAGGGTGATGTCCTTCCTGGTAATGGTGTCGCCGGGAACCATGATGATGAGCCGCTCCACGAGGTTGCGCAGTTCCCGGACATTGCCCGGCCAGGAGTGCTGCATCAGGGTATGAATGGCATCGGGGGAAATTTTCTTGACGCCCAACCCTTTTCTGCTGAACTGCCGGAGGAAATCCTGGACAAGGAGGGGAATATCCTCAATGCGGTCCTTCAGGTCCGGTACCAGGATGGGGACGACATTCAGCCTGTAGAAGAGGTCTGCCCGGAACAGATCGTTTTCGATGGCCTCCTCCAGGTTCTTGTTGGTCGCGGCGAGGATGCGGACGTCGACCTGGATAGTCCTGCTGCCGCCGACCCGTTCAAATTTCTGCTCCTGAAGAATGCGCAGGACCTTGGCCTGGCTTTTGAGGCTCATATCGCCGATTTCATCGAGAAAAATCGTCCCGCCGTCGGCCAGGTCGAATTTCCCCTGCCGCCGCTCGGTTGCCCCGGTGAACGCCCCCCTTTCATGGCCGAAAAGTTCCGATTCTATCAATTCCTCCGGCAGGGCGGCACAGTTGACTTCAACCATGGGCCGGTCTTTCCGCGCCGACTTGTAGTGGATGGTCTGGGCGACAAGCTCCTTGCCTGTTCCGTGTCCGCCCCTGATCAGCACCGAGGCGTCGGTTGGCGCAACCCGATCTATCTGTTCCCGCAGCAGCCGGATAGCCGGGGAATTACCGGTCAGGTCCGGATGGGGAGGAGTCCTGTCCCGCAGTATCCGGTTTTCTTTCTCAAGCCGGGCAACATGCAGGCCCTTGTTGATGGACAATATGGTCTTGTCGTAGGAAAGGGGCTTTTCAATGAAATCAAAGGCGCCCATCCTGGTCGCCTGCACGGCGGTTTCTATGGTGCCGTGGCCGGAAATCATGATGATCGGCATGTCAAACCGGTTTTTGATGGTCTTGAGGGCTTCCAGGCCGTCCATGCCGGGCATCCAGATATCAAGCAGGATCAGGTCCACATCCTTCTGGTCCAGCAGTTCCAGACCCTCCTCGGCCGAGGATGCCGTCAGGGTGGCAAAACCTTCATCACCAAGTATGCCCGACAGGGATTCCCGGATGGACTCTTCGTCATCAATGATCAGCAGCGTATTGGCCATTTGCGTCCATCAAAGGGAAAGTGGAGCGTGCTTTCTCCCGTGCACCATGCTCATAATTTTCCATCATATCAGCTATCAAGGGGGAGCTCAACGATAAATACTGCTCCCCGGGGATGGTTGTCCCGCACCCGGATGGAGCCGTTGTGCTCCGTGACGATGGTCCGGGCGATGGCCAGTCCCAGACCGGTGCCCGATTTCTTGGTGGAGAAGTAGGGCTCGAAAAGACGGAGTTTGATATTGTCCTGGATGCCAGGGCCGGTATCGGCAAGTTCCATAACCACGGTATGTTCCGCTCTGTTGATATACAGGGAGAGGGTGATCTCCCCGCCCTCGGGGAGCACCGAAACCGCGTTGTCAAGCAGGTTGATGAGAATGCGCTTTATCTGGACCGGATCAAAGGAAAAGTCGGGAATGGGCTCGCGGCAGTCCAGGGTGAAGACGATGTGCTTGTGGGCTTCCCGGTAGAGGATGAAAATGTCTTCGGCTATGGAGACGAGATTGCCCGTTTTTTTCTTTACCTGGGGCATTCGGGCGAAATCGGAGAATTCACTGACCAGCCGTTTGATTTCCTCGACCTGGTTGACGATGGTCGTGGTGCACTGGTCAAAAACCTCCCGGTCTTCGGTGATCCTGTCGAGGTAGCGTTTTCGCAGCCGCTGGGCGGAAAGCTGGATGGGGGTGAGGGGATTCTTGATCTCATGGGCGATGCGCCGGGCGACTTCCTGCCACGCGGCCAGACGCTGGGCCTTTTCCAGTTTGGTCAGGTTGTCGAAGACAATGACATAGCCGATATGGCGGGACTCATCCATCAGCCGGGTGATGTTGACCAGCAGGGAAAAGGTCTCGCCCTTGCGGATGGTCAGTCGCAGGTGGCGCTCGATGGTTTGTTTTCCCGAATCATGCAGTTCCTTGAAAAAACCGGTGAGGATGGCGACGTGGGGCCGGCTGAGGACGTCATGAAAGTCCTTGTTGAGAAAATCGGCCGGGTTGATGCGCAGCAGTTCCTCGGCAAATTTATTGATCGTCGTGATTTCGTTGCGTTCATTGATGGCGATGACGCCGGCCGTGACATTCCTGAGCAGGGTTTCCATGTAGTGGCGTCGCTGTTCGGAGAGGATATTGCTCTGTTTGAGCGCCTCATGGGCTTCGGCGAGGTTTTTGTTGCTGGCGGACAGGTCGGCGGTCATGCGGTTGAAGGAGTCGACAAGCAGTCCCATTTCATCGTCCGACTCCTTTTCAAGCTGAAAATCGAGTTCGCCCTCGGCAACCCTTCGCGTCGCGTCGGCAAGCTTCTTGATGGGCCCTGTCAGGCCGTGGGCGATATAAAATCCGAACCAGATCGCCCCGAAAAGGATGAGCAGGGTTATGATGATCAGCATGATGATAAGGCTGAGCTTGATGGGAGCCTTGAGCATCACCAGCTGACGGTAGTCGTTGATTCCGTCGGATATTGACTTCATCCGGACAAGCTGTTCCGAGGGAATAAGGACCGACGTGATCAGGAAGTAGCTGTCCTGTCCATCCTGGCCAAGCACGGGGGTAATGGAACGGACAAGTTCGCCGACCCCGGTGTCCTGGGTGATGGTTTCCTGCCGCCCTTTATCTCCGGCCAGGCGCAGGGCTTCGGTGGGCACGGCGGGCAGGGCGACGGTAAGGAGGCGTTCGCCCCGCATGGAGAATATTTCCTTGGTGTTGCCGTCCATCAGGGTCAAGGCATCCGGATAGCCGGGCGGTGGATTTTTCAGGATGTTCGCGAAAAATCGTTCGATGGTGACGGGGTTGATATACCGTCTGTTGTTTTCCAGGGATAGACTGATATGTCTGCCAAAATTTTCCGCCTCCAGTTCGGTTTCGTGATAGACTGTCTGGGCAAGCTTGAGGGAGGACTGCAGGGAATCCTCGACATTGGTGTCGAACCAGTAGTCCATGGAGGTGGAGACAAAACTCAGGGCGATGACGAACAACAGCGCCGTGGGCACGAAGGAGAGGGAAATGAAGGAAACGACCAGCCGGGTGCGCAGCTTGCTGCCGATTATCTTGTGCCTGCGTTCGAATATGAGCTCGACCAGGTTGCGCAGCACAAGATAGAGCATGAGCAGGAGCAGCAGGCCGTTTATGTTGATGAGGGCAAAGATGAGAATCGTGCTGCTGAGGGGAAGAGTGAAGGTGCCTTTGAGCAGGTAGCGCTGCAGGAGGGCGAGAACGGGTATCAATACGCAGCAGAAAATAATGACATAACGGATGTATTGTCTTTTTTTCTGTCGCTGCTGGGGGGTAAGCATACCGATCAGTAGGTGAATTCTATGGTTCTCCAGTCGGTTTCGAAATCCCACAAGGAGATAAAGGGGACAATGTAGTGCAGGTTCAGGGGCAGGGTTTTTTCAGCCAGGACCGCCTTGACGTGCAGGGTGTACGGTTTGTCGGGCTCGAGTTCCGCCAGCGGTATGATCTTGATGCCGTTCAACTCCGACATCATTTCCATGGCCTTGTCGATGGAATCCGTTACCATGGCCCCGGTGGTCCGCTCCGACATGGATACCGAGTATCTCTGTTTTATGGGGTCATAGGCGAGGGTATGGTGTATGGTCATTTCCGCCAGGGTTGAATCCGGCCAGTTTTTAATGATTTTTTCCAGCTTGACCAGAAAGGTAAAGGTGACGGGAATGCCGTTGTGCACGCCCTCGATCATATCGGGCACGAAACTGTTTTGTATAGTACAGAAAAGCAGCAGGTCCGTCTGGGACGATGTGAGCAGGATGTCCGCCAGATAGGGTTTTTCGTCCGTTGCCCAGGCAGAGGAGGGCAGGGCGAAAAAGAGGGAGAGGAGGATAATGAGTGTGGCGGATGCGCAAGATTTCATAGGATGAAGAGCCGTTGTCTGAACGGAAATGCCTGAATGCGACAAATTCATATTTGTACTCGAAATATTCCCCTTTGTCCACACAATCAAGCAGCCGCCCGGTGCGGGAGCGGGCGGGGCAGGGGCGGCTCCAACCGCTGGGCGGCAAAAGAACATTCCATGTTTGACAGCCGGTCCGACTGTTTTTATAGTAGCTTGCCTTCGGCATGGAAGGCAAGGCCTCGGGGCGGACCGGAACACACCGGCGGCAAGCCGGGTCGTGCGGATATCCCGCGCGGGATCATTCCGCACGGATCAATATGAAGCAAAGAAAAACAGGTGGAAGAGAGGAATGCAGAGAACAGTTCTGGTTACCGGCGGCTGCGGTTTCATAGGGGTTAATTTCGTCCGGCTCCTTCTCGGCGGTCGGGACCGGTGGCGGGTGGTCAATCTCGACAAACTCACCTATGCCGGCAATCTCGCCAGTCTTGCGGATGTGGCGGACAGCCCGGGGTATCACTTTGTCAAGGGGGATATCTGTGATCAGGATCTGGTCGGCGCACTTTTTGACCGCTACAGATTCGATACCGTCGTCCATTTTGCCGCCGAGTCCCATGTCGATCGCTCCATTGCCGGTCCGGCCGAGTTTATCCGGACCAATATTTTCGGGACCTATACCCTGCTCGATGCGGCCAGGAAGCACTGGATTGAAGCCGGCCCGCCCGGCAGGGCGGACAGTTGCCGTTTCCTGCATGTCAGCACCGACGAGGTGTTCGGCTCCCTGGGCGACACGGGCTATTTCACCGAATCGACCCGCTACGATCCCCGGTCGCCCTATTCGGCCAGCAAGGCGTCTTCCGATCACCTGGCCCGGGCTTATTATCATACCTACGGCCTGCCGGTGCTGATAACCAACTGTTCGAATAATTACGGTCCCTACCAGTTTCCCGAGAAGCTGATACCGCTGATCATCAATAACGGCCTGCACGGCAGGGACCTCCCTGTGTACGGTGACGGCGGCAATGTGCGTGACTGGCTGTACGTCCTGGATCATTGCGAGGCCATACTGCGGGTTGTGGAGCAGGGGCGGCCGGGAGAATCATATAATATCGGCGGCCGCAACGAAAAGAAAAACCTGGAGGTTGTCGGGCTGCTCTGCGATATTCTTGACCGGCAGGCGGGCTTATTGCCCTCCGGCCTGCCCCGCCGGTCACTGATCACCTTTGTCAGGGACAGGCCGGGCCATGACCGCCGGTACGCCATTGATGCCGGTAAAATTGCCGAAGAGCTCGGCTGGTCGCCGAAAGTGACGTTTGAGCAGGGTATGGAACAGACCGTCGACTGGTATCTCACCAACCGGGCGTGGCTTGCTGCGGTTATCGACGGCTCCTACCAGGAGTATTATCGGCGCATGTACGGCGGCCGGGACGAACTGCAGGGACAAGGGAAGCAACAATGAAGATAATTGCCACCAACATTCCGGACGCGCTGATCATCGAGCCCAGGGTTTTCACCGACGAGCGCGGTTTTTTCTTCGAGAGCTTCAACCAGCGGCGGTGGGAGGAACTGGCCGGTTTCTGCCCCACGTTCGTTCAGCACAATCACTCCCGGTCGGTGCGCAATGTTCTGCGCGGGCTGCACTACCAGGTGCGTTGCCCCCAGGGCAAGCTGGTCCGGGTGCTGCGGGGTGAAGTCTACGATGTGGCGGTGGATATCCGCACAGGATCACCCACCTTCGGGCAATGGATCGGCGTCCGCCTGTCCGAGGAAAACAAGCTCCAGTTCTGGATACCGGCAGGATTTGCCCACGGATTTCTCGTTCTTTCGGATGTTGCCGACCTCTTCTATCTGGCAACGGAGTTCTATGCCCCGGAGTGCGAACGAACCATAGCCTGGAACGACCCCGATCTGCGCATCGACTGGCCCCTGGCCGGGGAGCCGATTCTCTCGGCCAAGGACCGTCAGGCCCGGTGTTTCCGGGAAGCGGAATTATGATTTGATCGGAGGTGCGTGCGGCTGCCCTTTGCTGAACGGGGCGGTGGACAGGAAGTCTTTGGCGGCGCGGCAAAATCCCGCCGCGCCGCGCCAGGGGAGGCGTCAATCCTTGGTGGTATGGCAGGCAAAGCAGCCGCTGGGGGAGGTGCTGCCGCCGCCGGCAACCATGGCCGTGTAGTCCCACCTGAGCATGTCGTCGTAGGGACCGGCGTGGGAGTAGTGGCAGGAGAGGCACATCACCGCGTCGGCGCCGGGGCTGACCGCGCTGCTCGGCCCGCCGAGGTCGCCCACCGACGTCCGGGCAACGGGCGAGTCGAGGTCATAGACGGTGTAGTCCAGGTATTCGTCCCGGTTGGGAATGGTCAGGTCGGTGGGATGGCGGATGAACGGGGCGATTGCATCGTCGCCGATGCCGTCGTTTGCGCTCGTTTCAAGCGTATGAAAGTTGCCGTGGCAGGTGGCGCAGTACTGGCTGATGGTGCCGTCAGGTGGACGGACTCCACCATCGGAAACATGGCAGGAAGTCAGGCCGCCGCCGCAGCCCATCTGGATGGGGGCTGTCAGGGCATAGTATTCGTTATGGTCGCCGGGGGATCTGGTTGCCTGCCAGTCCGGGTCTTCATACCCCTTGACGCCGACCAGGAAGCGGTAGCCGTGGCCGGGCCTGTTTTCAGTCGGTCCAGGGTCAACGGTGCCGGCAACATTGTCATGATGGGCGCCCTTGATCCCTCCAAGTGCAAAGTCGGTACTGTGGGTTCGGATGCCGTGACAGCCGACCAGTTGTTCATTACCGGGGTCGCCGGCACAGGACAGGCGATCAGTAATAATATTGGTGGTATGCCTGTTAAAAGGTCCGCCTCGGATAAAGCCCGGCGGATAGTACAGGGTGTCGTCCGCCCCTGTAAGGGCCGGGATGTTATGACCCTTTGCCTCGGAGGGATCTGCACCGCTGTTGATGTACCAGAAATTGCCACCGGCGAGATCGCCGGAAACGTCGTCATGGTACACCTGGGGGAACCGGTTGCCGCCGGAGACGACGATATTGGTCGCGCCGGCCCCCTGGGCATGGCAGCCGAGGCAGGAGGCCCTCAGCAGCTGAGCATGGGGCTCCCCGGGGGTATCCCAGGGGTTTTCCAGGGTCATGGCCAGGTTGTCCTGGCTGTTGTGCATGGTATGGCAGTTGGAGCACAGCCCCAAAATCTGGGCCCCGCTCATGCCCGGCATGGCAAGCAGGGCGGCGATGACGGTTAAGCGCCACGCGGCGGCCTGGAATTTTCCATAATCAGCTCTGAAGATCGGCATTCCCCCCTCCCGGTCAGCATCTTGCACATAATTATTGTCCAATTCCGTGAAATAATTATACCCGCTGTCCGAAGGTTCTCATATAAAAAAAGGCACCCCGGCCAAATTTTTTTTCAATGGTGAGAGGAAGAAGGACAGCACGCGGTCATCCAGAAGAGCTTGGCGGAATGCCTACCATTCGATGCGCAAAACATTGTCCAAGGCATTGGCCCGGGCAATTCTGACCTTGACGGTGTCCCCCGGTTCAACCTGGTAGAGCGGATGGGGCGGCAGGTCTACGTCGAAAAGACAGTCGGTCAGGAGCAGGCTGATCCTTTTGGGGCCGCGGTTGACGACCATGGCACTGACCTTTTCGCCCTGTTTCTGCTCCAGATAGCGAAGTATCCAGTAGCGATGCCGCTGCTGCCTGACTGATGCGGCCCTGGCGAGATTGCGGCAGACCGAGGCGGCGAAATCATTGCATTCTTCCTCGGAGAACAGGATCCCCCTGCCGCGGATAAGACTGTTGAGCTGCAGCTGGATGACCAGGTCGAGGAAGCGGCGAATGGGCGAGGTAACCGTTGTATAGCACGGCAGCCCCAGGCCGCTGTGGGGCTTCGGATGCACAACAAGATCACCCCGGGCCAGAAACCGCCGCTGCCGGGCTATTGCCAGCAGGCCGTCATTGAGGCCGGTGGCGATTCTTTTCCGCGGCCGGCCCTGGGCGCGGTACAGGCCGGGAGCATGCTGGCCGGCGAGGTAGGAAGCGGCGGCGCTGTTGGCAAGTATCATGAGCTCGGCGACCAGCGACCGCGCCGGGGTGTCGACCGGCGCCAGGTTGACCGCCAGTTCTCCGTCCTGCCTGAAGATGAAGTTGACATCGGGAAAAGGAAGAAAAAGGGCGCCGTTATGCAGGCGCTTGTGCCGCAGTTTCCCGCACAGCTGATGGAGCTGGGTCAGTTCCCTGTCCCGGTCAATGAGCTGGTCCACCTCGTCATAGGTCAACTGCCTTGTGACCCGGATGATACTGGGAGATATCCTGGTATCGAGCAGTTCGCCATCATGATCCAGGTGCAGAAAAAAGCTGATTGCCGGCCTCACCCTGCCGGCCACCAGGCTGCACAGGTTGTTGGCGATCCGTTCCGGAAGCATGGGGACCTGGCCGTCGGGAAAATAGAGAGAGGTGGCCCGGTTCTCCGCTTCCCTGAACAACGGACCGCCGGGCGCCACGATGTGGGTAACGTCGGCGATGTGAACCCCCACGACGAAGCCGTCGCCGCGTTGCTCCAGGTGCAGCGCGTCATCAAAATCACGGGTATCGGCGCCGTCTATGGTATACGTGGCCAATTCGCGCAAATCCAGGCGCTTGGGATCGGCGAGCAGTTCCTCGGCCGTGCTTTCGCGCAGGGCCTGCACCAGGCTCTCGGTCTCGGGGTCGAATTCCACCGGATGGCCCGATCTGAGCAGGTGGATATTTTCGTCCACCCGCCAGACGCCGGACCGGACCAGGAGATGGTAGGCGTCGTGGGGCCCGGTCAGGGCGGCTTTCTTGAACAGTTCCCGCACGAAGTCGGCCTGGGCGCACTCGGAGCCGAAAAGGGTGCACTGTGCAATCCATTCCAGCACCTGGCGCCGCTCCGGCCACTGGGCTGCCGTTGCCTGCTCTCCGGCCATTATTTTCTTCACCGCTTCGGCCGAGGTCTCCAGCAGGCGGGCTTTTTCCGCTTCCTTCTGCTGCCGGCGCAGCAGGGCCTCCACCTGTTCAGCGGAGTGGGTGACAACCCTGCCTCCCTTGAATTTGAAGAACAGCCGATCGGCGAACACTGCGCGGAGGAAGGCCGCGGCCTCGTCGTCGGAAATCCCGTCGCCGAAAACCAGTTCGGCCAGAAAATCGGCCGAATATTCCTTGTCCGGCTCATCGCGGACGATTTCCCACAACTCCCGCAAATCGAGGGAATCGGCAATCTGCTGGCGTTTGTCCGCAACGGCATTGAGCCGGGCGGCAAGGGTTTCACGGTCATCGGCGAGGGAATGAGCGGAGCGGGAAACGAGAAGGACCCTGGACGACGGCAGGTTGATGTCCCTGCCGTTCTGCCCCAAAAGACGCAGGCGGCTCCCGGATTGCTCCGTGACCAGCGCGCAGATGAATCTGCCGGCGTCGATGTACTCAACCAGGGTGCCCCGAGGAATCATATGGTGAAAACACGTTGTGGTGTAATAAGTGGTCGTGGTAAGTTACCGACCTGTAGCAGGTAATGGAAAATTTGTCATTAATTTCTTGAGTTGACGGTCGTGACCCCTTCACCCTTGGCGAACAATGCACATGGAGACTATCGTTCCGGCGTGGTGGCGATCATCGGACCGCCCAATGCCGGCAAATCCACCCTGCTGAATTATTTCATCGGCCAGAAAATAGCGATAGTCACCCCCAGGCCCCAGACCACCAGGAACAGGATTCTCGGCATCCTGACCGGGCAGTCGTATCAGATCATCCTGCTCGACACGCCCGGACTGCATCAACCGCGGGCGCTCCTGAACCGGGAAATGGTCCGGACCGCTCTCGACACCCTGGCTGAAGCCGATGTCGTCCTGTTTCTTGCCGATGCAACCGTCGATGATCCGGAACGGCTGGAGAAATTCCGGAACGAATTTTCCCGGTACCTTGGGAAGATCCGCTGTCCGGTCATCCTGGCTCTCAACAAGGTCGACCTGCGTGACAAAGAGGCGCTGCCGCCGCTCCTTGACTGGTACGCCTCCCTGTATCCTTTTTCGGCGACGGTTTTCCTTTCAGCCCTGTCCGGCGAGGGGGCCGGCCGTCTGCTCGATGAAGTGGTGCGGTTCCTGCCCGCGGGTCCGATGTACTTTCCCGAAGACATGCCCACGGATGCCACCGAACGGTTCATTGCCGCCGAGATCATCAGGGAGAAGATCTTTCTCCTCGCCCGGGAGGAAGTGCCCTACTCGACAGCAGTGATGATTGACAGTTTTCAGGAGGGGGCCGACGACCGTGCTCCGGTGGTCATCCATGCCACCATCCTGGTGGAGCAGGCGTCGCAGAAGGGAATTCTTATCGGCAGGCAGGGCAGGATGCTGGCCGCCATCAGGAAACAGGCCGTCCCCGATATCGAGGAAATGCTCGGGCGCAGGGCGACCCTTCATCTGTGGGTCAAGGTGAAGAAAAAATGGACCAAAAACGAGCGGATTCTCCGGGAGCTGGGTTTGTCGAAATAAATGAAATTCCGCGGGCGGGGGAAAAACGGCGCCTTGCCCGCAGCTTGCCGGATCGCTCCGTGATGGTCAATCCGCCTTTTCCTTTTCCCTTTCAGCCTGTTGCGAGGCGATATTCAGCCCTTTGAGGATATACAGGGCGTTGCGGAGCTGGTTGTCCTGGCGAAGCCGCTGTTCAGCTTCGCTGACCGGATCATCGCCCCCGGCCTCCTTCCCGCTTCCTTCCGATGCGGGCTGATCCTTCCGCTCTTCATGTTCGATGTGATTGGGCAGGTCCTTTTCCCGAAGCTGCTGGCCTTCACTGACGGTTTGCGGGATATTCTCGGGGGGAATGAAGGGTACGACAATGTCCGGCTTTATGCCGGTGGCCTGGATGGACTCGCCGCTTGGCGTAAAATATCGGGCGGTGGTCAACCGGAGCCCCCCGCCGTCGGGCATGGGGATGATGGTCTGGACCGAGCCCTTGCCGAAGGTTTCGGTGCCGAGCACAATGGCTTTCTTGTGATCCTGCAGAGCCCCGGCAACAATTTCCGAGGCGCTGGCGGAGCCGCCGTTGACCAGGACGATCATCGGAAACTGGTTGATGTCGTCCTCGGGATGGGCTTCAAAAATCAGATCCTCCTCGCTGACCCGCCCCCGGGTGAAAACAATGACTCCCTGGCTGAGGAAGACATCGGCTGTTTTGACCGCCTGGTCGAGCAGGCCCCCCGGGTTGTTCCGCAGATCAAGAATCAGGCCTTGAATGGGGCCTTGTTTGCCATGAGTGCGGAGCGTTTCCCGCAGGTCCCTGGTTGTTTTGGCCTGAAAATTCGAGATGCGGACGTACAGAAGACCCGGCTCCAGTTCCAAGGATTTGACGCTTTGCAGGGGGATATCGTCCCTGACGAGGTTGAAGTCCTTCAGTTCCTGCCATTCGCTCCGGTGGATGGAGATCGTGACGCTTGTCCCTTTCCTGCCGCGCAGTTTCTTGACGGCGTCCATGAGGGTCAGATTTTTGGTCATCCCGCCGTCAATGCGTATAATCTGGTCGCCCGCCTTGATCCCCGCCCGGTAGGCGGGCGTGTCTTCTATGGGTGAAACGACGGTCAGTATCCCGTCCTTCATGGTGATCTCGATGCCGATGCCGCTGAAGCTGCCGTGGGTTTCTTCCTGGAGCTCAGTGAAATCGTCCGGAGAAAGATAGGACGAGTGGGGATCAAGGGAGGTGAGCATGCCGTTGATGGCGCCCATAATCACGTCATGGGGATCGATGGGATCCACATAGTGCTGCTGCAGCAGCATCAGCACAGTGGAAAAGGCCTCCAGATTTTTGTACGTTTCCTCCCTCTGGACATTTTCGTCGGCCGGGACCGGCGCCGGGATCATCAGAAAAAGAACGAGCAGCAGGTAGTAAAGGGAGATTTTCATAACAAATCTAAGAGATGGCCGGTTGAATTCTGGTTGCTTGTTTTCACCGGCATGAACGTTTCGGCATTTCCATGGACATTATCAAACAGGTGAAGTCGTATGAGATTATAATAATAATCAGTAATTTCCGGTTAGAAAATTGCATATGATATTTTCAGTAATTTCCGGTTAGAAAATTGCATATGATATTTTGCAATATTTTTGTTAATAATCAAGCCGTTGGGAGCATTTTTTTCTTGACAAATCCATGAAAGGCGCATTGTGTGTTTTGTAA
>DSAE01000133.1 GCA_011372855.1 Desulfobacteraceae bacterium
TCATAAGTGACGCGGCCCTGTCGCGACTCGGGCTGCCGCGCCAGTCTACCATGTATCGGGCAGCCGGAGGTATCTGAAAAAGAAAATCAATTCCATTTGACCGGAGCCCCCTTTATTCCTATATAATGAAAGGAGAGAGACTCCAGGGACGGAATCCATGCTTTTCAAGGTCTTGCCGAAATACCGATTGCAGGCGCTCTTTGACGCCCTTTCCAGCCGCCGCATAATCGGTCCTGTCGAAAAGGCCAGGCGGCCCGACGGCGAAGTGCTGTACGGTTTTGACGCCATCTGCCGGTTTGAGGACCTGCGGCTCGATTATACGACCACGACCCATTCGCCCAAGAAGTTTTTTCTTCCCCATCGGGAAGTGCTGGCCACGTTCAGCCTGAGCGGCACGACCTGGGAGAAGATGGTCGATGACAATGCCTACCTGCCCGTTGCCTTTTTCGGCATGCACGCCTGCGACATCAACGCCCTGAACAAGCTCGACAAGGTAATGATCGACAGCAGTTACCCCAATCCATATTATGCGGCCAAGCGCCGCAGCACCTTCATCATCGGGATAGACTGCGTCCCGCAGCCGCAATGTTTCTGCCGCTCCATGGGCGCCGACACGGTCCTGCACGGCTTTGACATGTTTCTCACCGATATCGGCGGGGACTATTTTGTCGAAGTGCAGAGCGCCGAGGCCTACGAACTGCTCAAGGGGGCCGGAACCAGGGACCCTTCTTCCCATGACCACGCCTTGTTCATGAAGAAGGGGGACATGAAAAAGGCCGGCTTTTCCTGTCAGGTCGATGCCACCGACCTGACCAAGATCCTGGACATGGAGTTTCAGGCCGAGGTCTGGCTGGATTGGGGAAAAAAATGTCTGTCCTGCGGAACCTGTGCCAATGTCTGTCCCACCTGCTATTGCTACGGCGTCCAGGAATACGTTGATCTTGATCTGCGCGGCGCCCTCAAGGAGATGCACCTCTATTCCTGCAACCTGATCGATTTTGCCGAGGTGGCCGGGGGGCACAACTTCAGGCCGGAGAGCCATACCCGGCTCAAGTACCGGTTTTATCACAAGCACCGAGGGTTCGTGGAAGCGTTCGAAGCCTCGCTTTGCGTCGGCTGCGGCCGCTGCGGGACCGCCTGCCTTGCCGGGATCACCGTCCCCGAGGTGATCGCCAGCGTCAGAAGGGAGGCACAGGGAGATGCATAGACCGTTCACCCCGCCGCTCATGCACAGCGGCCGGGAGCAGCGGCCGGGAGAAGACCCGGCCGGCTTTGAGTACAGCTATATGGCCGAGATCACCAATATCTATCCGTTGACGGCCACGGAAAAACTGTACCAGATTCAACTCTGTGATTCCAGCCTGCGCCGCTCCTTCACGTTCAGGCCCGGGCAGTTTGTCATGCTCGAACTCCCGGGGATCGGCGAAGCTCCCTTTTCCATTTCCTCCAGCCCCCTGCGGCACGGCGACATCGAACTGTGCATCCGGGCGGTGGGCAACCTGACCGGATTCCTGGACCGGGTCAAAAGGGGGACCCAGGTGGGCATCAGCGGTCCCTTCGGCACCTCGTTTCCAGTGGAGGAAATGGAGGGCGGCGATATGTACTTCGTCGCCGGCGGGCTGGGCATCGTGCCGCTCCGCTCTCCCCTGTGCTCCATCCTCGAGAGCCGGAGCAGGTACGGGGAGGTGAACCTCATCTACGGGGCCAATACCCCGCGGAAACTGCTGTTCACCTATCAGTATGACGCCTGGCGTCGTTTCGACATCGATCTGCAGATTACGGTGGATGAGCCGGATGCCGGCTGGGACGGCCATGTCGGCTTTATCACCGCCATCCTGGAGAAGAAGCTGGCCGGGGGCAGATCGCTGGCTCACAACGCCTACGCCGTCGTCTGCGGCCCGCCGGTGATGTTCAGGTATGTCTGCGACATTCTGACCGAGGCCGGCCTGCCCATGCAGCGGATGTTCGTCTCCCTGGAGCGGCGGATGCACTGCGGCCGGGGCAAGTGCTGCCGCTGCAATATCGGCTCGACCTACACCTGTCTGAAAGGGCCGGTTTTCGACTACTGGTCGGTGATGAACCTGAAAGAGGCGATTTGACATGCCCGGTGAGCGAAATTATCTGGGAGTGCCCGCTCCCCGGCCGAAAGCGGCATTTTTCGAGCTTTCCTCCTGCGAAGGGTGCCAGCTGCAGCTGTTCAACAACGAGGCCACCCTCACGGAGTTTCTGTCCCTGATTGAAATTGTCCGCTTCCGGGAGGTGATGACGGGCGGGAGCGATGAGTACGCAATCGCCTTTGTCGAGGGCAGCGTGACCAGGCCCGACGAGATTGAGCGGCTGCGCGCCATCCGCGGCAACGCCGAGCTGCTCGTCGCCCTGGGCAGCTGCGCCTGCTTCGGCGGCGTCAACCAGTTGAAGAACCGCTTCAGTGACCCGCGGTTTGCGGCCAGGACCGTGTACGGCGATTTTCCCGTTGCAACCATGGAGGCGCGTCCCCTGGCGGATTTTGTCGCCGTCGACCTCTGGATTTACGGCTGCCCCGTCAAAAAGGAGGAGGTGGAGCGGATCGTCACCGACCTGGTGGTCGGCAAAAAGGTCGTGCACCCGAAGTACCCTGTCTGCATGGAGTGCAAGGCCAACGAGAACATCTGCCTCTATGATCTGGGGGAGCCCTGCCTTGGACCGATCACCCGGGCCGGCTGCGACGCCTGGTGCCCCAACAACCGTTTCGGCTGCTGGGGCTGCCGGGGTCCGGCGGAAGGAGCGAATATCGCCCAGCTTGAAGAAATCATGAAAACCCGCGGATTCTCGGCCGAAGCCATCCTCGACCGGCTGGAGTGCTTCGGCGGTTTTCGGGATGTTGCCGACGAGCTGCGGAAAAAAACGGACGAACGGGGACGGTCACCGGGAGCATGAAAATTTCCTGCGATATCAATCTGCGCCATCTGACCAGAGTCGAGGGCCACGGCAACATCAGGATCAGGATCGAGTCCGGCGCCGTGCGGGAGGCGAGCTGGGAGGTTGTCGAAACACCCCGCTTTTTCGAGGCGATGCTGGTCGGCAAGAAATGGGAGAACGCTCCCTGGATCTGCGCCCGGATCTGCGGCATCTGCTCCATCGGTCACACCCTGGCCAGCATCCGCGCCGTGGAAAACGGTTTCGGTTTCGAGCCCGACACCCAGACGAACCGGTTGCGGCTGCTGCTCAAGCATATGGAAACCCTGCAGAGCCATATCCTTCATCTGTATTTCCTGGTTGCACCGGATTTTTTCGGCACCGGCAGCATCCTGCCCCTGGTCGAGACCCATCCCGAGGAGGTGCAGCGGGCGGCCCGGCTCAAGCTGCTGGCCAACGATGCCTGCGACCTGATCGGCGGCCGCCGGCTTCATCCCACCCGTACCGTGGTCGGAGGGTTTACCATGCTGCCCGCCCGGGATGAACTGCGCCATCTCCACCATCGCCTGCGGGCGGCAATCACCGACCTGCACCGGGCGGGGGAGCTGTTTGCCGGTTTCTCCATCCCCGATTTCCGCCGGGAGACCGAATTTGTCTCCCTGCACGGGGAAAAAGAATATCCCTTTATCGGCGGGGACTTGAAGTCGTCCGACGGCGTCCGCAGGAAAGAATGGGAATACAAGGAGATGTCGAATGAATACTGCACGCCCCAATCCACGGCCAAATGGGCGCGGCTCTCCCGTGCTTCCTTTGCCGTGGGCGCCCTGGCCAGGCTGAACAATAACTTTTCCCTTCTCCATGAACGGGCAAGGAAGCTGGCGGAACTGCTGCAGCTCGAGCCGGTCTGCCACAATCCGTTCATGAACAACGCCGCCCAGCTCGTCGAGTGCATGCACGTGGTGGAAGATGCCCTCCTTCTCATTGACCGGCTGCTGGCGGAAAAACCCGGTGAGCCGAGACGGAAGGTCCGGCCCGCGGCGGGCAGGGGGGTCGGCGCGGTGGAGGTTCCCCGAGGCATTCTGTATCACATGTACGAGTTCGACGAAGACGGGCGGATCGTCAGGGCCGACTGCGTGATTCCCACGGCTCAGAACCATGCCAATATTCAGCATGATATCGAGGCCCTGGCCAGGGAGGCGGCGGCGGCCGGCATGGGAGACAGGGACATCGAACACTTCGCTTCCATGCTGGTCCGCTCCTACGATCCCTGCATATCCTGCTCGGTTCATTGAGCGGGTGACCGCTCATTGGGCCAGGACCGCCAGACGGTCGCTGAGAATGAGGATGGACCGTTCGCATCGGGCCACTCCCCTGACGTTTCCCTTTTGCTCGTAATACATGCAGCTCAGTTCGAGCCGCTGGATGGCAAGGCGGATTTCCCTTTGTTGCGCCGCAAGAGGGAGCTGTCCCCATTCTTTGATCATCGCCCTGGCGGCGTCCTCATTGTCGATTTCCATTGTCTGTCGAACTCGTGTACAGGTATATATGGAGGATGGTCGGACGGCTCGGTGGGCCGCAATGCATACAGTACCGGACAGTCCTGGCCGAGTCAACCGGGAAGAAAGCCGTGGGGAGAAGAATGGAGATCGGTATACCAAAGGAAATAATGAACAGTGAGTTCCGGGTGGCGGCGGTTCCGGCCGGAGTGAACACACTGGTCAAGGCGGACCACAGGGTGTTCGTGGAACAGGGAGCGGGTTCCGGCAGCAATATTGATGATGCTGAATTCGCGGCGGCAGGTGCGGTGCTGGTGCCCGGTGCCCGGGAGGTTTTTGCCCGGGCCGAAATGATCATCAAGGTCAAGGAACCGCTCCCGGCCGAATATGAATATCTGCGGACGGGACAGATTCTTTTCACCTACCTGCACCTGGCCCCCAGGCCGGAGTTGACGGAATTTTTGTGCCGCAGGAAGATAAACGGAATCGGCTATGAAACAGTGCAGCTCGCGGATGGTTCATTGCCCCTGCTGACACCCATGAGCCAGGTTGCCGGCCGCATGGCTGTTCAAGTGGGGGCCCGTTATCTTGAAAAAACGAACGGCGGTGCCGGAGTACTGCTTGGCGGGGTGCCGGGAGTCGATCCGGGCAGGGTGACAATCATCGGCCCCGGCGTTGTCGGCACCAACGCCACGCGGGTGGCCCTGGCCATGGGTGCGGATGTAACCTTGATCGGCACGAATATGGAGCGCCTTGCCCGCCTCGATGAATTGTACGGCGGCAGGATGACCACGCTTGTTTCCAATGAATACAATATCAGCAGGCAGGTGGCTGACTCCGACCTTGTTGTCGGGGCCGCTTTGATTCCCGGCGGCCGGGCCCCCAAACTGGTGACCGGGGACATGGTTTCCCGGATGCGGCCCGGTTCCGTCATTGTTGATGTGGCCATCGACCAGGGGGGCTGCGTGGAGACCTCGAGGGTGACGTCCCATGCCGAACCCACCTTCACGGTTGACGGGGTGATCCATTACGGCGTGGCCAACATGCCGGGGGCGGTGCCGCGGACTTCGACCTTTGCCCTGACCAACGTGACCCTGCCCTTTGCGCTGGAGATTGCCGACAAAGGCCTGGACCGGGCGTTGCGGGAAAACGCCTCTCTCCGGAAGGGGCTGAATGTGTATGACGGCATGATCGTCCAGCCGAACGTGGCCGGGTCCCAGGGAAAGGAGTGGCGCGATCCCTTCCGGGACGCTGATTCCGGCGGGGAGCAAACCGGTATGGGGTCGGCGGAGCGATAAATATATTGCCACATTGTGGTCGTTTTTGCTATGCTGGGCCGGAGCATGATTTTTCGAGGAACAGATTGTCCGGGACTGACCAGCGGACGGAACCCCGACTGCCGTGGAACTGCACATGAACAAGCCCATCTATCTTGATTATAACGCGACAACCCCCCACGCTCCGGAAGTCATCGAGGCCATGCGGCCGTATCTCGAGGAGCATTTCGGCAACCCGTCGAGCAGCCACTGGTACGGTTCGGAGCCGCGGCGGGCGGTGGAGGAGGCCCGCCAACAGGTGGCCGGCCTGTTGGGATGTGCGGCAAGGGAGGTTGTTTTTACCAGCGGCGGCACCGAGGCCAATAATCACGCCATCAAAGGCACGGTATGGGCAATGCGGGAAAGAGGGACCCACATTATCACCTCCGCCGTGGAACATCCCGCCGTATTGGAAGTGTGCCGTTCTCTTGCCGGGTTCGGCTTTGAAACCACGGTGCTGCGGGTGGACGGCGAGGGCCTGGTCGACCCCGCCGCGGTCGAAGAAGCAATCCGGCCGGATACCATCCTGATCACCATCATGCACGCCAACAACGAGGTCGGCACCATTCAGCCCATTGGTGACATTGCTGAAATCGCCCGCAATCAAAATATCATTTTTCATACCGACGCGGCCCAGTCCGTGGGCAAGATACCGGCGGCGGTTGATGCCCTCGGGGTCGATATGCTGTCCGTTGCCGGTCACAAACTCTATGCGCCCAAGGGTATAGGCGCGCTCTATATCCGGGGTCCGGTCAAACCCGCCAAGTTCTGTCACGGCGCCGGCCAGGAGCGCGGCCGGAGGGCCGGAACCGAGAACGTTACGCAGATTGTCGGCCTGGGCAAGGCGTGCGAGCTTGCTTCCCTGAACCTGCAGGAACATCTTGCTGAAATGCGGCAACTGCGGGACAGGCTCGCGGACGGATTGACGGGCGTCCTGCCGGGCAGCAGGGTGAACAGCCACCCCGTCCACCGCCTCCCCAATACCCTGAGCGTGTCGTTCAGGGGGATGGAAGCGAACAGGATCATCGAACGGATCGGCGGCGAGGTGGCCGTATCGCCGGGAGCAGCCTGTCATTCCGGGGGGGTGAATATCTCCCATGTCCTGTCGGCTATGGGTATCCCGGAGGAATGGGCCAAGGGGACGGTGCGCTTCAGCGTCGGCCGCATGACCACCGTTGCCGAGGTCGACAGGGCGGCGCAGGTTGTTGCCGCGGCGGTGAGGGAACTGCGGGACTGAGACCGGCGTCCTTCGCGGATAGGGGATCCAGGGCGATCCTGTTCCGGCTCAGGCGCAGGGGAGGCAGGGTAAGGCCGGCAAATTGAGTCGTCATTTTTTCAGGCCGGGATTTTCGGGAAATTGAGGATAATCTGGATAATTTCCCTGACAAACGCGCATTCGCACCGTGCGCCGCAGGGCTCGAGCCGGTCTCTGTGCAGACAGTATCCCGGACACTCCTCCGTGCCGGTTTTTCGTTGTTCGAACTTGTCCCCCGAATAGAGGTCAATGAAATCCCTTACCCTGATCGCCATGGTGGTGCAGCAGCCGTCAACGGTATGGGTGAATAAAAAGAGGCCGGAATCCAGGTCGTCGAAATCCGCCTGGTAACCGTTCAGCTTGAGGGTCCGGTCATGCAGGAAATCGACCCTGGTCCCCCAGTTCATTGCACACATTGGACAGGTCTTGAACATTGTTTCGTTGCGCATGTCGGCTTCTCCGTTCATGATGGGGGTCTTTTCCGCCGTTCAGGCTCCGGGCCGGATTTCCGGGGGCAGGGTTTGCCCCACAGGGAGGTGCTCCAGCATCAGTCAAGGCGGCCGCCCGGAGGGCTCCGGGCCGTCAGGCAACCCATTCCTTCAGCCAGTATTGGCCCACCGCCCCTGCCTTCACCAGGGGGTCCTGGGCAATGATTTTTCCGGCCTTCTCAGGACTGTCCGATGAAAAGACGATCAGCCCCCCGCTTCTGTCGGCAAAAGGACCGTTGACATAATAATCGAGCCCCAAACCCTTCCAGTAGCGGACATGCTGGCCAAGGCTGTTGCGTATGGTGTCGATATCCTCCCCAAGAAAGTAGATGAACGCGTATTTTCTCATGGTCTGACCGGAAAAGGTTGGTGGTTGGCGTTGATCGGATTCGGCGGGCATGGGCCGTCGGCGGTTATCCAGTTATTTCTGCTGCTGCAGGGTGAGTATTCTTTCGACCAGGGAGCGGCGTATCCGCAGGCCGAAGCGCGAATCCAGCAGTTTCACCGCCTCGCCGGCATCCGCCGGGCGCCGGTTCAGACGGGCGAGAAAGCCGTTGACGTCTTCGTACACCGCCCACGGGTAAATGATCCAGCGCCACTTGACGATCCGGTGGGCATGGTAGTCGGGCTGGACGGTCGAGGTTTCCTTGTGATGCATCACGGCGATGCGGACGGCGGCGGCGCCGAGTCCGGCCAGGTGTTCCCGGGCCAGGGCCAGGGTGTCGCCGGTGTCGCTGACATCATCGACCAGCAGGACATTTTTGCTGTCCAGGCTGCGGCAGAGCCCCTCGGCCAGTACGGCATCCCCGCGCCTGGCGGCGCCGGCGGTATAATGGACGATGCGGATGCTGCTCAGATCGGCGAGATCGAGGAAATCGCACAGCAGACGGGCCGGTACATATCCGCCGCGGGCAATCGCCACGACAATATCGGGCCGGAAACCGGAGCGGCGGATCCGCACGGCAAGATCATGGGTGAGGTTCATGACCCTGGCCCAGGAGACCAGCTCACAGTAAAATTTCCGCTTCGGTGCCATACAGGTCCTCATCCGCCTTTCCCGGTAATCTGTTCCCCGGAACCCCATGAACAACCTAACGATAGATCAGCCGGAGGGAAGGCAAAAAAAAAGCACTGCAAAAACCACCCTGACATTTCCGGGATCAGGATTCGATCCCGATCCCGATGGGAGCAAATTTAAGGAAATGTCTCATCGAAATCGGTATCGAAATCGAAAAACATTTCCACCAATTTCAAGGCGGTGTGCAGAGGTGTTTCTCCTCATTTGTCGCTGCCGCCACGAAGTCCGCGTGCCGAAGATGGGCTCCCGTCACCATCCTGTTACTTTTTTATCCTGGTGATCATCTCCTCGACCTCCTCATAGCCCTCCTGGTAGAATTTATTTTCTTCCGGATCCAGTTCGTGCAGGAGGCGGAGGAATTCACCGGCATGCTCCTTTTCCTCGTTGGCTATGTCGATCAGAACTTCCCGGGCAAGCTTGTCGTCCGTGCTTTCGGCGGTCTGCTGGTAAAGCTGGATCGCTTCGTATTCCGCGGCAATCATGAAGCGGATCGCGCGGATCAGCTCTTCCCTGGTCAATTTTCGGTCACTTTTTTTCACTGTAAAAGGACTGCAGAATTCGGGCATCGTCCACCTCCTTTTATTGAACGCATTGTCGCCTCATCGTTTCCCGTTTGCCCCGGGTACCATTCCGTGGCCGAACGGGGGCGGGTAAACAGGCCGGGTTGAACCGGCGTTTAGTCGAGAATAACCCGGATCCTGTTTTTTTCAAATTCAATCGTGTCGCCGGCTACAACCTTTTTCCCCTTCCTTGTTTCAACCGCGCCGTTGAGCCGCACAAGTCCTCCAGTGACCGCGCTTTTGGCCTCGCCCCCGCTCTGAACCAGGTTGCCGAGCTTGAGAATCTTATACAATTCTATGGGCTCCCTGTGGATCCGAACGGTAGCAGGGCGCGGGCCGCTGTCTTTTTTTTTCATCCATCAGTACTGTTCTCAGCCCCCGGCAGTGTTCACCGTTACATTGAATTCATCCAGCCGGATTTCGCCGTTTTTCCCCTCGCCCACCAGGTGAAAGGAGAAGGCCTGCCGGCTCTCCGGATTGGAAAAATCAAATTCCACCTTTCCCTCCTCGCCGGCATGGAGGACCGGAAACTGGGGGAAGGGAATGTCCAGGACCAGTTGTTCGAACTGCCGGAGGGACAGCTTCAGACGGACCCCGGTATCCGGCGTCTGCAGGGCCCGGACGCGTATGGAAACATGAACTGTTGAATTGGCCGGAAAATCCAGATACTGCGCCCCGGCAAGATTGTCGGTCCATTCACTGGCGATTTTTTCGGGGAGCCTGCGAACCTCGCCGCTGGCAAAACGTAATTGATGCGACCGGTTTTGGCCGGTGAGTTTGTGATCGAGGGTTGCAGCCATGGCGAAAAGTTTTTCCGCCTGTTTTCCCTTGTCGGGCTTCAGCTCTGTTGTGGGGAAGCCGATCAGGCTGGGGGAAGGTCCCGTCCGGCATTCACCGTTCCTGGTGCATTCGTAGCGTATATTACCGCTGGTGTGCCAGCGGAGCTTGCCGGCGGTATAGGCGACCATTTCCCGCGGGGACGGGTAGTCACGGAAAAAGCTTCTGCCGATGACGCCCGGGGAGGGTTCGAGGCCCAGGTAGTCAAGGATCGAGGCAGTTATATCCACCAGACCGTAAGTGCCGGGCTTGAGGCGGGGCAGCAGTTCCTGCTCCGGGGCCAGGAGAATTCCTATTCCCCAGCTGCTGACCCAGTCCGCCAGTTCAGCGCCGTGTGATTCATCGGAGGTTATGAGGACCAGTGTGTCTTCCAGGACCCCGTCCTGCCGCAGGCCGGTGATGAAGCCGGCCACCGCTTCATCGAGGATGGCGACGGTGGCGAGCTTCCTGGAGGGGTAGCCGGCGGCAAGATCGTCGGGCGCCGCATAGGGCTGATGGGTGCCGACGGTCAGCAGGGTCAGCATCCAGGGGCGGTCTGCAGTCTGCAGTTCGGCAATATATTCCCTCGCGCCCCGGAAAAAATCAGGGTCATTCACGCCCCAGACAAAAGGAGAACGGTCCGGTGCGGTAAACCATTCCTCGCCGTGAACCTCCTGAAAGCCGATGGTCGGCATGACCATGTCCTTGCCCATGAAGGACAGGCCGGCCCCCTGCAGAAAATGGGTGCTCCAGCCGTTCTCCGCCATCCGGGCGGGGAGGCACTCCCGGGCCCGGGACTGATTTTCCTGGAGTTCGAACGCCTTGGGGGTCTCGAAGGAAAGCTTGCTGAAATCCCCGCACAGGATGGAGTACAGGCCGCGGATCGTCTGATGGCTGTGGGTGACGAAATCCGGGATCAGCATGGCGTCGGCGGTCCCCCCCGCCAGCCCGCTCATTTCCAGGGGACCGGGCGGTACGGCCATCGCCTCGCGAATCTCCGGGTGGTACAGACCGGTGATGCCCTCCAGGGTGACGATGAGCACATTTTTGGCCTTGCCTTTGTCCGGCAGCAGAGGGCTGCCCTGGAGATCGAGCTGCCTGAGGCCCGGCGGCAGGTCGGCCGCGGGCACCGGTTTTGCTCCGGGATGAAAGGTTGCGGCCACCGCGTCGGCTATAAACCAGTGCAGGGGGTTGAAGCGGGCGGCTATGCCCGCCTCGTCGTAATGCCGGCTGAGAAAACCCTGAAGGACGAGCAGGGCGATTGCCGCCGCCAGGCCCTTGCGCAGGTATCCGGGTCGGGGCCGGGGCACCGGGAAAGCAGCGGCCAGAACCGCCGACAGGAGGATGAACGCGGTAAAGTACGGATGATTGAGGGTCAGCCCAACCGTACTGTTTTTCATGAAGGTCGGGTCGAAGAGATAGGCGATGTCTTCCCGGACGGGCAGGCGGTGCAGGGCAGCGAACAGTTCCTGCGCGCCGGCCTGAAACAGGGTCCAGAGCAGCAGCGGAAAAAGCCGCAGCCGGCGCGGAGAGACCGCCGCCGCCAGAAAGACCAGCAGGCCGAGGCCCGCGTCGGAGAGCAGGCCGACGGGTTCGGAGAACCCTTTCTGCAGGATGCGCCAGGCGGCCGGGGCAAGGCAGGGAACCCCGACGGCAAGAAGGGAGATGCGCTGTGACAGGTCTGTGCTCCGGAACATAAACAACCTCGTCCCCCAAGGGACAGGAGTGTGGGAAAGGTTGTCTATATAGTAAGTTCGATGAGGCAAAAAGGCGAGCCCCGTTTCTCCGACCGGTGCTGATTTTTCCTCCCCGGAGAGGCCGCCGGGGAGGAAGAAAGGCGAGGGGCCCGGTTTGCTCATTTCCGGGACCGCTCTCCGTCATGCCAGCCCGACATATGCCCGGCATGGCTTCTCAGGTAAGCGCCCGGCCGGTAGAACGTATCGTAAAAGTCAAGGTCGAGATGATGGGCCTGCAGGTACATGATCAGGAACATGGATGGCACCGTGCCCGGAAATTTGCCGAAGGTATCATAGACGTACTGGGCCTGGAGGGCTACGCATTCCTTGAACCGTTCATCATGCACCCGGGCGGCCGAACGGACTTTGCGGCTGTCCTTCCACGGCCCCGGGGTGTCGGGGTGAAACGGACCGCCTGGTCCGAACTTGCGAACGCACAAGGCCTCCACCGCACCACGCATGTCGGGGTAGTGCGGCGGGCAATATCCCTCCATCACGCCTTCCGGCCCGGTGGGGTTGGGATAGGGCCAGCGCGGGTCCGTATCATAGCGGAAACCGAGCCCGGGAACCTCAGGGTTGCCGCTGGCGCCCAGCGTCGCAAAGGCGTCGACGCCGTTGAACATCCAGCCTCCCAGTCCCATGGCCTGAAGCATCAAAGCGCCGGCATAACAGCTCGTTCCAAGTTCGACGGTCAGCTCCGACATCGACCACTGGTCGACAAAGGTGATGGGCCAGACATTGTCCACGTCAACGATGTCTTTGAACCGTTCGATCCCGGGAATGGCCCGGCGGTTGATGTCGTCGTACAGGACCAGCCCGTTCTGCAGCATGTAGCAAAGATTGAGCAGGACGTGCTGGGAGAGGTCGCCCACCGGGATGACCAGCAGGGTGGAGGGTTTGTTGACGACCCAGGTATTGTGCGCCTCGATAAAAGGGACCTCGGAGGGCACCCGGAGGCGGCCGTCGCTGAGCTTGCGGGTTCGCCGGCGGACGTGGTCCACGAACCCGTCGAGGTCCAGGGATCCGTCGGGACCCCGGTCGGCAAAGGCGGGCGCGTTCCGCATCTCGACAATGTAGAGGCCGTCGTCGTCGGTAAAGAAGGTCTGGCTCGTGTGGAAGCCGGCGGCTGAGGGAAAGGTGCGGCCACCGGCCGCCCCGGCGTAATTGGACAGGTCCGGGGCGTAGCGCGCGGCGCGGTAAATCATGTGGTGCCAGGACGTATTGCCCGCGCAGGCCGTGACGACCAGCATCTTTTCGAGCTCGGTCAGGGGAAGCGGTTCGTGCCGGGACCTGTAGGCAAAAACCCCGTCCGGAATTTCGGCCCCCATGAAGAAGCGCCGTGAACGGCGGCCCAGCAGGGCCTCGATGAGGCCGAAGGATAGCATGTCCTTGAAACCTTGGGGGATGGGTTGCTCTGTCATTTGCATCTCCTTCATTGTTGATTGGTTGTCGGTTTGCCGGGCACAGCCGGCCGTTCGGGCCGACGGGAGTTGCCGCCCGCGGCCTGGGTCTTCCTCCGATTTTGAGACCTGAAATGCAAGAAAAGGACCAGGATGGGCACGGCGCCGGCAGCCGGCGTTTGGCAGCGTCCACCCCGCGCTTGCGGGGATGATTGAGGAGCAGAACATGTTTGCGCAACCTTCCTGTATTGGTGGATGGTGTTCGATTTCGATGAGATGTTTCCTGCGCTGGATTGAGGAAAATTTGCACCCATCGGGATCGGGATCGCAAAATGCATGGATTTGTTTTTTTTTGGGGTATAATTAAAAAAGGAGGAACGCGGGAGAAAGTTCTGCAATCAGCAAAAAATGAGAAATGGAGGTACAGTTATGATCAGGACCATTGCCATGCTGGCGGTGCTTGCCCTGGGCGGGGCCGGAACGGTTTGGGCGGAGGAGAAAGTCTTTCAGGTTGACCTGGAAAAGTATCCCTACTATCCCTCCCTGATCCAGTGGAACAAGTCCGGGGCCGAATTCACGCCTCCCGAGGTATGCGGTGAATGCCACGAGAAGCAGTATGAAGAGTGGACCGGCTCCGTTCATGCCCTGGCATTCAAGGACCCGATATATCAGGGGGAGCTGAACAAGGCGGTCAAGGCGGTCGGCCATGAAATATCGAGACAGTGCGAGGGATGCCATTCACCGGCCGGCATGGTCACCGGCGAAATCAAGAAGCCGGGGCTGGCCGGCCTGAGTTCAATGGCCATCAACGGGGTTTCCTGTGACATCTGCCACTCGGTCAGCGGCACGACGCACTGTGAAACGCCTTCGCGGGAACCTGAAAACGGTTCCTTTATCCTTACCCCCGGGATAGACACCGAAGCGGGGCCGGTCCTTGTCAAGCGCGGTCCGCTCGAGCCGTTCGAGGGGTGCGGCGAGGATTTTCACCAATGCGAACGGTCGACCCTCCATCTGCGGGCGGATCTGTGCGCTTCCTGCCACCAGGTGTATCATTACGAGGCCCATTTTCCTCTGGAAGCCACTTATCTGGAATGGAAGCATGGACCGTATGCGCAAAGGAATATCCTCTGCCAGGACTGTCACATGGTGGATTCGGAAACCTTTCTCCGCACGGCCGATACCTTGGAAAAACCTGGCCGGGAAGAGTATCATCACTATTTCAACGGGGCCAACTTCCTCCTTTACTTCTTGGCCGAACAGGCCGCCAAAAAGGCGGGAGACGAATCCCTGGCCGCCAATGTACGGCAGAAGTACGAAATGGCCATCCATCGGCTGCAGTCGGCCGCCGATCTTGAAATTGAGCCGGTGTACAGCAAGAACGGATTGGCCGAGGTTAAGGTGCGGGTGAAAAATATTCGCGCCGGCCATAATCTCCCCACCTCCCTGACCAACGTCAGGGAGATGTGGCTGGAAGTGACGATCCGGGATGAGGGAGGAAACGTTCTGTACAGCAGCGGGATTCTGGATGACCAGGGTCATCTGCCGCCGGCCGCCCGGGTGTTCAACTCGGAGGGCATGGGCGACGATTTTCATTTTGCCATCGACCCGTGGATCGTGACCGCGTTTTCCCGGCATGATACTATCCCGCCCAAGGGATTCAAGGATGTCTATTATCCCGTCAATGCTCCCGTCGGGGTGGACGCCGTTACCATCGAGGCCAGGTTGCGCTATCGCCAGGCCGACCAGGGAGTCGCGGAACTCCTGCTGGCCGCGGTGCCTGATGATATGGACCTCGAAGCGATCTATGGCATTAAGCAGATTCCACTGCTGCCCATCGTGGATATGGCCGTCCGCACAGCCGACCTGAAAACGGCCAGGTAAGAAGAAAGGGCGCTGATTCCGGTGGGTTTTTGAGCACGCACGAGTTTTGTGCTCTATCCACCCGTTCTAACGTTATGGCATTCAAAGGGGCCCGGGTCATGCGTGGAGCATGTCCGGGCCCCTGTTGATTCCTGCGGCTCCGTTTGCGGCCCGCCGGCCTCTCCTGCCGGGGAGGAAGTTATGCGCCGAGATTGGCCGCGGCGAAATCCCAGTTGATCAGTTTGTCGAGGACGGCGTTGACATAGTCGGCGCGACGATTCTGATAATCCAGATAATAGGCGTGCTCCCAGACGTCTATGGTCAGCAGCGGCTTCATGTCCATGGACAGGGGAAGATCGGCGTTGCCGGTCTTGACCGTTTTGAGTTTGTCGCCATCCTGCACCAGCCAGGCCCAGCCGCTGCCGAACTGGGTTGTCGCCGCCGCCAGTTCCTTTCTGCAGGCGTCCACGCTGCCGAAGGAGGCTTCGATCCGCTGTTTGAGCGCCGCGGGCGGTTCGCCGCCGCCGCCGGGTTTCAGGCACTGCCAGTAGAAGGTGTGGTTCCATACCTGGGCGGCATTATTGAATATGGCGGCCTTGTCAGGTTGGCCGACGGTGGCGGCTATGATCTTCTCCAGGGAAAGATCGGCAAGCTCCGTTCCCGCTACCAGCTTGTTGAGATTGTCGACATACGCTTTGTGGTGCTTGCCGTAATGGAAGCCCATGGTATTGGCCGAAATCACCGGTTCAAGGGCGTTGTCCTCATAAGGCAGGGGCGGCAGGGAATGGATCTCCCCCGCCAGGGCGCCGGCGGGAAACCCGTTCACGGCAAACAGGATCGCCGCTCCGGCGGACGCGCTGAGAAAATCACGGCGGGTAAGAACCTGGGAACTTGTCGTGTACTCGGTCATGGTGTTGCCTCCTGTATGGTTTGAGTGGTCGATGGTTTCGGGAAATCAATTTCATCAGATTTCTCCGGCGCAAAAGGAGACAGGCATGAGGTCCTTCCGGGAGGGAAGGGCGAACCTGTCAGCTTTCAACCGGTTTCGTCCCTGTCTCTGCTTATTCCATCACTTTCCGGCTGGCCCGGACAATGGGTGTCCGGTTTGCCCGGACGCCGAACCCGCAGGCGGGTGTCGCCTCCCCCGGACAGGGGGACGGCATGAGCTGCCGGTTATTGCCCTGCCGCGGCGGCCGCTGCGTCAGCGGCGCTGCCGACAGCGGTCCGGAATTCCATTTCCCTGCTCTGCAGGGCGCCAATCATCCTGGGGCCGAACTCCCCGGCGATGATGATCCGGATCCCTTTTGCGGCCAGGAAGTCAGCAACCTGCGGCCCGGCGCCTCTTTGAACCTCCCGGAAGGGGTTGACCACCGCTTCGGCCAGAACGCCCTGATCATCAAAAAAGAGAAAATAGGGGACGCGGGCCGACTGGGTGCTGACCGATGACTCGGCCGTCTCGCCCTCGGCGGCAACGGCGATGAACGGTTCGCCCGCGGCCAGGGCGGAGCAGGCCGTGTACAGCAGCAGGATGACAATGATATTCGGGATACGGAGCATGGTCAGCATGGTTGTTTCCTCCTTGAACTGTTGGAACAGGATCGATCTGAAACCGGGGGCAAGGTTTTAACCTCCGCGACGCCATGACGCGGGGTCGGACGCCGGCCGGTTTTCATTGCCCTGCTTCCATTTCTTCGACCACCGACAGATACTTTTCGTGGATCATCTTCCGGTCGAACTCCAGGAACTCGGCGAGCATGGCCTGGTCCTCCTCCTCCGAGAGGTAGCCCCTGGCCGCCGGAAAGAACTGTTTGTCTTCCTTTTCAATATGGCCGGGATAGAACTCGACAAGGGCGCGCAGGTGCCTGGCGACGTCGGCCAGGGCGGCCTGGTCCCCGCGGCGATAACGGCTGTTGGCCGCCACCAGCGCTTCGGTTGTCCGGCGGCCGAAGACATGATCCTCGATCAGTTCCTGCATGAGTCGCCGGTCTTCCGGGGACAGGGGCCGTTTGTCCAGGTCTCGGAACATGATGTCCTCTTCCTTGCCATGGTGAGTTCGATCGGCGTACGTACGGATGAAGTCAACCGCCGTATCGACGAATTCCGGATCAACGGCCTGTCGCGCTTCTATTTTCGCCAGGTGATCCTTGGCGATCATAAGCATTCGTTCAATCAGCCGATGCTCAATCATGAGCGGACCGCGTGCCTGCATGGTTGTGACCTCCTTGTGTGCTTATTGCAAATTACATGCCTGGGGCCGAGCGTTGGCGTTGTCCGGTTCTATCGCCTGACCACGCGGAAGAGGATCAACAGGAGGATGGCGCCGCCGATCGCGAGCAGAAAGCTGCCCGGGTCCCGGCCGGGCATGATGAATTTGGCCAGCAGGCCAACGATGAATCCCATCGCTATCCAGGATAGAATGCCCATGATTGATCTCCTTTTGTTCGGATTGTTTATTAATACGCGGTCAAACAGCCGGACCGGGGGGAGCAGGATATCCGCGGCGCATCACGGGACCGGGGACGCTGCAGTGGGGGACATGCTCTGCCCCTGCCAGCGGCAGGACCTCGCGGATCAGGACCTTGTTGAATTGTTCGGGCTCTTCAAACGGCGGATTGTGGGCGGACCGTTCGAACCAAACCAGCCGCTTGCATGGCGCCTCGATGGCGTGGAAATATTCCTCGGCCAGCACGGAAGGGACGTGGCGGTCATGGCGGCCGAGCAGAAAAAACACCGGCACCCTGAAGGAACGGCTGCGGTCGATCAGCCTCATCCGGGAATACTCGCTATGAAGCCGGGTCAGGGAAAAGCGGTTGCCCCGCCCGAAGAGGATGACGTCCCGCAGGTTCGCCTCGTCGGTGCCCAGGGCGGCCAGGATAAGCTTGCCGGTGGAGAGGTCGCCGTGGAACATCCCTCCGAATCGCTCGTTCCACCTGCCGATCTTCAGGCGGTCATCGACCGAGTGGGGCGGCGGCCCGATTTTAGTCAATTGGGCTACAGCCCCGGCGTTTCCACGCCTTTCCGCCTCGGCCAGGGCGTATTCATAGGAGAGCCGGTCCCCCCGCACCATATCGGCAATTTGCGCTACCCCGACATAGGCCGCGATTTTTTCGGGGTGCTGAGAGGCATAGATTGTTCCGAGAATCGTTCCCCATGAGTGGCCGAGGAGGACGACTTTTTCCCGGCCGAACCGGCGCCGGACTTCTTCGACAA
>DSAE01000191.1 GCA_011372855.1 Desulfobacteraceae bacterium
ATTATCCCCAGCAGCAACACATTTGCGCCCGACAAACTCTGCACACCTTCTGTTTTTTATCCCCTCAGCTCTGTCTCGTTACTGACGCTTACCCCTACAACTTTAATTTGACGGGGCCGTGTACATCACCCCGCTCCACAATGAATTGTTCAACTACTGGCAATAGTGCGACAGAACAAAACAACAAAACGAATATGACGATAAAACAGAAGGTTGCTGTTTACCCGGCGAGACAATTGGGCCGGGCGGGGCGATCAACACAGGAATAGATAGCACTTCTCCTCGGGTAAGGCAAATGGAAAAATGTTGCCCGTCACCAAAGGGACTGCGAACAATTTTCCGGATTCCCGAACAAACTTCATCCTGAAATAAGGAATTTCTCCGGCGGCACCGCCCGGAACCAGCTGCCTTGACTGCGGGAGGATACCCCTCTATATCTTGGCCAGGCTGGTATTGGCGGAGAGGTTGACCACCAGGGGGACATCGAGGGAGACGACATTTTCCATGGCTGCCCGCAGGAGATCCCCGGTTGCCTCCCTTTCCTCCGCCGGTACTTCCAGGACAAGTTCATCATGGACCTGGAGGATCAGTCGCCCGCTGAGCCTTTGTTCGCGCAGTTCGCGATCCGTCCTGAGCATGGCCAGCTTGATGATGTCCGCCGCCGTTCCCTGGATCGGGGTGTTGATCGCTGTCCTTTCGGCAAATTCCCGGCGGGTCCTGTTCGGGTGGTTGATGTCCGGCAGCACCCGGCGCCGGCCCAGCAGGGTTGACACGTAGCCGTCCTTCCTCGCCTTTACGACGATGGACTCCATGAAATTCCGGATCCCGGGATAGTGATCGAAGTAGCGATCGATGAATACCTGTGCCTCCCTGCGGCTTATATTCAGCTGGCTGGACAGGCCGAAGCTCGACATACCGTACACGATGCCGAAATTGATCGTTTTGGCCACCCTCCGCATTTCCGGAGTAATCAGGCCGGGTGAGACAAAAAAAATCTCGGCCGCGGTCTGCCGGTGAATATCCTCCCCGGCGCGAAAGGCTTCCAGCAGGGCCTGGTCCCCTGAATAGTGGGCAAGGACCCTGAGATCGATCTGCGAATAGTCCCCGGCAAGGAGAAGATGACCCGGTGCGGCGATGAAGGCCGAGCGGATCCGCTGCCCGTCCTCGGTCCGGACGGGGATATTCTGCAGGTTCGGATTGCTCGAACTGAGGCGGCCGGTCGCCGTTCCGCACTGATTGTAGGAGGTGTGCACCCGGCAGTCGGTCTTGCCAGCCATGCTGCTCAGCTTGTCGACATAGGTTGACTTGAGCTTCGCCAGGTTGCGGTAATTGAGGATCAGCCGCGGCAGTTCATGGTGCTGTCCCAGCCGCTCCAGCACCTTGACATCGGTGGAGTAGCCGGTCTTGGTTTTTCGGCCCCGGGGCAGATTCAGTTTTTCAAAAAGAATTTCCCCGAGTTGCTGGGGGGAATTGACGTTGAATCGCATGCCGGCCAGGCGGTGGATGTCCTGTTCCAGGTCCTCCAGCTTGCGTCCGAACTCGACGGACAGCTTCTCGAGCATCCGGGTGTCGACCATGATGCCGGTCCGCTCCATCCCGGCAAGGACCGGAATCAGAGGGCATTCAAGCTCGACGAACAGTTTCCAGAGCCCCATGCTTTCAAGCCGCGGCCGCTGGGCCTCGAACACCAGCGACGTGCCGAAGGCATCCTCGCAGCAGTAGTCTCTGGCTCTATCCAGCCCCACCCTGGTGAAACTGTCCTCCCGCTTGTCTCCGCCGACGACTTCGGCAAAGGAGGTCATCTGCACGTCGAATTCCAGGCAGAGGTCGTCCAGCTTGTACGACCGGCGCCCGGGATCGATGAGCCAGGCCGCCACCATGGTGTCGTACAGCGGCGGGGCCAGGGTGATCCCGCCGTTGTGCGGCAGAGCGAGCACCGCCAGGTCAAATTTTATGTTATGGCCGATCTTCGGCAACCCCGGTTTCTCGAGCAGGGACCGCAGGGCATCCGTTATCTCCCCGACGGTGAGCTGGTCCGGGACGAGGCCTGCTTCATCATCCCGGTGGCCGCAGGGAATGTACCATACCCGGTCCCTGGTTTCGCAGATGGACAAGCCGACCAGATTCGTGGTCAACGGATCAAGGGAGGAGGTTTCAGTGTCAATGACGATCTGTTGTACCCCGGCAAGACTGCTGACCAGTTCTTCCAGATGCTCCCGGGTCTGAACGAGGGAAAATCCCCCGGTGTCGACCTTGGCGGGAGGGACATCCGACTTGAGCAGGGTGTAAAACTCCAGTTCCGAGAGCAGGGACCGCAGGGCTTCGCTGTCCGGCTCCCGCATCCTGTACCGCTCCCGGTCGCCGGGAACCTCTGCTTCCAGATTGAGACGGATAAGGTCCCTGGATAGAAACGCCCCATCCCGGTGCGCTGCCAGGTTGTCCCTGACCCTGGAGGCCTTCATGGCGTCGAGGGAAGCGAACAGGTTTTCCAGGCTGCCATACTCCTTGATCAGCTTTGCCGCTGTTTTGGGGCCCACTCCAGGCACACCGGGTACGTTGTCGGAGCTGTCGCCGGTCAGGGCAAAAAAATCGAGGAGCTGGGCCGGGGTCAGTCCGTATTTGTCCCTGACCGTTTCCGGATTCATCGTCCGGTCATTCATGGGATCCCAGAGGAAAACATTGTCCGAAACCAGCTGCAGCAGATCCTTGTCCCCGGACACGATAATCACCTTGCACTCCCCTCCGGCGAGCCGGCGGACCGCCGAGGCGATCATATCATCGGCTTCCTGATCGTCATGCTCCAGGACAAGAATGTTATAGGACCGGACGATCCTTTTGACATAGGGTATCTGGGCCGCCAGGTCGTCGGGCATGGACGGCCGGTTGGCCTTGTAGGCCGGATAGATCCGGTGCCGGAAAACCGGGCCCCGGGTGTCAAAGGCGACGGCGAGGTATTCGGGCTGCCGTTCCCGCAGTATCCGCCGCAGAATGGTGGTAAAGCCGTACACCGCGTGCGTGGGCAGGCCATGCGCGTTGTGCAGGGGGGTGAGGGCATGATAGGCCCGGTAAATATAGGCGCTGCCGTCAACCAGGTATACTTCTCTGCAAGTCATGGCCCACCATACCCCGAGCAGAGTCGCCGGTCAAGCGCGGCCATTGCGGACCCGCCCTGCCGGACAAAAAAAGGCCCCCGCCGCGAACAGCAGGGGCCGGGGTAGTATTAATTCGTTTCCGGTCTAACTTTTGCTGGCGCGGACATAGGTTGCCTGCGGCCCCATTTCTCCTTCGGTTACGCCGAACATGACCGTGTCGCCTTCCTTCAGTTCATTCATGCCCACATCTTTCAGGACATTCTCATGGAAAAATATTTCCTGGGCATCGGGAGTAACAATAAAACCGTAGGAATCGTGCGGGAACAGCCGTTGAATCACCCCTGAACCGTTCCCGCCCAGGACGGCTCCCTGGGCCTTGACTCCCTTATGATCCTGTTTCTTGCGTACCAGTTCCTTGAGTTTCATGCCAAGTACATCAAAAGCTTCAACCAGCAGGGGATGCACCTTGTCACCCCATCGTTTGACGACGACCGTATCATTGGGCACAGATGCGACCAGCCGCACTTCGTAACCTCCTTCCTTGTATCCTGAAGTGCTCTCAATGGTCACACGCAGGTGAAGAACAAGATTGGCGTAATGGCGGATCAGCTTCGCCTTTTCATCTTCGATCTTGTCGAGCCAACCTTTCCGCATGTCGAGATTTCTGGCCTCAATCTTCAATTCCATAGAGTTCCTCCACTATGTAAATGACGGCAACCCCATGTTACCGCCCTAACCAACTTCTTGAAATAATTGCTGAAGAGAGAAAAAACATGAGAAATGTGCGGCAGGATCAAACACTTGTTCATACTCAGATTATAGTCACAGATACCACAGCAAATCAAGTGGGCCGATTCATTTTCTTGACGGCGAAAAGGAGGACCGTGTACATTCATGGCATGAACGACAACACCATCACGGGGGTCCTGCTCCTGAATCTTGGCGGACCCGAAAAAATCGAGGATGTCGAGCCCTTTCTGGTCAACCTGTTTTCCGACCGGCAGATCATCCGCCTGGGCCCCGCTTTTCTCCAGAAATTCATTGCCCGGCGGATCGCCCGGCGCCGGGCGCCTAAATCCGCCGAGAGCTACCGCCTCATCGGCGGGGGCTCTCCGATCCGCCGCATCACGGAACAGCAGGGCGCGGCCCTCGAAAGGCTGCTGGGAAAGGGCTTCCTGGTCCGCAGCTGCATGCGGTACTGGCATCCCTTTGCCGATGAGGCCGTGGGGGAGATGGTGGCCGCCGGCTGCAGCCGGCTGGTCGCCCTGCCCCTTTATCCGCATTATTCGATCGCCACCAGCGGCTCATCCTTTACCGACCTTCGCCAAACGGTCCGGCGCCTGGCCCCGGATCTGCCGGTCCTGGAAATACGTTCCTGGCCCGAGGAGCCGTCGTATATCCGCTGTCTGGCCGAACGCATCCTGGAAGGAATCACCCGCTTCGGCGGCGACCCTGTCCAGTTGGTGTACAGTGCCCACAGCCTGCCGAAAAAATTCATCGACGAAGGCGACCCCTATGTCGATGAAATCCGGACCACCATCGCTGCCATCGAAAACCTGACCGGCCGGGAAGGCATCCTCTGCTTCCAGAGCCGCAGCGGTCCCGTCGAATGGCTGGAGCCTTCCACCCCGGACATGATCACGGAACTGGCCGGACGGGGCTGCCGGAACATCCTGATGGTGCCGATCAGCTTCGTCTCCGACCATGTGGAGACCCTCTACGAAATCGACATGCAGTACAGGGAGATGGCCCGGGAACTGGGCATGCGTCTGGAATCGACCCCCGGCCTGAACGACGACCCGCAGTTCATCGAGGCCCTGGGCAACCTGGTGCGGCAGCGGCTGGAAACCGTTACCCCTTGACCTGATAGCGCCGCATCCTGATATTCATCAGCAGGCCGATACAGATCAGGGTCGTCAGCAGCGAGGAGCCGCCGTAGCTGAACAGCGGCAGGGGGATGCCGACCACCGGCAGAAATCCCATGATCATCAGCAGGTTGATGACGGCCTGCCAGAAAATGAGCATCACCAGGCCGAAGGCCAGCAGCACGCCGAATTTGTCCCGGGCCGACAGGGCGATGTTCATTCCCCACAGCAGCATGAAGAAATAGCAGCCGAGAAAGAAAACCGAGCCGGCAAACCCCCATTCCTCCGCCCAGACTGAAAAGGCAAAATCCGTATGGCGTTCGGGGAGGAAGTGGAGGTGCCCCTGGGTCCCTTCCATGAAGCCCTTGCCAAAGACCTGGCCGCTGCCGACTGCTATCTTTGACTGCATGATCTGGTACCCCTGATTCATGGGATCGCCCTCCGGGTTGAGAAAGGTCTCGATCCGGCGGCGCTGGTAGTCCTTGAGCAGGTACTTCCAGAAAACAAAAGCCCCGGAGGCCCCCAGCGTTCCAAGGACGGCGATTGTCGTCCAGCGCAGTTTGACAAAGAGGATCATGGAGCCGTAGATAACGGCGATCATCAGGGCAGTGCCGAGGTCGGGCTGGATCAGGATCAAGCCAAAGGGCAGCGCGGTCAGGAGCCCCGGTTTGATAATGTCCCGCAACCGGAAGCCCTCGCCGATTTCCCGGTGGGAGAAATAACTCGCCAGCACAATGACCATGACCAGCTTGGCCGGTTCCGAGGGCTGCAGCCGCATGAAACCGAGGTTGATCCAGCGTTGGGTCCCGGCCACGGTATGGACGGAAAAGGCGGCATAAATCAGCAGCAGGATGACCGCGCCGTACAGCACGAATCCGAGCGTCTCCAGTTCCTTGTAGTCAAAACCGAGCAGCAGGATAATCAGCGCCAACCCGACCAGGGTGACGTAGAGCTGTTTGTAAAAAATCGGCGACGCGGCCGGTCCGCCGCTCCAGGTCGAGCTGAACAGGTTCGCCAGCGCCATGGAACTGATTAGGATCAGCAGCAGGAGCATGACCCAGTCAAAATAATGAATCAGCCGTCGATCAAAACGAAACATCGCATCGTTCCCACATATTCTTTTCCGAAGGATTAATTGACTTCTTCCCCGTCCGCCTGCCCGGGAACAATGGAATAGGCTATATCCTGCCCCTTTTACAGCCGGTCGGCGAAATAGGCCTCCAGGACCGCACGGGCTATGGGCCCCGCCCCGGAACTGCCGTGCAACCCGTGTTCAACCAGGACGGTCACCGCAATTTCCGGGTTTTCGGCCGGCGCGAAACAGGTGAACCAGGCATGGTCCCGGTACTGGTAGGGGATGTCCTCCTCCTTCAGGTGCTGATACTGTTTGAGGCGGACGACCTGGGCGGTGCCCGTCTTGCCGGCCACGGTGATATTGTCGAGCCGGGCCGGCCGCCCGGTGCCGCGCTTGCCGTTGACCGCCTCGATCAGCCCCGCCCTGACCAGCCGCATGTTCTGGCCCTGACCCACGAACCGTTCCAGAACCTCAGGTTCGAACTGCTCCAGCACATGCCCGTCCGGGTCGCGAATGGTCTCGATCAGTGCCGGCCGGTACAGGGTCCCGCCATTGGCAAGGGCGGCGGTCATCATGCAGACCTGGATCGGCGTGGCAAGAACAAATCCCTGGCCGATGGCCACGGAGAGGGTCTCACCATCCTGCCAGGGAACGTTGAATCGTTTTTTCTTCCACTCGGCCGTCGGGATCAGGCCGCTCTTTTCATGCTCCATATCCACGCCCGTTTTTTTGCCGAGGCCGAGACGGCGGGCATACTCCGCCAAACGGTCCACGCCCAGACGCTGCCCGACCTGGTAAAAATAGACGTCGCAGGATTCGGACAGCGCCCGCTCCAGATTGACCGCCCCGTGCCCCCCCCTTTTCCAGCACCGATAGGTCCTGTTGCCGAAGCGGTAATGACCGGGGCAGAAAATGATGGAATCGGGAGAGATGACTCTCTCGCCCAGCCCGGCGAGCGCGGTCACTATTTTATAGGTCGAGGCGGGCGGATACTGGCCCTGGACCACTTTGTTGATCAGGGGATGGCGGGGGTCGTCAAGCAGGGCCTGCCAGGCCTTGGTCGATATGCCGCCGATGAACTCGTCCAGTTTCAACTGCGGCGAACTTGCCGCCGCCAGCACCCGCCCGCTGTTCACTTCCACGGCGACAACGGCGCCGGCCTTGTCATCGCGGGCCATGATCTCCTCGGCGGCCTGCTGCAGTTCCATGTTGACCGTCAGGTGCAGATCGGCCCCGGGCAACGGTTCGATGCCCTTGAGGTATTTCTGCTCAAAGCCAAGGGCATTGACCTCCATGTATTCCTTGCCCTTTTCCCCGCGCAGGACAGGTTCATAGAGATTCTCCAGGCCCATTTTACCGACCAGGTCACCGCCCCGGTAGATGCCGGGCTCGGCGGCATCGAGCTGTTCCTTGTTTATCTCTCCGAGGTAGCCGATCAGGTGCGAGGCATAGTTGCCGTAGTGATAAACCCGGAGGGGAACCACCTCTATCCGTATTCCGGGGAGTTCCAGGCGGTTGTTTTCGATCAGGGCCACCTTTTCCCACACGATGTCCTCGGCCAGCCTGATCGGTATATGGCCGGGGGTATCGGACATCTTCCTGATCCGGTCGAGCAGGGTTGAAATGTCGACGTCAAGGACGGCCGCGACCTTTTTGAGAAGTTCATCGTCCAGCCGGTTGTCCTCCCGGCTCAACACTACATTGAACGAGGGCCGGTTGGTGACGACCTCCTTGCCCAGGCTGTCGAAAATATTGCCGCGCGGGGGGGCGATCTCCACATATCTGACCCGGTTGTTGTCCGCCAGGCTCGCATAGGTTTCGCCTTCCTGGATCTGCAGATACCAGAGCCGGGCGACAAGGATGGCGAAAAAGGATATGAGGGCGATCGACGAAATGAGCGCCCGCTTTTTCAGAAAATCAAGCTCGGCGTCATCCCGGGGCGTGATCAGCGTCAACTGGGCATCCGGCGCCTCAAGGACCGGCGGCAGCGGCTGTTTCTCCTTGCGGCTGCGTCGCTTCCGAATGTTCTTCATTTCTTTTCCATCTCCTGCCTGTAGCGATTACCGCCCTGCACCCGCAGCATTTTGAAAGGGATCAGGCTCCCCTGGAGACGCCGATTGACCATTTCGAACAGCCGGAACAGGGGGAAGGCGAGGACAACCAGCAGGAGGACGCGGAGCAGCACGGTCGGCCAAGACCAGGGGGCGAGAACACCGGGCTCCATGAAGGAGAGAATGAGGTACACGAACTTGGACACGACCAGGTAGCTGACGCCGATGAACGGGACCTGATACAGCGACTCGCGAACCGGCATTTTCACCGACGTGAACTTGAGGAGGACAAAAGCGATGAAACAGATTGCCGGATAGGTGCCGAGGACGACGCCGGACAGGACATCCATGGTCCAGCTCACGGGAAAGAGGATGATCAGGCCGCGCAGAATATCCATCCTGTAGGCCAGGTACGCGACCAGGACGTAATACAGATCAGGGGCGCCGATCCACATGGGGTTGAACATCGGGACGGTCGTCTGCAGAACGGCAAGGAGCAGGCCGAGCAAGGTATAGGCAACAACAGTGACCATTGTTATCGGGTAAACTCCATCTCCCGCTCAATAATCAACAGATCCTCCAGGGTCAGGAAATCAACGGTCGGCGTCACCTCTATATCCAGGAACATGCCCCTGCGCTTCCGGACCACCTGGGAAACGACGCCCACCGGCATGCCGGTGGGAAACAGGCCGCCGTAGCCGGCGGTCACCACATGGTCGCCTTCCTGGACATCAACGGTCTTGAGGACGTACTCAAGTTTGTAGGTGAGCGAACCGGTGCCCTTGAGAATGCCCCGCACCCTGGATTTCTGCAGCAGAACGTCGATGGCGCTGCTGGGCGCGATGGCCAGCAGAACCTTGGAATAGTTTGGCGAGACGCTGAAAACCTGCCCCACCACTCCGTCCCCGTTGACCACCGGCATTCCTTTAACCACTCCGTCGCTCGAACCCCGATCCACGACCACGGTCCGAAACCAGAGCGAGGGATCCTTGCCGACAATGCGGGTGGCCAGCATGGGAAGATCCGTGGTCTCCTTGAATTCCAGGAGTTTGCGCAGCCGGGCATTGGTGGCCAGGGCCTCGCGATTGAGATTGGCCGCCTCCCTCGACTCCTGGAGGGCTTTCCACAACCGCCTGTTTTCCTCCCGCACGCTGAACAGGGCCAGGTATTCCTCTCTGGCCACGTTGACATACCCGGCAACCCTGGCAAGGACAGCCTGGACCGGAGCCGTCGTCTCAAAGATAAGCTTGTGGACAAACCCGAACCGCTGCGTGCCCAGGGTGGAGACAAGGAATATCAAGGCAAGCGTTAGAAGTATCCCGGAAAACAGAACTATCCTGAGGGCTCTGAAACCGTTGTTACGTTTACTGCCTCCCCTCGCTCTCATGGGGTCACGTAACTCCTGTCAGAATAAAAGAATTCAAGTCGAAAAAAGACAACAAGGAAATGCTTGGATCGTGATCGAATCAATCAATGGTAATTTCTCTCAGAATCTCGATATTGTCCAGGGCCCGGCCCGAACCGAGCACCACGGAGGACAGCGGGTCATCGGCGACAATGATGGGCATCCCGGTCTCCTCGACCAGCAGCTTGTCAAGATTCTTCAACAGGGCGCCGCCGCCGGTGAGGACGATGCCCTGGTCAACGATATCGGCCGACAGTTCCGGCGGCGTCATTTCCAGGGCGACGCGGACCGCGTCAACGATGACATCGACCTGTTCGGCGATGGCGGCCTGGATTTCCTTTGAGGAAATGCTGAGGCTCTTGGGCACGCCCGACACCAGGTCCCGGCCCTTGATATCCATGGTCTCGTAGGGCTCCTCGGGCATGACGTTGCCGATGGTGGTCTTGATCAGTTCGGCGGTCCGTTCGCCGATGGCCAGGTTGTGCTTGCGCTTGATGTACTGGAGGATGGACTGGTCCATTTTATCCCCCGCCACCCGGACCGACTTGGCGTACACGATCCCGGCCAGGGAAATGACGGCCACCTCGGTGGTGCCGCCGCCGATATCAACGATCATGTTGGCGGTCGGCTCGGTGATCGGCAGATCGGCGCCGATGGCAGCGGCCATCGGCTCCTCGATAAGATACACCTCCCTGGCCCCCGCTGATTCGGCCGATTCGCGCACCGCCCTCTTTTCCACCTGGGTGATGCCCGAAGGCACGGAGATGATGATCCGCGGGTGGACGAGAGTCCTGCGGTTATGCACCTTGTTGATGAAATAGCGGAGCATGGCTTCGGTCACTTCGAAGTCGGCTATGACCCCGTCCTTCATCGGCCGAATGGCGGCGATGTTGCCCGGAGTCTTGCCGAGCATCTCCTTGGCTTCCCGGCCCACGGCCAGAACCCTGCTGCCGCGGGCGTCCTGGCGAACGGCGACCACCGACGGCTCCCGCAGGACGATGCCCTTGCCCTTGACATATAACACCGTGTTTGCAGTTCCAAGATCAATGGCCAGATCGTTGGACATCCAGCCGAACAAAAAATTAAACGGAGAAAACATTCCGATGCACCCAGAAAAAGTTCAGAAAATTGTCCAATTAACCGGCGCAGACGCTTTTTTTGCATCCGCCGGAGTCAAATGTATTATATTAGCTGTTTTACAATGAATTGGCAATGCATTGTATCCGCGGCCAACAAAAAAAACCATGAATATACTTGACAGGGCCGCATCAGGAGTGGTATCTGGAAACCTGTCAAATTACGGGGCTATAGCTCAGCTGGGAGAGCGCTTGAATGGCATTCAAGAGGTCACCGGTTCGATCCCGGTTAGCTCCACCAGGAAAGGTAAAGGGTTGCGGAGGAACTTCGCAGCCCTTTTTTATTGGGCCCGAGGGGAAACCGGAAGTCAAGCCGGATGGAGACTGCTCCCCGGGCTTTCCTTCACAGACTTAAGCATCGTAGTTTCCCATGAAAATGCCGACAACCTTCCGGGCCCTCGGCTACCGGAATTTCCGCTACCTGTGGCTGGGCCAGCTCGCCCATTCGGCCGCCATGTGGATGGAGCAGGTGGTGCGTCCCCTGCTGATCCTGGAGCTGACCGGCTCCCCCCTCCAGGTCGGCCTGGTGGTGGCGGTGAGGATGGCGCCCCAGCTCCTCTTCGGCCTGCTTGCCGGGGTGGCGGCCGACCGGTACGACAAGCGGCGGATCCTGCTGATCAGCCAGCCCGTCACCCTGGTCATGAACTTCCTGCTGGCCGTCCTTCTGCTCTCCGGGACAATCGCCGTCTGGCACGTCTTTGTCACGGCCTTTGTCACCGGCGGGTCCATGGCCTTCAACCAGCCGACCAGGCAGTCGCTGATCCCCCGCATCGTGCCCATGGAGATCATGCTCAACGCCGTATCCCTGAACACCGCCGCCATGAACCTCATGCGCGTCCTGGGCGCCGGCCTGGCCGGCGTGCTGCTCATCTTTCTCGACTACGGGCAGATCTACCTGCTCAACGCCCTGCTCTTCGTGTACGTCACCTGGACCACGGCCAGGATCACCCTGACGACGGACACCCCTTCGCCCGATCCGGCCGGGGAGCAGGAAACAACAGCAAGGACGTCCATCCTCCAGGACCTGCTGGAGGGATTCCGCTACATGACGGCCAACCGCGGCCTGCTCTACCTGGCGGCCATGGCCCTGGTCATTTTCGTCATCGGCATGCCCTACCAGCAGGTGTTCGTGCCGTTGCTGGCCTTGAACGTCCTGGAGATCGGCCGTTCCGGCGCCGGCTGGATGCTGGCCCTGGTCGGCATCGGCTCCCTCGTCGGCTCCCTGACCCTGGCCTCGATCCGGCAGCTGCGCCGGCGCGGCCTGGTCCTGATGGTTTTTCTGGTGGTCTTCGGCCTGGCCCTGCTGCTTCTTTCCCGGAGCCGTTCCTTCCCCCTTTCCGCCGTTGCCCTGATCATCGCCGGCTGCATGACCACCGCCTACCATTCCCTGAACATCTCCCTGCTGCTCGAACAGACATCGATGAAATTCCAGGGGCGGGTCATGAGCCTGATGAGCCTGGACCGGGGCCTTGTCTCGGTCGGTGCGGTCATTTCCGGGGCCCTGGCCGAAACCCTGGGCCCCCAGTTCGGCCTGGCGGTGGTCGCCCTGGCCTGCATAGTCGTCCACCCTCCTGATCTGCTTCTTCAGCCCGACGCTCCGGAAAATGAACTGACCACGGCAGAAACACCCTGCTCCATATTAAAGGTCCTTGGATTTATTCACTTTGTTTTGCCTTCTGAAAGTGCTACAGTGAAAGAGAATTCACCCTTTGTTCAATCGTTTATTCTCCCTGATAATCACAGGAGCTGAAAGAGAAAACCCGTTGGGTAACCCTGGAAAGCTGAAATAATTATGCCTTGCGAACAGCACGCCCGGAAAAAGATTGATCAGCTCTTGGAGCAGGCAGGCTGGCAGGTTCAGGATGTCAGAAATGCCGACATCCGTGCAGGCAAAGGCGTTGCCCTCCGCGAATTCCCCCTCCCCGGTCACGGCTTTGCCGACTACCTCCTCTATGTAAACGGCAGGGCTGCCGGCGTCATAGAAGCGAAGAAGACCGGCACCACCCTCACCGGCGTCGAGATCCAGGCCGACAAGTATTCCAGGGGGCTGCCGGAAAGCCTGCCGGCCTGGACCAGGCCCCTCCCCTTCTGCTACCAGTCCACCGGCGCCATTACCCGCTTCACCAACAACCTTGACCCGGAACCCCGCTCCAGGCAGGTATTCGCCTTTCACCGGCCGGAATACTTTGCCGGGGAGATCGAGGCCTCATGCACCGAATCAGCCGGTGATCCTGGCGGCCCCTATTTCCATGCGGCCTCCACCCTGCGCGGCCGCCTCAGGAACATGCCACTCCTCATCGAGGAGGGCCTGTGGCCCGCCCAGATCCAGGCGATCAGAAACCTCGAGCAGTCCCTGGCCGCCAACCGGCCCCGCGCTCTCATCCAGATGGCAACCGGCAGCGGCAAGACCTTCACCGCCATCAATTTCATTTACCGGCTCATCAAGTTCGGCGGCGCCCGCCGCATCCTTTTCCTGGTGGATCGCGGCAATCTGGGCAGACAGACATGCAAGGAATTTCAGCAGTTCGTTTCACCCTACAACAACTTCAAGTTCCACGAGGAATACATTGTCCAGCGCCTGACCTCCAATACCCTGGACACCACGGCCCGGGTCTCGATCTGCACCATCCAGCGCCTCTATTCCATGCTCAGGGGGCAGGAGCTCGCCGAGGAAGACGAGGAACAGTCCATCCAGGGGCTCGCCCCGGTCTACAGGGAGATACCGCCCCTGGAATACAACCCGGCCATTCCCATCGAGACCTTTGATTTTATTATCACCGACGAGTGCCACCGCTCCATCTACAACCTCTGGCGGCAGGTCCTGGATTATTTCGACGCCTTTCTGATCGGCCTCACCGCCACTCCCTCCAAGCAGACCTTCGGCTTCTTCAACCGGAACCTGGTGATGGAATACGACCACGAACGCGCGGTGGCCGACGGGGTCAACGTCAATTACGATGTCTACCGGATCAAGACCGCCATCACGGAGAAAGGATCGAAGGTTGAAGCCGGCTACTATATCGACCGGCGCGACCGGGAAACCAGGACGGTCCGCTGGGAGAAGCTGGACGAGGATTTCGAATACGATCCCAACCAGTTGGACCGGGAGGTGGTGGCCATGGACCAGATCCGGACCATCATCCGCACGTTTAAAGAAAAAGTCCTCACCGAGATCTATCCCAACCGGCAGCATGTGCCCAAGACCCTGATCTTTGCCAAGGACGACAGCCACGCCGAGGACATTGTCAAAATCGTGCGGGAGGAATTCGGCAAGGGCAATGACTTTGCCTGGAAGATCACCTACAAGACTTCCGGCGCCAATCCGGAAGACCTGATCGCCTCCTTCCGCAACAGTTACAATCCGCGCATCGCGGTCACCGTGGACATGATCGCCACCGGCACCGACATCAAGCCGCTGGAGATCGTCATGTTCATGCGGGCGGTGAAATCCCGACCCTTTTTCGAGCAGATGAAAGGCCGGGGCGTGCGGATCATCAACGAGAACGACCTGCAGGCGGTCACCCCGGACGCGGCAGGCAAGGACCATTTCATCATTGTCGACTGCGTGGGCGTCTACGAACTGGACAAAACCGACTCCCGGCCCATGGAGCACAAGCCCTCCGTCAGCCTGGAAAAGCTCATGCAGGCCGTGGCCCTCGGCAATACCGAGCCGGACGTGATCTCGTCCATTGCCGGCCGCCTGGCCAGGATAGCCCGCCGCACCAGCGCCGAAGACGAACAAAAGGTCAAAGCCCTGACATACGGCAAATCCATTGCCCGGTTGACCGGCGACCTGGTCACCGCCCTCAAGCCCGACACGCATCTTGAACAGGCGAGACGTGACAATCCGGGCGGTGCGGAGCCGACCGCGGAACAGATCAGGCAGGCGGCGGCCAAGGTTATCCTTGAGGCCGTTAAGCCCCTGTATGATCCCAGGTTGCGGGAACTGATCCTGGAGATCAAGAAAAAGAACGAGCAGACCATCGACACCATAAGCATCGACCGGGTGCTGGTGGCCGGGTTCTCCGCCGAGGCCCGGGAAAAGGCCAGAGGCCTGGTCGAATCCTTCGAGCAGTACATCAGGGACAACCGGGACGAAATCATCGCCCTGCAGATTCTCTACGCCACGCCGTACAAGGCCCGGCTGCGCTTTGAAGACATCAGGGACCTTGCCGGCCGGATCGAAAAACCGCCGCACCATTTCCGGGTGGACAACCTGTGGAACGCCTATGCCGCCCTGGAAGCATCAAAAGTCAAGGGCGTCAATGCCCCGCACATCCTCACCGACCTGGTTTCGCTGATTCGCTTTGCCATGCATCAGGAGAACGAGCTGGTGCCGTTCCCGGAAAAGGTCGAGGCCAACTTCAGGTCCTGGCTCTCCCGGCAGGAATCATCCTCCAGGATGTTTACCGATGAGCAGCGCCAGTGGCTGGTGATGATCCGTGACCATATTGCCGCCAACCTCGGCATTGAGACGGCGGATTTCGACTATGCTCCTTTTGCCCAGGAGGGCGGGCTGGGCAAAGTCTATCAGCTCTTTGGCGATGAGTTGAATGGGATTTTGGAAGCATTGAACGAGGCTTTGGCGGCATAGCATGAAAAAGTCCGGCAGATACAAAACCGATGGATTGGTCGAGGATCAAATTACCAACCCATAGAAAAAATTTTCAGCGATGTGATTTTGCTGACTTTGCGTTCTTATGAGAATAAGTGACAGCTTTCTCGACTTCTGTGATGACCTTCTTCTTAGCTACCGGACACCCTCAATGGCCGAGGATGAAGACACAGTAGCCCACAGGCCTTGTGCTCGCTTGGCAGGATCTTGCAGATAAGGATTTGTATCTTTCAGGCTTTTTGTTTGCATAATATAAACATAACACAAAAAAGATGATAAGACACTTGAAACATGGGAATGGATCTTGCTTCAATCAGAGCCCCATGAATAATATTTAAGTCGACAAAAATTGCTTATTTTGCTAAAAAGTGCACTGTGTACAGTATATTTTTTGGAAAAACAATGTAAAACAGGGTTCAGGTGAAAGATTTTTTTGACAGGGCTGAAATCGTCTCCGTGCTCAACGGATTCAATCCCTGGTGGGGCGGCAAATCAGTCTCAACCCCTGATTTTAAGCGATTGGCATACGGAACCTGCCGCACCCTGTTGCAGGTAAGTTCCTTGCGGCGAGCAATTTTGTTGTCCGGCCCAAGGCGGGTGGGAAAAACCACCTTGCTGCAGCAACTGGCGGCGAGGTTCATCGCCGAGGATGCAAATCCCAAAAGCATCCTTTACCTGAGTCTTGACCATCCCTTGCTCAAACTTGTGTCTTTGCGTGATATCCTGCGCATCTATCATGAAACCGTTCATCCGGAAACAGAAAAAGCCATACTGCTGTTAGACGAAATACAATACTCCGGAGAGTGGGAAATCGAAGTAAAACTCCTGATAGATCACCAACCTCAGTATCGAATCCTGGCGACCGGCTCAGCCAGTGTCGTGCATAAAGACAAACTGGCGGAGAGCGGGGTGGGCAGATGGATCACCGTGCCGATTCCGACCCTTTCCTTCTATGAGTTTATCCACATCCGGGGAGAAGAGGCTCCGGTTTTTGCGGAAAACTTGAAATTAACCGATCTTTTTAAACTCCGGGAGATGGAGTTGCGCCAGCTCGCCATGCAACTCCGGCCGCTGTTGCTGTTTTTCCAGCATTATCTTCTGGTGGGAGGCTTCCCGGAGACTGCCGGACAAAAAGATACAGCCTTTTGCCAAAGACTATTGCGGGAAGATGTGGTCGAACGTGTTCTGAAACGGGACATGACCGCCCTGTTCGGGGTGAGGAATATCAACGATCTTGAAAAGCTTTTTATCTATCTCTGCCTGCATACCGGTGGAATTCTCGCGCATAAGACCGCAGCCACGGCCCTGGAGACTCCGACTGCCACAGTGGCCAACCACCTTGCCCTTCTGGAGCAGGCCAACCTGATTTACCGTTTGCCTCCGGCACGGCTTGGCGGCAAAAAAGTGCTCAAGGCCCGGCATAAATATTATCTGGTGGATGCCGCTTTACGCAATGCCGTTTTACTGCGGGGTGAAGAGGTGTTCCTTAATCCTGAAGAAATGGGATTGATAGTCGAAACCACCGTTCTCAGGCACCTGTATGCCTATTATTACCGTGATACTCCTGAGTTATGTTATTGGCGCGACGCAGTGAGCGGCATGGAAGTGGATATCATCGTCAAAAGTCCGGCCTACCACCTGCCGTTTGAGGTGAAGTATAAAGAAAAAGCACCGTTGGACCGCAAGAGCGGCCTGGCGATGTATAGTCAGGCGGAGAACCTGGACAGGGCATTTCTGGTCACCAAGTCGGAAGATGATTTTGGTGTGACCCGATTGCCGGGTATTGAAACCGTTTTTTTAAAAGTTCCGGCCCATATTCTTTGTTACCTGTTGGGGCAGGCGGAAAGGATTTTATGGAAATGATCCGCGATCATATTGCCGCCAATCTCGGTATTGAGACCGATGATTTTGATTATGCGCCATTCTCGCAGCAAGGCGGAGTGGGGAAAGTACATCAGCTTTTGGGCGCGGAGCTGCATGTGATCACTGATGAATTGAATAAGGCGCTGGCGGCTTAAGATGCAGAGTGAACACGGGGAAATAGTCATATTCCAGACTGATGACGGCGAAAGTTCACTGCAAGTTCATCTTGAGGAAGAAAGTGTCTGGCTGAGTCAGAGACAGATGGCGGATCTGTTTGCCAAGGATGTCCGCACCGTCAATGAGCATATCAAAAATGTGTATGCTGAAGGCGAGCTGAAACCCGGACCAACTATCCGGAAATTCCGGATAGTTCTGCTGGCAGGTGGTTCATTATAAAGGTCGGGGAAAAATCAGGAGTTTATAAAGCAAGCCTCGATATGGGGGATATTGGCGATGAAACCCTACAAGCCGGATGGCCGATGTTGCCGATCTCACATGTTGCCGACGTCAATCCGCGCGTCAACAAATCCTCCATTTCGGACGATCTTCCTGTTTCTTTTGTCCCGATGCCGGCGGTTGGTGCTGGAGATGGTTTGATTCACGTAGAAGAAACACGCTTGGCCGGTGAAGTCAAAAAAGGCTTTACGGCATTTCAGGAAGGCGATGTGCTGTTTGCCAAAATCACGCCTTGCATGGAAAACGGCAAGATGGCAGTTGTCCCTAAGCTTCTGAATGGCTATGGCTTCGGATCAACTGAGTTCCATGTACTCCGTCCAAAGGCAGGAATAGATGCGAAATATCTCTACTTCTATGTCTCCAGCCAGAGTTTTCGTGCCGAGGTGTTGTTTCCAGCAGTAATTCACCGGCAAATCTCAGGATTATTTCGCAGTTGCGCCAGGCATAATTCCGGGATTATTTTCTCTGAGTGGAATAATTCGAAGAAGTGGGACAAAGCGAGAC
>DSAE01000293.1 GCA_011372855.1 Desulfobacteraceae bacterium
AATTCATCACGTTCCTCTTGGCTCAGTGAAAATCGATACTTGATCTTAGGCATGGTCTCCTCCGTTTTTTCTGACCATACCTGATTTTTTCTAACATTTCAAGCGTGACATGACACTAGGTTCAATTCCTTGATCCCCAGGTGGGCCGTGTACGAGGTGAGAAACGCCCCGTCGAGCCGGAGGGACTTGAACCGCTTGATAACCTCTCCGTACCTGCTCATGATGGTCAGCTTGACCTGCACGCCGAGCTGGTCGGAAAGATAGGCGGCCAGAAGACGGTATCGTTCCATCTGGTCGAAAATGTTGTGCTCCGGCTCAATACCGAGCAGCAATTCATCAGGCTGCTCCGCTGCTCCTCCATTCGCGGCCGGCAGGACCGGACAGGCGGCAAGCAGGCAGGCAGCGAGCACAAGGAACCGTTGTATTGCCGAAAACCGTATCCGCCTCATTTGATAACCCGCGTCGCCTCGATGATAAGCTGAATGGGAAATGTCAGGCCGATGTGCCTCGCCTCCACCAGGTTAAAGACCAGCTCGGTGTCCCGGAAAACATGGAACTGAATAGTCTGTGGATCTTCTCCGGCCAGGACCCGGGAGGCGATCTGGGCCGCCATTTCTCCCTGCTCATGCGGCGGCTGATAGAGGGTCATGAGGATGCCGGCCTCTGCCGGGTCAGGAAAAATATCGGCGACGGGATTTTTTTTCTTCCTGGCCATGGCCAGAATCTCTTCGATCCATAGATGGGCCAGGGAGCTGCCGGTGACAAAGACGGCATCTTCATCGCCGTCGCCCAGGCGGTCAACATCGTTGCGGGTGCGGATATCGATCCGCCGGGTCTTGATGTTCTGCATGGAGGCCGGCATTTGCAGTTCCTCCAGCTGCCGGAGGGAATCCTCCTCTATGCCGCTGTAAACAATGCTGATGGCATCGAGCTCCTTGAGGCGCTTGAAATACCGCAACAGGCTGGAAAGAGGAACTTTGTAGCCGCAGCCGGTCACGCTCCTGCCGCTGACTGCCGCGGTCTCGGGATCGTAGACGCCGGCATAGATCAGGGGAATGCGGCTTTTTTCGTTGATAACCGCCCTGGTGGCCGGCAAGCCGTAGGTGACGATGAGATCGACATCAACCGCTATGAGCTTCCGGGCGGCATTGCTCCACGAAATGGAATCGGGAAAGGGTCTCTGCAGGATGATTTCAATCTCATCAAATCGGGGCGCCTGTTTGCTGAGTTCGGCGACGAACGCCTCGTGCATTGCTCCATATTAGGGAATATCTCCGGTCATGATGACGCCGATGCGTATCCCGGCCCCGGAAGCCTCCGGCGCTGACAGCAAAATTACAAGGAAGAGGAGAATGTTGGCGGCGAGAGGCGGCAGCGTCTTCAATTTAAAAATTCCTTTTTAAATTGAAGGTGGTGACGACTACGTTCCCGTCCAGAATGTCATCGTTCCGGTCATTGTAAAAATCGAGATACAGTTTGAGCCCGACTTCCCAGTCCCGGGGCAGCTTTTTGGCGACGCCGAATGACAGGATCGTTTCCGTCGCCTCCAGGGTCGACAGCACATCGAACGACAACGGCGAACCGAGAACATCGCCGGAGACGTACTCCCCGTCGGCTATGGTGTAGGTGGCATCGGCTGTCAGCGTGATGTCCTCCCGGGGCATGTAGTGGACGGACAGGGAAAAGGAGTTGGACTCGTCGGTGTAGGGAACCGCAAAATCAAAAAAGGGCAGGTCGCCGAAGCCGTCCGTGGTCCATTTGCCGTACGCCAGGTCCTGTTCCACGTCCCAGCGGTTGTAGGACCAGCTTGCCGTCATCGTCGCTTTGGGCGACAGCATGAAGGAGAGGCTGGCCAGCAGTTGATCCCGCCTGCCCTCCCGGTTGCCGCCCTCCAGCAGGGTGAACGGCTCGCTGTTCAGGTAGTGCAGATTGTCGCGTTCCGTGACGGTCAGAATGTAGTCGAGAAAGAGGTTGACCCATGCCGCCGGCAGGTAGTTGGCCGTCAGCCGCAACCGATTGGTGTTGTCCGGTTCGGTGTTGTAGGCCGGATCGTTGTGGTAGGTAAAATCATACGCCGCCTTCAGCTTGAGCTTGTCGAACGGCCTGCCATTCGCCGTAACGTTGATGTTATGGACATTCGTCCGCTTTTCGAAGACCTCCCATTCATCGATGTCCTTGCGTTCAAGATGGGAAAACTGATAGGAGGTCAGCAGCGAGAAATTCTTGACCGGCCTGTACCGCGACGACAGGGAAAAAACGTCCTTGGTGTACGAGATGCTGTCCCGCACCCTGTACAGCAGGGTATTGTTCAGCCCGCTGAGCACCACCATATCCCTGTTATCCATGTCCACGTTCCGGTGCCTGTATTTGAAAAAAAGGCCCATGACGGGATCGGGGATCCAGCTGACATCAAGGGCCCCTTTCCAGGTGGTGGACTCAGCCTGGCTGAAATTGTTCTTCTGGTACAGGTTGCCGACGGTGGCCGAGGTGACGAACCCGCCTGTATAGGAGGAGTGCAGCTTCAGGGTATGCGCCGACGACTTGGTTTCGGGATGGACATGGTGCGGATAAATATCGGCGGGTCGGGAAAAAAGCTCGGATTCGGGGTAAAAATCATACTGGATGCTGTTGCCTCCGGGATCAAACCGGGTCTGGTCATGGGCGTATTCGACCTCAACCGGTCCCAGATGGCTGTTGAAGCCGATTTTGTAGGCATTCGACTTCCAGTCGATGTCCCTCGAGGCCGAGGTTTTGATCAGCCGGTCAAAATCCCCCAGCAGAAACCGCTGCTCGACCCTGCCGTCCCGCTCCAGGTAACGGTGCCTGAAAAACGTATGGAACGGAAAGTCGGGGGTCTTGAGCCTGAGCAGCAACTGATTGCTGGCGTAGTCGAGAAAATATTCGTCGCCGGGATCGCGGTCATCGTAGATCAGCCCGGGCGGTTCGTCCGGAAAGAAAAAGTTGAAATGATCAAGATTATGATGGAGGCCGACCAGGATGTCCCGGAACAGGACTATGTCCTTGTAGGCAAAGCCCGCGTCCGCGTAAAAATCATGTTTACTGAGATATTCGGAATTGACATGATACCTGTATGGAAGGGGACAGGAAAGCAGATCGAGGCCGAAGGTCACGGAGGAATGGGGATCTATGTATTCCGCTGCTTTCAACGAATCCTCGGTGGACACAAAACGATAGCCCAGAAAATACGACCCTTCGGCTTCGTAATAGACGCGCTCCTCTTCCCTTGCCGGGGGATCGGCCTGTTCTCCGGCCTCCTGAGCGAAGACGGTCTCTTCGCCCCCGGCCGTCAGCACTGCGGCCATCAGGACGGCGCCGAGCAAATACATTTTCGCAAACCATTTTCCGGCCCTTCCCCGCCTCATTGGGTCAACCTCCCCTGTCCGGATGTTGATGGCACATCCGTCCCATGGATCCTGGAATGGCAATCCGTGCATCGGGTATAAAAAGCCCTGGCGGTGTCAAAGGTGACGCTGCCGCCTTCGGGACGGTTTATTCGATGGCCCACATGGCACTGCAGGCACAGAAAGGGCTCGCGGGCGTTGAGCAGGGAATTGTTGATTGAACCGTGCGGACTGTGGCAGTTCAGGCAGTCTTACATCACATCCGCATGTTCATACAGAAACGGGCCTCTTTTTTCCGGATGGCACTGGACACAGGTTTCCTTGCTGCCGTCCTGAAGGAGGTCCTTGGCGGCGAAGCTCCCATGGGGTTCGTGACAGTCGACGCAGAAGACCCGACCCTCTTTCAGGGGATGATGACTTGCCAGGGAAAACTGGGCCTGGACCGATTGATGGCATCCGAAGCAGAGCCTGCCCGACGCCAGGGGAGTGACTTTCAGATCGGGGCTGGCATGCACGTCATGGCATTCAAAACAGGATACCTCGTGCACGGCATGGGGTCCGGCATTCCAATTATGCAGATTGAAGGTGGCGTTGGCCGTATGACATTTCAGGCAGACCAGGGATTGGGCCGTGGCCGGGAGATTTTTTAAATCGATCAGGGTCTTGAAGTCGCAGGCGGTCTTGATGCCGAGCCGGTCGTTTTCTGCTACGAGTTCCGGGCTCAGGTCCTTGATCGCCAGGCTGCCCGGCCCGTGGCATGATTCACAGTCGACAAGGGGCATGCCGGACTCCATCTTCAGTTGCGCCCCCATCGTGCTGGCATCAAAAAACAGCCTCAACTGATCATGTTCGTGGCAGGCGGCGAGACAATTCTGCGTGCCGACGTAATCCGCGTAGAGGTTGCCGACGATCATTTTTTCATATTCACGGATCGGCAGAATCGGCTTGGAGCCCTTCAGCGCGTTGCATCCGCTCACAATCATCAGCACCGCAGGAACCAACAGGAAAAACCTGCGCAGCCGCCCCCTATTGCTCAACATATCCGCCCCCCCGTCGCAGTCCGGCCTTTTTGGCGATACGGCGTCGAACCTGCCGGTACACTTTGCATATTATGTATTATTACCGTTTCGTCCGCTTGCCTGTCAAACACTTAATTAGCGGGAATATTGCATATTTCAAGTTCGACTTGTTTACCGGCGGCCAATCCTCTCCGGGCACACCCTTTTCCAGGAAGAACGGAAATCCGTGCCCTTCCGCTGACCGTCCGGCGTGACAGGGCAGATGCATTATTTTCTCCGGCGGGGATTTGACAAAGAAAATTGAACAATGTAGAGTCACATGAGGGTTTCGGCTTCAACGACACCTCCCTTTACCCTTTGACCGGATTGATCAGGAATCAGCATGAGCAACACCGAACGCAGACGCTATGTCAGGCCGGAATCGTTAAATCTGCTCGATTATATCGTGGTCGACGAGCATGGCGTCCGGGGTGAATACAGTATGGGCCGGACCCTGAATATCAGCATCGGCGGCATATTGATGGAAACCCGCAGCAGGCTCCGGACCGGCCAGCAGGTCATGATCACCATCGGCCTGGAGGACGAACTGGTCGACGTGATGGGACGGGTCGTGCACACCGCGGAGCACCATGACAAAACCTTCCACAACGGGATCGAGTTCTTCCATGCATCGGTCGAAGACCGGCGGATCATCAACAGGTACGTCGAGGCCTTTCACAAACGATACCCGGAGGCCGGCCGGCAAAACAGGCAGGCCATGAGCTTTCTCGAGCAGACTTAAGGATTTCCGTCCCCCTCCACACGGCCGCGGGCTGACGAGGGATTCATTCCTGCTCCCTGCCGTACTCGTCGTCGTAACGGACGATATCATCCTCTCCCAGATAACTGCCGATCTGCACCTCGATCAACTCCAGGGGTATGGTTCCCGGATTTTCGAGCCGGTGTTTTTGGCCGGCGGTAATGTACGTCGACTTGTTTTCATCCAGCAGGATGACCTTCTCCCCGTTTGTCACCTTTGCCATCCCCTTCACCACCACCCAGTGTTCATGGCGATGATGGTGCATCTGCAGAGACAGCCTGGCCCCCGGATTGACCGTTATCCTCTTGATCTGAAAACGCTCCCCGCTTTCCAGGGTCGTATAGCTGCCCCAGGGCCTGTGGACCGTGCGGTGAATCAGGAATTCGTTCCTGCCCCGGAGCTTGAGCTGTTCAACAATCTTCTTGACGTCCTGGGACCGGGCAATGGGCGCGACAAGGACCGCATCGGCGGTCTCCACCACCATGGTGTCCCGGAGCCCTATGGCGGCGACCAGGCTGTCGCCGGCCCGGATCAGTGAATTTTCGACATCTTCCAGGATCACGTCACCGCTCAGGACATTGCCGCGGTCGTCTTTTTCCGCCAGTTCCCAGAGGGCGCGCCAGGAGCCGACATCGCTCCAGCCGATATCGGCCTCGACCACCGCCGCCCGGTCAGTTTTTTCCATGAGCGCGTAGTCGATGGAATCGTTGGTGCACGGTTCCATGGCCTCCTTGTCGAACCTGAAGAACACGCCGTCCCATTTGCCGTCGGCCACGGCCCGCGTCATCTGCTCGATAAGGACCGGTTCGTACCGCGAGAGCTCGGCCAGAAACGTTTCCACCGTAAAGGCAAACATGCCGCTGTTCCAGAGATGCCTGCCGCCGGCGATATATTCCCGGGCCGTCTGCAGGTCGGGCTTTTCGACAAAGGAAAGGACCCTGTTCCCCTCCCCCCGGGCGATGTAGCCGTAGCCTGTTTCCGGGCTGGTCGGCACAATGCCGAACGTTGTGACATTTCCGGCCTCGGCCAGGAGGCACGCTTCCCGCACTGCGGCGGCAAAGGCCTCGACGGCGGTGATCAGGTGGTCAGCCGGCAGGACCAGGAGCACGGATTCATTGTCCAGGTACTGCCTGACAAAGAGGGCGGCCCCGCAGATGGCGGCGGCCGTATTGCGCCCTACAGGCTCCAGCAGGAGATGATATTCCGGAAACGTCTTCAACTCCTCAATCTGGGTTTTCGTCAAAAACCGGTGCTCCTCGCCCACCACCACGACGGGCGGAGCGGCGCCGGGCAATGCTTTCACCCGTTCAAGGGTTGTCTGCAGCAGGGAACGGCTGCCGAGCAGCTTGATCAGCTGCTTGGGATACAGCTCCCGGGACAGGGGCCACAGGCGGGAACCCGTCCCGCCGGCCAGAATCACTGGTTGAATCCGCACTCTTTCACCTCACACGCTATGAATCATGGATGCGACCCGCCCTTTTCCCCGCCGCCGATCAGGTCCAGCAGCTCCCTGGTTTTACGCTCCAGCAGCCGCCGGTCGCCCCTTGTTTCAACATTGAGGCGCAAAACCGGCTCGGTATTCGATTTGCGCAGGTTGAACCGGAACGCCGGATAGGCGACGCTCAGGCCGTCGGTCAGGTCAATGTCGCCCGAGCTGTAGTGTTCCTTCACTTTGTCGATGACCTGGTCGGGATCGGCAACAATGGAATTTATTTCACCGCTGACCGGGTAGGCGGCCATCCGGTCGGCGACCATGGCCGACAGCGGGCGGCCCGAGTCGCTCAGGAGCCGGCAGACGAGCAGCCAGGGGATCATGCCCGAGTCACAGTAGCCGAAATCCCTGAAATAATGATGCGCGGACATCTCGCCGCCATAGACCGCGTCGACCTCTCTCATTTTCTGCTTGATGAAGGCGTGGCCGGTACGGGTCATGACCGGCCTGCCCCCGGCTGCGGTCACCATGTCCACCGTGTTCCAGATCAGCCGGGGATCATGGAGGATACGGCCGCCGGGATGGTCCCGGAGCGCCGCCGCTGCCAGCAGGCCGACAATATAGTAGCCCTGGATGAACCGGCCGGTTTCGTCAAAAAAAAAGCATCTGTCGAAATCACCGTCCCAGGCAATGCCCATATCCGCCCGGTGCGCGACCACGGCCTCGGCCGTCGCCGCCCGGTTTTCCCGGAGCAGGGGATTGGGAACGCCGTTGGGAAAGGTTCCGTCGGGTTGATGGTGCAGTTTGACAAAGGTGAAGGGAAGGCGCGTTTCCAGCAGGTCGACGACCGGACCGGCGCAACCGTTGCCGGCATTGACGACCAGTTTCAGGGGGGCGAACCGGTCGGAGCCGGCAAAAGAGAGCAGTCGGTCAACGTATTTGTCCTTGCTGTCCCTTGCCTCCAGCCTGCCGGGCGCATCCCCTGCATCGAGCAGTTTACGGCGCCACCAGTCATCCGACGCCGCTTTCCGGGCGATATCCGTCAGGCCGGAATCGCTGCTGACCGGGCGGGCTCCCCGCTCAACCAGCTTCATGCCGTTATATTCGGCCGGATTGTGGCTGGCGGTCACCATGATGCCGCCCTCCACACCGTCTCCGATGCCGGAAAAAACGGCATGATAGACTTCCTCGGTTCCGGCCAGCCCGATATCCACGACATCCACTCCGCAAGCGGTCAGGGTCTGTGCCAGGCCGGCGGCGATTCCGGGGCTGCTGGGGCGTACATCCCTGCCGATAACCACCTTGCGCAGGGCAAACTGATCAACAAAAGCAAGGCCGATCCGGCGGGCAAGCAGCTCATCCAGTTCATCCGGCACTTTGCCCCGTATATCGTAGGCGGTCACACAGCGTAACGGCTCGGTCATTTAAACTCCCCGCAACAGTGGAAATCCGTTGCCCAGATCCCATCCTGCCGTGTCCGCAAAGGGGTGCGATCCGATCAGCCGGCACCCGGTCCGATCTCTCCCCTGCCGCCAAAAGCCGAAGGTCTACGCTTTGCGAAACAGGCAATAATAGAGTATAAAGAACTTTTCGCGAAGAGGTCAACCGAAAAGACCTGTCCCAAGGAGTTGTGATGAAAGGAATTGTTCTGGCGGGAGGCTCCGGCACCCGTCTCTATCCGCTGACCCGCGCCATCAGCAAGCAGCTGATCCCGGTTTATGACAAGCCGATGATCTATTACCCCATCTCTGCGCTGATGCTGGCCGGGATCAGGGACATTCTCATTATCTCGACGCCCTACGATCTGCCCCGCTTTTCCGAACTGTTCGGCAACGGCTCCCACCTGGGAATGCACATCTCCTATGCCGAACAGCCGCACCCCGAAGGGCTGGCCCAGGCCTTTTTGATCGGCAAGGACTTCATCGGCCCGGACACGGTATGCCTGGTCCTGGGCGACAATATCTTTTTCGGCCACGGTTTTGCCGAAATTGTTCAACGGTGCAGCAGTCTCGAGGAAGGCGGCATTATCTTCGGCTACCTGGTCAAGGACCCGCAACGATACGGCGTCGTCGAATTCGACCGGAACAACAGGGTTATCGGCATCGAAGAAAAGCCCCTGAAGCCGAAATCACGCTACGCCGTCCCCGGACTCTATTTTTATGACAACGAGGTGGTGGCCATTGCCGAATCGATCAAGCCTTCTCCACGGGGGGAGCTGGAAATAACCGATATCAACAACACCTATCTTAAGCGGGGAAAACTCAAGGTCGAACTGCTGGGACGCGGATTCTGCTGGCTCGACACCGGCACCCACGAGTCCCTGCAGCAGGCATCGAGCTACGTGCAGGCGGTGCAGGAACGCCAGGGCCTCAAAATCGCCTGCCTGGAGGAGATCGCCTACCGGCTCGGCTATATCGACAGCGACCAGGTGGAGCGGCTGGCCAGGTCCATGTTGAAAAACCAGTACGGACAATATCTCATGGATCTGCTGCGGGATCCGGTCAAGTAGATTTTCCGGGACGATGAAAATTCTCATCACGGGAGCAAAGGGTCAGTTGGGACGGGATTGCGCCCAGGTTCTGGGCGCCGCCCATGCCGTGTCCGCCTTCGGCTCACGGGAGCTCGATATCGGCGACCGGGCCGCGGTAACGGATCTGATGCGGTCCGGGTTCGACCTGGTGCTCAACTGTGCCGCCTACACTGCTGTCGACGGCTGTGAAACCGATCGGGAGCAATGCTGGCGGGTCAATGCCGACGGACCGGGAATACTTGCCGCCGCGTGCGCCCGACAGGGCAGCAGGCTGATCCACATCTCCACCGACTATGTTTTCGACGGCGCCAAACCCCCACCGCAGGCCTATACGGAGGAAGACCCCGTCGGCCCCCTGTCCCAGTACGGCCTGAGCAAGCTGGAGGGCGAGCAGCGAATCCGGGAACGGACCCCTGATCATCTCATCATCCGGACCGCATGGCTCTACGGGATCGGCGGCCGCAACTTTCTCAAGACCATGCTGCGACTGGCGGTCGGGGATCCGAAACGGCCGATCCGGGTGGTGAACGATCAGTTCGGTTCGCTAACCTGGACCCGCCGGCTGGCCGGCCAGATCAGGGTTCTGGTTGATTCCGGACTGACCGGAACCATCCATGCGACCGCCGAGGGCAGAGGATCCTGGTACGAGGGCGCCAGGCTGTTCCTCGAGGCCATGGGCGTCGCGTTCACCATCGAACCGTGCACCACGGCTGATTATCCCACGCCGACACGCCGGCCGGTCAACTCGATTCTTGAAAACGGGGTCCTGAAAAAAAAAGGATTGAACAGAATGGTTCCCTGGGAAGAGGACGTACTGGAATTTGCCCGGGTCCACCGTGAGGAACTGCTTGCCGAAGCCCGAGGCTGACCGGGGCGGGCTTTCCCGGACCCCCGCGGGACCTTCCGCCGGATCAGAGCCCGAATTCGCTGATCATGCCCTGAATGAACACCGCCTCCTCCGGCATCAGGTTCCGGATCTGAAATCCGGCCAGATAAAACGCCGGGTTCTCGTCCTGCCGGCACCACTTGCAGACGGCGTCAAAAATGAGTTCATCGCGGCTCGCTTCCATGCCCGGAAAGGACATCCGCAACCGGTGCTCTTCCAGGACAGGGACAGGTCGGTCGGCGATCAGCTGCAGTCCGTGGGGTGAAATGTCAACGACATGGCCGACCACCCTGTTGCTGACGCCGTCGTACACCCGCAGATAATAGATGAGATGGCGCCGCATTATGCGGTGCTGCTCCGCTCCGGTCTCCTTTTTGTCAGCGGCCATGGCGCTCCCCTTTGTTCAGTCCAGACCCACGAGTTCAATCCCGCCCAGGGCGCCGAGCCTGTCGCCCCGGATTATCAGAACGCCCGATACCCCGGTAATGGCTCCGGCCGCCCGTATGGCCCTGTCAAGCCCGGCGGGAGCGCAATCCACTTCGTTGCCGATCCGGGTGGCGGCGGCATCGGCCAGGGCGGTTGACGGCGCGGTGACCACCACCGCGTCGGCGCAGCCGAAACTTCTTGAGTGACCGACGGTCCCGGATGAGCAGCAGACACCGCAAGGCATGGCCGCAGGCGGCAGGCGGATGCCCACCCTGTTGCTCAGGGGCGAATCGGCCGCGAAAACGGCGATGGTGCTCTCCTGTTTTCTTGCTATAAATATATCACCGCCGTTTTCAACAATCAAATCCGTAATCCCTGACCGCTGCAGGCCGAGACCGACGAATTCGGCGATGGTCCCGGCAACGGCGGCCATCGGCCCGACATCGGCGGCCAGGCCCGCCCTGAGCATTTCCCGGACAACCGGGGGGGCGGCATCGTCCATGGGCAGGGGTCGCAGGCTGTCGGCAAACAGGGGGTTGCGCCTGATATACCCCTCGATCAGCCGCCGCACCTCGGCAACCAGACTGAGGGCCTCATCCTCCACATTGACGGGGGCCAGGATATGGAGGTCCGTTTCCACCATCCGGACGAAAGAGGAAATCAATCCCGACCGTTCCAGCGTGCGGTATGTTCTGTCCCGGTAGGATTCGGGACTTTTTTTTCGCCGGGTTCCGCCGTTCATGACAAATATGGTCTCCTGTGCTACTATTGCCCTTTCAGATTGTCCATTGCCTCTGGTCCCCATGGTTCAACAGACACCCTTCCGGGAAGAGATACTTGTTTTTACCCGCTATCCGCAGCCGGGCAAAGTAAAAACCCGGCTGATCCCCCGACTGGGGAAGGAGAAAGCGGCGGCGGTGCATGCCTGCCTGGCCGAACGGACCATAGCCGCGGCAAAGCGCCTCCTCCACGACCGCGACATCGGGCTCTCCCTCTGGTATACCGGGGGAACCCGGCAACAGATGCGGGACTGGATAGGGGGGGACATCTCCCTGGCCGAACAGCTTGGCAACGGTCTCGGCCGGCGCATGGCCGCCGCCTTCCGCGCTTCCTGGGCCAGGGGGACCGAGCGGACGGTGCTGATCGGCACCGACTGCCCGGAACTCGATGCACCGCTCCTTGCCCTGGCCCTGGATCTTCTCCGTGATTACGAAATGGTCATCGGCCCGGCCCGCGATGGCGGATATTACCTCATCGGCCTGCGCCGGGAAACGGAGCCCAGAATGGCCGCGCTGTTCGACGGCATCGCCTGGGGCAGCGCCGACACTTTCCGCCGGACCATGGAGCGGGCCGGCCTGGCTGGCTTGACAACGGTAACCCTGACGGAGCTGCACGATATTGACCGCCCGGAAGACCTCAGACATCTCCGTAATTATCCCGACGCTGAATGAGGCGTCCAGCCTGGACCGGTTGCTGGCCGGCCTGCGGGGAAATCCGGGCCTGGAAATCATCGTCGCAGACGGCGGCAGCGAAGACGGGACAGTCGCCGTGGCGATCCGGCACGGGGTTGTTCCGACCGCCTCAACCCCCGGCCGGGGCAGACAGTTGAACCACGGACTGCGCCGCTCATCCGGGGAATACCTTCTTTTTCTCCACTGCGACACCTTTTTGCCGGCGGATTTCGCCGCCCATGTCCGGGCCAAGCTCTCCCGGCCCGGAACCGCCGCCGGAGCCTTCCGCCTGGCCATCGATGCGCGGGGAGCGCAATACCGTCTCGTCGAATGGGGGGCAAATTTCCGTTCCGGCCGGCTCGGCCTGCCCTACGGCGACCAGGCCATCTTTGCCCGCAGGGAGGTAGTACAGAGCGTGGGCGGAGTGCCGGAAGAGGCCATCATGGAGGACATCGCCCTGGTGCTGCGGCTCAGGCGGACCGGCCGGATACGGCTGGCGCCGGCCGCCGTTCTCACCTCGGCCCGGCGGTGGGAGCGTCTGGGAGTGTTCCGGACAACCCTGCTGAACCAGGCGATGCTTGCCGGCTATCTTCTGAACATTGACCGGGACAAACTGCACCGGTTCTATTACCGGCAAAAATAAACGCCGCCCTCCGCCGTGAGGGGGCGGATCATCCGTTTTCGTCTTCCCGTCCTTCCTCGCCGGGGTCGGCAGGCATGGCGGAATCGCCGGCCGGAGGTCCTTCAGGACCAGGTTTGATGGCCGGCTCCCGAGGGAGAAAGAGGGCGCGCAGCTGCGGATCGTGAATGTTGCTCCGGACAAACTCGCCGCCATGGGCCAGGAAGCCGGACGTCACTGACTGTTGCAGCAGGTCGTTGGCCGATATCAGGCTGGAACCCAGAACCATGTAGAGGAACGAGGCGACCAGCATTCCCTTGACCCCGCCGAGCAGCAGACCGAGCAGCCGGTCAAACCACCCGGCCAGGGTGACCTCCATCACCAGGTGCAGCGCCTTGCCGAGCAGAAAAAGAAAAATGGAGCCCAGAATAAAGAGCAGAAAGAAAACGATCAAAAACACCGTTTTCGGGCTGTCGATGAAGGCGCCCAAAACCGGCATCACCTGGTCCGTGTACCGCCCGGCAAGGAGATAGCCCCCGATCAGGGCGGCAAATGCCGCCAACTGGCGCATGAAGCCGATCCAGGTGCCCCGGAGGAGAAAAAGAAGAAAAAGGAGAACCACTATAACGTCAAATGAGGTAATATCACTCAGTGAAATCATTGCTGGACAACCGATGGTTTGATTTTTTATTTTTCCTATTATACTTCTCCTCCCCGTTATGACAAGCAATTGTCCGTCAGATCTTCACAACGGCCGGAGCGTTTCCGTCCTGTTTTCCTCCGCTTGCGAAATCGAGCCGGGGATAAGGGTCCGCATCTTTCATCCCCCGGCCGTCCCGGCCTGCCTGGCCCTCATCGACCTGGATGAACTGGAGGCCGTTTTCCGGACGGACCAGGCCTTCCGGGCGGGAACGGTCATGCTGTCGCCGGCCGAACAAAAACGTTTCGCGGCCTACACATATCCAAAGCGGCGGAAAGAATGGCTCGGCGGCCGGCTGGCCTGCAAATCGTGCGTCCTTGAACTGCTGGGGCTGACTCCGTCCGCCGATCTGTTTGCTGCGGTTTCCATTGTGCCGGCGGCCTCCGGCGCCCCCCTGGTTTCTGCTTCCCCCGCTTTGGGAAGACCCCTGCCTTCGGTATCCATTTCCCACAGCGGCCGCTATGCGGCGGCCATGGCTGCGGCAGGCGGTGCCTGCGGCGTCGACATCCAGCGGGTCACGGCTCGAACCCTCACCGTTGCCGATCGTTTTGCCGAAGCCGGCGAGCGGCTGCTTCTGCGCAGCGCAGCGCCCGGCTGGGATGAGGCCCGGCGGCTGACCCTCCTGTGGACGGCCAAGGAGGCGCTGAAGAAATCCCTGCCCCCCGGCCGCCCCGGGTTTTTCCGGGACCTGATTCTGCGGGCGGTCCGCTGCGGCCCCGGCATCAGCCTTAACTTCTCCGGCCCGAGGGGTGCCGGCAACCAGCTTGAGGTGACAGCCGCTTGTCTCGACGACTACCTGCTGGCCTACACCATCCGGCAAAGCGGTCATGCCTGAACTGCCGGAGGTTGAGGTAACCCGCCTTGGGCTGCAGTCGCTGCCCGGACGAAGGGTTACCCGGATCGAGTGCGGTGCCAGGCCCCTGCGTGTTGCCCTGCCCTGCAAGCTCCTTGACCGTCATATCCTTGGCGGCAGGTTCGCCGCCGTCGACCGGCGGGCCAAATACCTCCTGTTCAGGATGGGGAGCGGCGCCGTCCTCCTCATCCATCTCGGCATGACCGGCAAACTTTCCCTGGTCCCCACCGTTGAACCGTGCGCCCTCCACGATCATCTCCGGCTGCAGCTTGACAACGGCATGGACCTTCGTTTCAACGATTCCCGCAGGTTCGGCAGCGTCACCGTCTGGCCCGCCGTCCGGGTATCGCGGCTGGAAAAGGCATTTTCCGCCCGCCTCGGGGTGGAGCCCTTCGGCCCCGGCTTCACTACCCGTCACCTCCTGGAGCGAAGCCGGTCAAAAAAACAGCCGGTCAAGAACTTCCTCATGGATTCACGTGTGATAGCCGGCATAGGAAATATTTATGCCAACGAAATTCTGTTCGCCGCCGCCATCCACCCCCACACCCCCGCCGGCGCCCTCAGTGCCGCGGCCTGGCAACGGATCATCCGCTCCACCCGCCGCATCCTGAAGACGGCCATCGAGGCCGGCGGATCGACCATTGCCGATTTTCTCGGCACCGGCGGCAATCCCGGCTACTTTCAGCTCCATTTCGAAATCTATGACCGGCAGGGAAAGCCCTGCCTGCGGTGCGGCACGGCCATCGCCAAATGCACTCTTGGGGGCCGGGCAACCTACTTCTGTCCCGTCTGCCAGCCCGCCCCCGCCGGGATCGGGTCCCGGACGGCGTTTCCTGCCGGCGCGCCGGCAACGAACAAGCAGGACGGCTCCCCCTCCCGGAAGGTCGGAAAAGGCCGCTGAACCGCGGCCCCCATCCACCCCGGGCCGCCGGCACCCGAAAGGCTGAAGAACCGCGGACCGTGTTTCCTCCCTGACGGGTTGACCCCCGGCAAAATATAGTTACTCTTCTTCCCTACGGACAGCGAGACCAGCCGTTTTCGATTCACCGCAACAACCGGAGCATGCCATGAACACCTACTATGACCCCCGGGACCTGGCCAGATTCGCCGAAATCGGCGAAGACGCCCCTGAAGTGGCCAAAAGGTTTTTCGACTACTACCAGGCTGTCTTTGCCGAGGGCGAGCTGACGGAAAGGGAAAAAGCCCTCATCGCCCTGGCCGTGGCCCATGCCGTCCAGTGCCCCTACTGTATTGATGCCTACACCACCGCCTGCCTGGAGAAGGGTTCGAACAGGGCGGAGATGACCGAGGCCATTCATGTCGCCTGTGCCATCCGCGGCGGCGCCTCCCTGGTCCATGGCGTCCAGATGCGAAATATCTGCCGCAAGGTTTCCCTCTGATCAACGGACCTGCTGGTACAGCCACCGGAAAGAGGGAATGAACAGCTTTCTCCGGAACCTTGCCGTCCACCGGCTGCAGTTGACCAGGGAGCGGGCCACCACCCTGCAGGTCAATGTCGGCCGCCTGTGCAATCTGGCCTGCCGGCACTGCCATGTCGACGCCGGACCGGCACGCAACGAGGTCATGGACCGGCAAACCATGGAGGCGGTCATCGATTTCGCCCGGCGCAATTCCTTTGCCGTCATCGACATAACCGGCGGGGCGCCCGAGCTGGTACCCGGCATCGCCTATCTGCTGGACCAGGCCGCGGCCCTTGCGCCGACGGTCATGATGCGTTCAAACCTGCTGGCCCTGGCCGAACGGAGCGCCGACAATATTCCCGAACTCTGCCGCCGCCGGAAGATCACCATCGTCGCCTCGTTCCCGTCAACGAACCGGGGACAGACCGAAGCGCAGCGGGGCTCCGGGGTATGGGAAAAAAGCATCGCCATGCGGAAAAAGCTCAATGAGGCCGGATACGGCGTCCCCGGAACCGGTTTGAACCTTTTTCTGGTGTCCAATCCCGCCGGCGCTTTCCTGCCGGTCGACCAGTGCGCCGCCGAAAAAAAATTCAGGGCGGATCTGGCCCGCAAATGGGGCATCAGGTTCACCGGGCTGTTCACCTTTGCCAACATGCCGCTGGGACGATTCAAAATATGGCTTGAACAGTCGGGAAATTATGCCCCCTACATGGAAAAACTCGCCGCGAGCTTCAACCCGGCCACGGTTGCCGGGCTCATGTGCCGCTCCCTGATCAATGTCTCCTGGGACGGCTGCCTCTATGATTGCGATTTCAACATGGCGGCGGGTCTCCCCTATTCCGGCAGTCCGGTCCACATCTCCGAAGTGCCCGAGGCCGGGGAAGGGATACCGGTCGCAACCGGCGACCATTGCCTTGCCTGCACCGCCGGCGCCGGCTTTACCTGAGGGGGCTCCATCACCGCCTGAGTTCGGGCGGCCATCCATGCGGAGACATTTCCGGCATTGGCAAGATCTTTGCGCGATTAAACTCGGCAACAAACGTCTGCATGACAAAGGGAGCACTGTATGAAAGTAGGGATTATCGGGGCCGGCTATGTGGGCAGCACCACTGCCTATGCCCTCGTTCTCCGGGGCGCGGCCCGCGAGGTGATTCTGGTCGACATCAACAACAGGCTGGCGGCGGCGCATGCCGAGGACATTCTCCACGCCACTCCCTGGACCCATTCGGTGAAAATCGCCGCCGGTGGCTACCGGGACCTCAAGGGCGCCGGGGCGGTGGTTCTTGCCTGCGGGGTCAGCCAGAAAGAAGGGGAAACCCGCCTTGCCCTGTTGGAACGCAATGCCGCGGTGTTCAGGGAGGTTGTCCCCCGGGTGCTCGACAACGCTCCCGATGCGGTTCTTGTCGTCGCCTCCAATCCGGTTGATGTCATAACCCACCTGGTGACCACCATTGCCCGGATCGATCCCCGGCGGGTCATCGGCTCCGGGACCATTCTCGATACCGCGCGCTTCCGCACCCTGCTCGCCGACCACCTGAAGGTTTCGCCCCACTCGGTCCATGCCTATGTGCTGGGAGAACACGGCGACTCGGAGGTGCTGACCTGGTCCGGCGCCAGGGTCGGCGGCGTGCCGCTGGAGGAGTTTGCCCGGCAGACGGGCAGGCCCGTTGACGACGGGCTCAAGGCGGTCATCGACGACAAGGTCCGCCGGGCCGCCTACCGGATCATCGAGGGCAAGGGCGCCACCTATCATGGCATCGGGGCCGGACTTTCGCGGATCATCCAGGCTGTCCGCGATGACGAAGGCGCGGTATTGACGGTATCAAGCCTCAGTACCGGCATAGCCGGCCCGGAGCCGGTCTGCCTCTCCGTTCCCAGGGTGGTGGACGCCGCCGGGGTCAGGGACGAACTCATGCCCCCCCTGTCCGACGACGAGCATGCCGCCCTGCTGCACAGCGCCGCCATCCTTGTCCGGGCCGGCAGGGAGCTCGGTTGCCTGTAAAGCCGGATTCCCCCGCCACTGCAGGGTTCGACGCCCACGCCTGCGAAAAATTGCGCAATATCCTTGCAAAAACAGACCAGAAGGCTAAAGGTGATACAGCAATTCCCGGAGGGTGCTGAAACAACGTAATAGTGTAGTTTGTTAAAATGCTTTTCGTAAACTTTTGCAAATATTACCGGTAAAACCTATTTTTTTCTTGACATCTCAATGAGATAA
>DSAE01000068.1 GCA_011372855.1 Desulfobacteraceae bacterium
CAATCCGTGCAGCATGACCGGTTCGGGAGTGGTCAGCGGGGCTTCCCGGACAATCGGTGCAGAAGAAGCGTCCCTGTAGCGGTAATTCACCGTCCCGATCACGCCCGGCCGCCGGCCGGCGGCGCGCAGGACCTCCTCGACCAGCCACGAGGTCGTCGTCTTGCCGTTGGTCCCGGTCAGTCCGATCATCGTCATCTGCCGGGCCGGATAGCCGAACAACGCCGCGGCCATCTTTCCGTACGCCCGACGGGTATCCGCCACCCTGACGGCCGGAATTACAGCAGGAATGACAGCGTCCCTTTCGACCACAACGGCGCGGCAACCCTTTTCCGCCGCCTCCCCCAGATACCCGTGCCCATCCAGACGATCCCCCCGCAGGGCGACAAAAACGCTTCCCGGACGGACGCGCCGCGAATCCGCCGTCAGGTCCGCAACAGGCCCGTCCTCGGAAATCCGCCCTTCGATCAGGTCGGAATCATCAAGTGAATCAATGAGTTTCTGCAGTGTAATCATAATCCGGAGCGGCCTAAATTTCCGACTCCAGGCTCAATATGCATTCCTGAACGCCCTCCAGGGGGTGTCCGGCGGCCGGCCGCTGCCTGACAATCCGGCCGCTTCCTTCAATGGTCAACGCCAGACGGTGCCCATTCAGGCGCTGCAATCCCTTGCGCAGGCTCAGGCCCGTCAGCTCGGGCATGACCGCATCAGCGTCGGCGGTCCGGGTTTCCCTTTCCTGATAATTCACCCGGCGGCTGATGAGAAACCGGGAATAATTGGCGCGGTCGGGCTCCGTCGGAAACGGTTCCGATGCCAGCTTTTCCGATTCCCCCAACAACACGGGCAGAATGCTTGTTCCCAGTTGGGCCAGTTCCTGCCGGGAATCCTGCCGCATTGCACCGGCAGCCGGAAAAAGGTCGTCCTGGCTGGTCAGCATCGCCAGCACCAGTTTGGGAGCCTTGGCCGGCACAACTCCGATCAGCAGGTTGCGGATGACATACTCGCCGTACGGTCCCCGGTCTTCCATCCTGACGACGGAAGCGGCCTGGAGATGCAGATCGCCCGCTGACGGCGATTTCGTGCCGAACAAATCCCGCCGCAGCTGAATCCCCATGGACGGGGAAACGACTCGCCGGCGTCCCTGGACATCAAAATCCGGGGCCCGGAAAAAGTGACTCTGGAGATCATGATCGTACACCGAACCGAGGACATGGGGCCGCACCTGCCAGCCGCCGTTCATGAGAGCGGCGATTGCCCCGGTAAGCCTGAGGATATCAAGGCTGCCCGTCGCGGGGTCGATCGCCTTGCCGGAGGAACCCGGAGGCTGCTTCCGGTCGGCGAAGAATAATCCCTCCTCATCGCCGACGGTCAGCGCGGCCAGATTACCGTACCGTTCAATTTCATCCACGTCCAGTCCGAAATTCGGTGCGGCGACGGTTTCCGGCAACAGCGGTCCCGCAAGTTCACCGTCCCTGCGAATGGCCGCAGCCCTGACCTTTACCCGCCGATAGAGGATGCTGTCAAGAGCCTCCTGAAAAAGTCCGCTGCCCCTCAAATCCGGGATCTGCCAGTAATAGTTGGGGTTGAATGACGGCTGCTCCGCCCAGCTCAGGATGTCCCCTGTTCTGGCGTCCATCAGGATCGCGACCCCTCTTTGGGTCCCGCTTTCCCTGAGGTGAGCGCGAAGCTGTTTTTCAATCTCCTTTTCCAGGGCCAGATCCAGGGTCAGAACCACATCGACCGCCGCGCGGCCAAGAACCTCTTCGTCGTGAAAATCAATCTCGGGGAGGTTCTCGTTCCGAAATCCCCCTTTCTGCAGAATCAGATCATACGCTCCTTCCACCCCGGCTAGGCCGATGCCGTCCCCGGCATAGCCGGGCAGGCCGGCGGCCGTCTCGTGTTCGGGATAAAATCGTCCTTCCTGGGGCTTGACAAAGACCCCCTTGATCTTCCCGCCGGCCACGGCGGCAATCTCGGCTTCTTCCAGGTGGTCGGCCATCTTGATAACGTTCCCCGGGGATTTCAACCCGGCTTCAATCTCCGCGGCCGATTTTCCCGTTATCCCGGCCACCGCCTTGATGACCGTCTCCGGATCCGTAATTTCCCCCGGCCGCACATAGAGAGAGTAAAGCAGGTAGCTGACGGCCATCTCCCTGTAGTCCCGATCATAAATCCTGCCCCTTAAAACAGGTTCAGCGGACCTCAAGTCCGCTGATGGATCGAAAATTTTGTCGGCAGCGAGCCGGAAAATTCTGTTTATATCCAGGAGGGAAGGAGGAAACCTGTACAGTTTTACTCCGACCGCTGCCAACAAAATTACGAAAAATATAAGACCATAGGACCGGCGCGTCAGCCTTTTTTTTCTTCTGCGAACCACCCTGGCCATAGGTTTACAGGCGGCGGACCTGGTCTTCCCGCGGCGGGACAAGCTGGTATTTCCTGCCCGCCTCGGCGATAATGTATTCCTCGGCGGTCAATTGCGCCCTTGAGGCCAGCAGCGCGATATTCTCACTGCCGTACTGACTGCGGACGGACTGCAGCCGGTCAATCCTGTTGACCGCCGACTTTATCTGCCAGTGCATGAGCTGGCCGAAGGCAAAAAGGACAAAGAGACTCACGCAAAGGATCAGGGTCACCAGCCTGGCCAGTCGTTTCGAGATCACCCAGTCCGAACGGGAGGCAACCTGCTGCCTCATGCCGACGGAAACCGTCTGGGATCGCAACATCCTGGAATGTATTCCCGCAATCATCGTTTCTCCTCCAACCAGAATTCTCTCCTCCCGAACCTTTGCCGGAGAGCGAATTTTCCCGCCCCCGGTCAAGCATCCGGCTCCCTTTATGCCACCCTCTCGGCCACCCGCAGTTTCGCGCTTCTGGCCCGGGGATTGCGCGCAATCTCTTCCCTGGAGGGTTCAACCGGCTTCCGCGTCACTACCCGGTAGGCCGGGTTGCCCGCCAATGCCTGCTTGACGATCCGATCCTCGATGGAATGAAAGGTGATCACTCCTATTCTGCCGCCCGGAGCAAGAACGGCCGGCGCATCGGCAAGCACCTTGACCAGATTGTCCAGCTCCCTGTTGACCGCTATCCGCAAGGCCTGAAAAACCCTGGTGGCCACGTGCTTGCCGGGAGGATGGTATTTTTTCGGGATTGCCGCCCCAACCAGGGCGGCAAGCTGGCCGGTTGTCTCGATCGGGCCGCTTTCCCTTGCCTGGACAAGGTGCGCGGCAATCCGGCGCGCCTGGCGCTCTTCCCCGTAATTGTAAAAAATATCCGCCAATTTCTCCTGGGACAGCCGGGCAATCATGTCGGCGGCCGTTTCCGGCAGGCGCCGGTCCATCCGCATGTCCAGCGGGGCGTCCTCGCGGAAGCTGAATCCCCGCTCCGGCCTGTCGAGCTGCAGGGAGGAAACGCCGAGATCCAACAGCAGGGCGTTTATCTCCATCATGCCCTCCCGCCGCAGGACCACGGCCATCTCAGCATACGTGGCCCGGATGATCCGGACCCGGTCCCCGAAGGGGGCGAGCCGCCTGCGGGCCGGTTCAATCGCCTGATCGTCCCATTCCAGGCCGACCAGTATCCCGTGCGGAGCGGATGCCTCGAGAATACGTTGTGCATGTCCTCCCAGCCCCAGTGTAGCGTCAACATACCTGCCGCCGCTGACCGGCCTCAGATGCTCGATGACTTCGGCATCGAGAACCGGTATATGCGTCGTCCTCATGACTGTCCATACCGCAAACGGCCTACAGGATGCCGAGCGATGAAAGTCCCGCTTCAAAATCCTGGAACTTGGCACGGGTCTCGCGGGTCTGCTCGATCCATGCGCCCTTGTCCCAGATTTCAAAATGATCCAGCATGCCGTTCAGGACCACCTCGTTTTCAATGTTGAACTCGGCGCGCAGGGAGCCGGGCAAGAGGATGCGGCCCTGCTTGTCCAGGATGCATTCCGACACCCCTGAAATGACATACCGGACGAAATCGCTCATTCCCTGCTGCTTCGGCGCCTCATTGACAAGGATGTTTTCCAGCTTCCGCCATTCGGCAACCGGGTAGGCCCGCAGGCTTTTCTTCCAGTTGGTGACGATCAGCTTTTCGTTGTATTTGCGCCGCAGAACCTCCCGGAACCGGGTCGGTATATTCAACCGGCCCTTGACATCGAGGGTATGCTCGGACCTGCTGCGGAACCGGAGATCAGAATCCTGTCCGCTCACGCCCTCAACCAGTTCCATTCTGCCACCTATTCGCCCTTTTTACCCACTTTACACCACCTATTCCTACTTTTATACCAGGGCCCAGAGGGTGTCAAGAAAAAAATACAGAATTTCAATGGGTTGAGAGATTCAGAACAGCCTGCTATCTATACAAGATGTGGTGTGTCAGGGCACGTGATAATACTATAAGCCGATGAAGGGGCGACGAACGTCACCCGAAGAAAGAGCTGATTCCAGGGGCGATTACCCGTTGCCAATCAAGGACTATGGGGGCGGCGGGACGAAAGGGAACATTTCGGGAACAGGAAGTTCCCCCCCTCCGGAACCGTCAAGGGGTGTAAAGTGGGGCATCAGGCAACGCCCCTGTTTTTCAGGGCGATTTCCTCATAGAGATCGTTGCCCGCCGCATCATTGATCACCACGGCCGGAAAATCGACCACCTCAAAGCGGAACATCGCCTCGGGCCCGGCATCGGCGAAAGCGACAAGGGAAACGGCGCAGATGCACCCGGAAAGCAATGCTCCGGCGCCGCCGAAGGTGGCGAGATACACCGCTTTATGCTTTTTCATGGCCTGGCGGACCGGCATGGACCGCGGTCCCTTGCCCAGCGTTGCCTTCAGGCCCAGGTCGAGAAGCCGGGGCGTGTAGGCATCCATCCGGTAGCTGGTGGTCGGCCCGGCCGCCCCGACAACGCGACCCGGCCTGGCCGGGCTGGGACCGACGTAATAGAGGATCTGGCCGTTGAGGTCAACAGGCAGTTCCCTGCCTTCGTCGAGCAGGGCGCAAAGCCGGCGGTGGGTCTGATCGCGTCCGGTGTACATGGTCCCTGACAGGTGAACGAGCTCGCCGGCCCTCAGGCTTTCGGCAACGCCCGGGGCAAAGGGAAGATCGATTTTTCTGTGGTCGCCGGTATGCATGGGCGCTCTAAGAAGGGACATGGGCTACCTGCCTTGCATCTGTTCTGGTCGAAAGTGTTCCGTTACTCCGTCAACAATTCTGCCCGCCGGCGTCAGAGATCAACCTGCTTGTGCCGGTGGGAATGGCACTGGATGTTGACCGCCACCGGCAGACTGGCGATATGGGTGGGACAGACGTCGACATGGACGGCCAAGGCCGTGTTGCAGCCGCCGAAGCCAAGCACTCCCCTGCCTTCGCGGTTGATGCGCTCGAGCAGTTCCGCTTCGATGCGGGCCACGTCTTCGCGCTCCCCGGCCTTCCCGACCGGCCGCAGCAGGGATTTCTTGGCCATGAACGCCGCTTTTTCGAACGTCCCCCCCATCCCGACGCCGACCACCAGGGGCGGGCAGGGATTGGGACCGGCCCCGACCACGGTGTCGACGACAAAATCCATGGCCCCCCGGATGCCGGCCGAGGGCGGCAGCATCTGCAGACCGCTCATGTTCTCGCTGCCGCACCCCTTGGGCAGCAAGGCGAGCCGACACCGGTCTCCGGGCTCCACTTCGATATGCACCACGGCCGGCACATTGGTGCCGGTATTAATCCGGGTGACCGGATCGCAAACCGATTTGCGCAGGAAACCTTCCTCATAGCCAAGCCGCACCCCGTGCTGGATCGCTTCCATGAGGCCTCCCCTGATCGTCACCTCCTGCCCCAGGGTGAGAAACACCGTGCAGATGCCGGTATCCTGGCAGGCAGGGATCAACTCACGGCTGGCGATGTCGGCGTTGACGATCAGCATGCCCAGCACATTCTTGGCCAGCGGGGAGGTTTCCCTGTCCCTGGCGGCAAGCAGGGCGTCAAGAATGTCCGGCTCCAGATGATGAGCGGCATCCACCGCCATCCGCCGGACAGCGTCGGTGACGGCCTCGGCCTCAATTATTTTCATGTGTTCACTTTGCTCCCGGGGTCATCCACGCTTCAACAGCGAACTGTAATCCATCGGGGACGGAAAGGTCTGCTCGGCGGCCGGAAAGGCGCCCTCTTCCACTTCGTCCCGGTAACGGGCCGCCGCCTGCCTGATGACCGGACCCAGGTCGGCGTATTTTTTCACGAACGAGGGGGTGAAGCGGTCGAACAGGCCCAGCATGTCGTTGACCACCAGGACCTGGCCGTCGCAGTCCGGTCCGGCCCCGATACCGATGATCGGCACCGGCACCTCGGCGGTGACGATCCGGCCCAGGTCGCCGGGCACGCATTCAACGACCACGGCAAACACCCCGGCATCCGCCAGGGCCCTGACATCGTCGATCATTTTCCGGGCCGAATCGATATCCGTGCCCTGCACCTTGAACCCGCCCAGCCGGCCGACGGTCTGCGGAGTCAGGCCGACGTGGCCCATCACCGGAATGCCGGCCCGGTCGAAAGCCCGCACGACATCGCACATTTCAATGCCGCCCTCGATCTTGACCGCGTCGCATCCCGCTTCCTTCATGAACCGCACCCCGTTGGCGACCGCGTCAGTCAGCCCTGCCTGGTAGGAGCCGAACGGCATGTCGCCGACAACCAGGGCGCGTGTTGTTCCCCGGCTGACCGCACGGGCATGGTGGAGCATTTCCTCCATGGTCACCGGCACGGTGCTGTCATAGCCGAGCACCACCATGCCGAGGGAGTCGCCGACAAGCAGGATGTCGATGCCGCTGTCGTCAAGCATTCTGGCCATGGCCGTATCGTAGGCCGTGAGTACGCTGATTTTCTTCCCCTGTGCCTTTCTGGCGAGTATATCCTTGACCGTCAGTTTCTGGGCCATGTCGATCCTCCTTTATTCGAACAATCCCTGCTGCCTGGCCAGGCCGGGATGCACGGTCCGCCCGAAGTGCTCGTAGGCGGCGACCGTCGCCATCCGGCCGCGCGGGGTGCGGACCAGAAAGCCCGACTGGATGAGAAAGGGTTCATAGACGTCCTCGAGGGTGTTCTTCTCTTCGCAGACAACGGTCGCCAGCGTGTCGATGCCGATGGGACCGCCCTGGAACTTGTCGATCAGGGTCAGCAGAATGCGCCGGTCCATTTCGTCAAGGCCGTAGCGGTCCACCGCCAGGATGTTCAGCGCCTCGTCGGCGACCTGCTTGTTGATTTGCGGGTGGCCGCCCACTTCGGAAAAATCCCTGACCCGCCGCAAAAGCCGGTTGGCGATCCTCGGGGTTCCCCGGGATCGACGGCCCAGTTCCAGGGCCCCCTGCTCATCGATGCCGATATCCATCAGGCGGGCCGAGCGCCTGATAATGGCCACCAGCTCCTCGGCACTGTAGAAATCAAGCCGCAGGATGACCCCGAACCGGTCCCGCAGGGGCGGGGTCAGCAGACCGGTCCGGGTCGTCGCCCCCACCAGGGTGAACCGGGGCAGGTCCATCTTGACGCTGCGGGCCCCCGGGCCCTGCCCGATGACCAGGTCGAGCTGGTAGTCCTCCATGGCCGGGTAGAGGATCTCCTCCACCACGTGGTTGAGGCGGTGAATTTCATCGATGAACAGAACGTCCCCGCTCTGCAGGCTGGTGAGGATGGCCGCCAGGTCGCCGGGCCGTTCGATGACCGGACCGGACGTCACCTTGATGCCGGCGCCCATTTCATTGGCAATGATATAGGCCAGGGTGGTCTTTCCCAGGCCGGGAAAACCGTGGAACAGGGTATGGTCAAGGGGTTCGCCGCGGTTGCGCGCCGCCTTGATGAAGACGCTCAGGCTCCTTTTCAGCTGCTCCTGGCCGATGTAGTCCTTCAGCCTCCGGGGGCGGAGGTCGATATCGGCGCCGAAATCATCTGAAGTCCCGGCAGCGGAAACCAGGCTCCTGCCTGTTATGTTTTCCTCGAAATCCATGTCTGCGTTCAATCAACCGATCGGGGCCATTGGGGTATCCTTTGCCGTGGCCTCAGGCAAGGGCCCGCAGGGCCTCCCTGATCAGGTCCTCTATTTTCATTCCGCCGGCCGCCCGGGGATGCAGCTTCTGCACGCGGCGCAGGGTCTGCCAGGCCATGGCCTGGGTATAGCCGAGGTTGGTCAGGGCGGACAGGGCGTCCCGGAAGAGGGCGTCCCGGAAGCTGTCCTCCTCCATCGACTCACCGGCCGGGGCCTGATCGGCCTCGCTGCCGGGCAGATAATATTTGGCCACCTTGTCCTTCAGCTCGACGCACATTCGTTCAGCGGTTTTCCGGCCCACCCCGGCCAGCGCCGTCAGCCTCGACATGTTCTTGCGGATCAGGGCTTCTCCCAGCTCCTGGGCCGAGATGCCGGAAAGGATTCCGAGCGCCAGCTTCGGGCCGACCCCAGAAACGGTGTTGAGGAGCAGGAAGAGCTCTTTTTCCTCGGCCCCGGCAAAACCGTAGAGGGTGATCGCGTCCTCCCGCACGCTGGTGTGAATATACAGAAAAACCTCGTCGCCGCTGTCCGGGAGGCGGTCATAGGTCCGGCCGGAAATCAGCACCTCGTATCCGACGCCGCCCACATCGATGATGACGTGGTTGGGCTGCTTGACGAACACCACTCCCGTCAGTGCGGCAATCATGATGATGCATCCTCCGGCACGATCATCCGGTTGGCGTGACAGATGGCCACCGCCAGGGCATCGGCCGCGTCACTGCTGGGCGCGGCTGAAAGATCAAGCAGGGCTGTGACCATGTGCTGCACCTGCGCCTTGTCGGCCCGGCCGTAACCGGCCACCGCCTGCTTGACCAGCCGGGGGGAATAGTCGTGCACCCGCAGTCCGCTCCGCATGACAGCCAGCACCGCCGCTCCGTGGGCATGGCCCAGGGTGAGGGCCGACCTGGGGTTGCGGGCCATGAACACTTCCTCCACCGCGGCGACATCGGGACCGTGCAGGGTGATGATTTTCTCCAGCCCCTCGTAGATTGCCAGCAGCCGCTCGGGAATATTGGCACTGCCCCCGGTCCGTATTGTGCCGCAGGCCACGAAACCCAGGCTGGATCCCTGTTTGTCGATGATGCCGTATCCGGTCGTCCGGGAACCCGGATCGATGCCGAGTATCCTGCTCCTGGTCCTCACTTTTGCTCCCGGTCGGAACGGATACGGACCATGTCAGGAAATCGCCTCCATCAATTCGTCCGCAATGTCGAAGTTGGCGTGGACCTTCTGCACGTCATCATGGTCCTCGAGGTTTTCCAGGAGCTTCAGCAGAGAGCGGGCCGTTTTCTCGTCCGCGACCTCCACCGTATTTTTCGGCACCATGGTCACGGAGGCCTCGACATACTGCAGGTCGGCTCCGGCCAGTTTCTCCGCCACCTCATTCAACTCTTCCGGGGCGGTCATGACCTGGAAGGAGGAATCCTCCTCCACCACGTCCTCGGCCCCGGCGTCCAGGGCAAGGGTCAGGAGCTCCTCCTCGCCGATGGTCTCCTTGTCCACCACGATAACCCCTTTTTTATCAAACATCCAGCCGACGCAGCCCGACTCACCCAGGTTGCCGCCGCTTTTGCTGAAAAAATACCTGATATCGGCCACCGTCCGATTCTTGTTGTCGGTCATGGTCTCGACCAGGACCGCCACCCCGCCAGGCCCGTACCCCTCGTAGAGAATTTCCTCGTAGTTCACCCCTTCGAGGCCGCCGGTTCCTTTTTTGATGGCCCGTTCAATATTGTCCTTGGGCATGTTTTCGGTCTTGGCCGACAGGACGGCGGCGCGCAGCCGCGGGTTGGCGGCGGGATCACCGCCTCCCAGGCGGGCGGCGACGGTGATCTCCTTGATCAGCTTGGTGAATATCTTGCCCCGCTTGGCATCTATGGCACCCTTCTTCCTCTTGATGGTGCTCCATTTGGAATGTCCGGACACGAATCAATCCCTCCGCATATATTCAGATTTATTCTTTTTTTTCCCGGGCAGAACGGCCGGGCCGGAATCCTCTGCCGAGGATGAAGACCTCCCTGCTTTCCTTCCTTGAACTGCCGGGCTTGACAACCTTGACTATCTGGAAAAGCAGTCTGCATTCCCGCACAACCTCCGGGAAATCCTCGCCCTGAAACGCCTTGCAGTACAATGTCCCGTTTTCATGGAGGAGCTGGCCGGCGATCTCCAGGACCCGGCGCACCAGGCGCATGGACTGCTGATGATCGGCATACTGGCTGCCGGTCGTCCGCGGCGCCATGTCGCTGAGCAGGACATGGAAGCCGGGCCATTTTTTCTTCAGTTCCGCAATGAATTGCGCATCGTACACATCATAACAGAGCCAGTGGATTTCGGCATGATCTTTTTGCTGCGGCAGCTCTGTCGCCTGGAGGTCCACGCCCACCACCGTCCCCCCCGGCCCGACGGCCTTTGCCGCATACAAGCTCCAACTGCCGGGATGGCAGCCGAGATCCAGGACCCGCTGGCCGGGCCTGAGAATCCGGTATTTCTTCTGCACCTCCTCCAGCTTGTACACGGAACGGGCAGGATAGTTTTCCTGTTTGGCCCGGTGGAAATAATGGTCCTGTACCTTACGCATTGCCGTTCTTCTCCGGGTCCTGAAATTCCCGCTTCCTGCCGGGGCGGCTCCCTTTTTTCCGTTCTTCCAGGCAGGCGCGGACCAGGGACAGGGCCTGCTCCCTGGTGGATATCTTTTTTTCCATCTGGGCGTCCTCCACCCGTTCAAGCAATTCCCTGAAAACCGGTCCCGGCTCCAGCCCCACCACCTCGATCAAATCCCGCCCCGTGAGGAGGGGGGGATGCCGGCGGACCGGCTCCACATGTTCCCGCCTGACCCGTTCGATCCGGGTAAAGAGCATATCGATTTCCCGCTCAATGTTTTCAGGCCGCCCCTCCCCCCGGCCGGCCAGGGCATCAGCCATGCCGAGCAGAAAAAGACCGGGCAGCAGAGCGCCGGCCTTTTTGATCAGGCGCAGACAGGCCCGCAGGCTGAGCCTTTCCTGCCGCTGCACGTTGCCCAGGTGAAAAGGGCGCATGTGCAGCCCCACCAGCGCGGCGACGGCAGCGGCATCATCGCCGCTCCAGCGGAGACGCCTGGCAATTTCCCCGACCTGTCTGGCTCCTTCCCGGTCATGATTATAAAAGGTGATCCTGCCGCCCCGGTCTTCGTCAATGGTGACCGTTGCCGGCTTGCCCAGGTCGTGCAGCAGGGCGGCCCAGCGCAGCTGGAGCCGCCGCCTGCCGGCGGCCAGAAAATCCTCCATGACATCGCCGAATTCGAGGAAATAGCGGCCCGGCTGCTCCTGTACTTTCAGCATCCAGAACAATGCGTCGAGACTGTGCTCAAACACATCGAGATGATGGCTGGCCGGCTGTTCCATCCCGACCCCGGCCCGCAGTTCCGGCAGCAGCTCGAACAACAGCCCGTTGCCGGCCATCCGGCTGACGACCGCATGCCCCCGGGCGGAACCGATGATCAGGTCGAGCTCGTGGGCCACCCGCTCGGCGGCAACCCGGGAAATCATGCCCTTCTGTTCGGCGACCAGGGCAGATGTCGCCGGATCGACAGAAAAATCGAGCACGGCGGCAAACCGGTAGACGCGGAGCAGCCGCAGGGCATCGCTGCGGAAGGCTTCCCTCGAGGTCACTTTGATCACCCGCTGCCGGATGTCCCGCAAACCGCCGCACGGATCGATGATTTCCGCCGGACCGGACGCGAGCTCTCCGGGTCCGTCACCCAGCAGCCCGTCCAGGGAAATCGCCATGCTGTTGACGGTGATATCGCGCTTGGTCAGTTCCTGCTCGATGGATTCCGCCCCTTCCCGGAAGGACGAGAAATCTATGTCCCGCCCCGCCCAGACCACCCGGGCGGCATCCTCTTCACGGCCCAGCGGGACGAGGGTGGAGCCGGTCATGCGGCTCAACCGTTCGGCCCACAGCCAAGCCCTTTTCTCAACGGTCAGATCGATATCGACCGGTTCCCTGCCCATGAGGAGGTCCCGGACGGTCCCCCCGGTCAGGTATATCCTGCCAGGGAGTTCCTTTCTTACGGCGGTGAGCCTTTCCGTCAGGGCCCTGCCCAGAAGATCCGCCACCCGGGAGCGGTCCGGGAGGATGAGCCGTGTTTTTCCTTGCATCATGTCAGCCACTATACCAACGGGGACTTTCAATTTTCCACAAAATCCTCTACCATACACCGGATATGTCAGACAGAAAAAAATCAACCCCTTCGCAACCGGAGGAATTCCCCGCATCCCGCACCATCCGCATCGGCCAGGCCAGCATCGGCCTGATCGGCCTGGACCTGGCGCTCTACCAGGCCGCCGTTAAAAAGATGGCGGAGGACGAGGCGGTCGCCTTCCTGTATGCCGCTATCAGCCGCAACAACTACATCCCGGCCGCGGCGCGGGAAAAATACCGCCGGGCTCTCCGGCAGGCCTACCGCAACTATCTGCACCCGGACGAGCAGGACGGGGAGCACCTGGTCATCCGCATTTTCGGCAAGGCGTGCGTGAGCTGCAACGTTATCCGGGAGACGGTCATCGAGGTGCTGAACCGCATGGAGCTGGCGGCGGATATCGAGCAGATTTACGACCCCGACGAGATCGGCCGCCACGGCATCGTCATCACCCCGGCCCTGGTGATCAACGGCCGGCTTGTCAGCGGGGGCGTCGTGCCGACCCGGGCGCAGATCGAACAATGGATCAGGGAGCTGCGGCCGCAATGAGCAGTTCCGTTGCGCAATTCCTGCAGGATCTGGGCATGTCCCAGGCCGCCTCCCAGACACTGACCTGGGGAATAATCGCCGCCGCCGTTGTCCTGATTGCGGTTCCGGCGACCTGGCTGGTCCGCAACATCGTCGTCAGGGCCATCAACATCGACATGAGCTCCATCCGGTTCATCACCGATGACCAACTGGACAGCCTGAGCAAAATTCAACTGCTGGGCGATTATATCCGCCAGAAGCAGAAGGAGATCGAGGAAGACAACAAGCGCCGCAGCGTCGACACCTCGGTCATCATCAACGGCCGGCGGCAGACCAATATCGGCATCTTCCGTGCCTACGTCGCCGCCTACCTCCGGCAGCATCCGAAGATCAACAAGGAGATGACCTTCCTGGTCCGCCACCTGCAGCCGGGAGAATGAGAATACGGGCTGCCGGTCGAAATCTACGTGTTCAGCGGCGACAAGGTCTGGGCCCATTACGAGGCGATCCAGGCCGACATCTTTGACCACCTGCTGGCCGCCCTGCGGATTTTCGACCTCCGGTCTTTCAGAATCCGACCGGCAGCGACTTCCGCCGGCTGGGAACGGCCGCGGAGGCGGTTCGAACCATCGGATCACCGCCGCCGGCGCCACACTCAGCCCAAAGGGAAACCGGCGGCTGAACGCCGGCATCCCCGAGGTCGCTCTTGACGCAGTCGTTATTCCTGCGGTTTTTGTGCACAATCGATCCGTGATATGATAAAGTATATTATTCATAATAACACCGCCGGTCAGGACGGGGCCTGCCGAAGAAGAGCGTCGAGACTTAATTTTGCAGGTACACGGTCGGTCTCTTTCCCGGCCGGCAGCCGAACGGAAGAAAACAATGAACAGACGAGAATTCCTGCGTGATGTCCTGCTCTGGTCGGCCGGCCTGAGCCTTTCCGTCCCCCGGTTTACCGTGTCAGCAGTCCTTGCCGCTCCGGATCCTTCTCCCCTCGTGGCGGTCGGGACCGGCGCTGATTACGTGAAACTGACCGCCGCGGTGCTGGAAGGGCTCGGCGGCATGGGAAACTTTGTCCGGCACGGCGACCGGGTGGTGGTCAAACCCAACATCGGCTGGGACCGGTCCCCCGACCAGGCCGCCAATACGCATCCCCTGGTCGTCAGAGCCGTCATCGATCAGGCCCTGGCAGCCGGGGCCTCGAGCGTGCAGGTCTTCGACCGGCCGTGCAATGATCCGCGCCGCTCCTACAAAAACAGCGGTATCGAGGACATGGTCCGCCCGATCAAAGATCGCAGAGTCCGGATCGAGCACATGGACGAACGGAAATTCGTCCCGGTGGACATTGCCCGCGGCAAGGCGGTGTCCCGGCTGGAAATCTACCGGGACGCGCTGGAGGCGGACTGTTACATCAACGTGCCGGTGGCCAAGCATCACGGCCTGAGCAGGCTGACCATCGGTCTCAAGAATTCCATGGGGGTCCTGGGCGGCAACCGCGGCCGCATGCACCATGACCTGGGCCAGAAGCTGGCCGACCTGGCAACTGTTCTCCGGCCCTCTCTGAATATCATCGACGCCATCAGGATACTCCTGCGCAACGGACCCCAGGGCGGCAGCCTCGCCGACGTCAAGACCATCGATACGATCATCGCCTCCGCCGATCCGGTGGCCGCCGACGCCTGGACCACCACCCTGTTCGACCTCGAGCCCGGCGACATCGAGTCCACCGTTGCCGCTCACGCCATGGGGCTGGGCGAGATGAACATCGATAAAATGAGGCTCCGCACCGTGACCGCCTGACCATGAGCGCGCGTTCTTCCAACATGCCGGGCAGGAACCATGCCTGGGCCCGGTAAACAGCGGAACGGCCCGGCCGCGGGATCAGCCGGGAAGCCTCACCGCCGTCTGGCCCCCTGGCGCCGCCTGAGCCAGGCGCTGTTCCTGCTGGTCTTTTTCTTCCTGTTCATCAAAACCGACTATACCGGCAGCGACCGGCTCGAATACGCCGTCAACATCCTCTTCCGCATCGATCCGCTGCTCGCCGCCTCCGTCATGCTGGCGGTCAAGGGCCTGGTCGCCCTGATGCTGCCGGCCCTGCTCCTGGTCGGCCTGACGCTTATCCTCGGCCGCTTCTTCTGCGGCTGGGTCTGCCCCATGGGAACGCTGATCGACCTCTGTCATCCCTTTCTCAGGCCCCGGACGCGCCGAACCGACACCCTGTATCCGGCCCTGCCCTATCTCCTCCTGATCTTTGTCCTGGCCGGGGCTTTTTTCGGCCTGCCCGTCGCCGGGTACATCGATCCCTTTTCCATCCTGGTCCGCGGTCTGGCCATAGCCGTCTACCCGGCCTTCAACCAGACGGTAACCGGTTTTTTCACCTACACCTACCTTGAGGCCCCCGGTTTCGTCAATGTTGTCACCGAGCCCGTCTACTCCCTCCTCAGGGCGACGGTCCTGCCGTTTGATCAGAAATATTATACGCTGGTGGTGCTTTCAGCGGCCATCCTGCTGGCGGTTTTTGTGCTGGAGCTTATCCAGCGCCGCTTTTTCTGCCGCAACCTCTGCCCCTTAGGCGGACTCATCGGTTTGCCGGCCGCGGCCGGTATCTTCAGGGGATACGGCGGCAGCGACGACTGCAAAGCCTGCCGGACCTGCCGGACGGTCTGCCGCATGGACGCCATCGATGAGGAGCGCCGCCTGGCCATGAGCCGCTGCATCCTGTGCATGGACTGCCGCGACAAGTGCCCCAGGGACCTGATCGGTTTCCGCTTCGCGCCGCCTTCGCGCCGCCCCGCCCCGGTCTCCCTGTCCCGGAGGGCGGTCATGGCTGCTCTTGCCGGCGCCGCCCTGTTGCCGCTCTTTTCCGGCGTCAGGAGCATGGCCAAGGTCCCCGATCCCTTCCTGATCCGCCCGCCCGGCTCCCTGCCGGATCCCGAGTTCCTTGATCGCTGCGTCCGCTGCGGAGAATGCATGAAGGTCTGCATCGGCAACGCTCTGCACCCTTCCTTTCTGGAATCCGGCATTGAAGGCATATTTGCCCCCCGGCTGATCGCCCGCATCGGCTACTGCGAGTTCAACTGCACCCTCTGCGGCCAGGTCTGCCCCACCGGGGCCATCCGCGAACTGGAGCTGCCGGACAAGCATACCTTCAAAATCGGCCACGCCTTTTTTGACGCCGATCGCTGCCTCCCATACGCCAAGGGAATACCCTGCATTGTCTGCGAGGAGCACTGTCCGACCCCGGAAAAGGCGATCCGCTTCAGGAACGCGGTCGTGGAAAACGACCGGGGAGAAACGGTCACGGTCCGGCAGCCCTATGTGGTCGACGCCCTGTGCATCGGCTGCGGAATCTGCGAAAACAAGTGCCCCCTGCCTGACGGAGCCGCGGTGTACGTCACCTCCGCCGGCGAGGCGCGGAATCCTGAACACACCCTCCCGGCAGCTGACTCCGGCCTGTATCTTTCCCCCTGACAGGGCCGCTTCGCCTTTTCTTTGACCCCGGAGATACCAGGCGGACCGGAAGCCGGTAGGTGTCCCCCACGCAACCCGTATTTGCTTTGTTTATCTGGCGATAATATACTTAACAGTATCTGAGCTCATATTTTACCGGAAAAGTTATACCTCCCTTGACCCATGGAGAGGATCAACTTGAACGTCAACCGCAGAGCCGGGTTGTCCGAATGCATGAAAACCGCACCACTCATGTCCCTCGTATTGATCGGGTTGCTCTTGCCGTTGAACGGGTTCGGCGGATGTATCGAAGGAGACTGTCTGAACGGGTCCGGGACCTTTATCTGGCCCGACGGAAAAAAATATGAAGGGGAATGGGTGGAAGGTGCTCCGCATGGCCGGGGGGCCATGACCATTTCCGGCAGCTCGAAATATGAAGGCGCCTTCATGAACGGGATGCCCAACGGCGAGGGTACCATAATCTGGTCGGACGGATCGTTGTACTCAGGGACATTCAAGGAAGGGCAGGCAAACGGGCGGGGAATCAAAATCTACCGTGACGGCTCAACCTATGCGGGCGAGTGGAAGGATGGAAAGCGGCATGGCCGGGGAGTCCGAATTCTGCCGGACGGAAATAGATATGAAGGGGATTACCAGGACGATAAACCCCACGGCCAGGGAACCTGCACCTGGCCAAGCGGCGAAAAGTACATCGGCGAGTACAGAGCCGGGAAAAGGGAAGGCCGGGGGACCCAGTTCTTCTCCGACGGCGGAAAGTATACAGGCAGGTTCAGGGCCGGGAAACCTGAAGGAAGAGGAACGGCAGCCTACCCCGACGGATGCAGATACGTCGGCAAATTCAAGGATGGGTTGCCCAATGGCCGGGGGACATACACCTGGCCGGACGGTCAGAAATACATCGGTGGCTAGAGAGACGGCAAAGAACACGGCCAGGGAACACTCACCTGGCACGACGGCTGTACATATGCGGGTGAATTCAAGGACGGGGCGGCACATGGCCTGGGAACCTTCACCTGGCCTGACGGTTTCAAATATGTCGGCGAGTGGAAAGACGGGGAACAGCACGGTTTCGGCGTTGAAGGGTATCCGGGCGGGGAAGGCCGGTCGG
>DSAE01000158.1 GCA_011372855.1 Desulfobacteraceae bacterium
ATGACGGCGCAGTCGTCGCCGATCCCCTGCAGGAGATCCGGGGCGGCGGCGGCCGTCATCGAACCCAGCAGTTCGATAATCCCGCGCTCGTTCACCGGTTGCCGAACTCCTCGGGGTACAACATCGGCAGCTGCGCTTCCAGGTACCGCAGAACTTCCCCCCCCTCGCCGCACTCCAGCACCTTTTCCGCCAGTTCCGTCAGCCAGGTGCTCCGGGAAGACCGCAGCAGGCGTTTCACAAACGGAAGGGCCGAAGGCCGCATGCTCAATTCATCGAGGCCGAGGCCGAGCAGAACCGGTACGGACATGACATCTCCGGCCATCTCTCCGCATATCGCCACCTCTATGCCATGGGCATGACCGGCGTCGACTGTCTGTTTGATCATGCGCAGGACCGCCGGATGCAGCGGTTCATACATGGAGGCCACATACTCGTTGCCCCTGTCGATGGCCAGGGAGTATTGAATCATGTCATTGGTGCCGATACTGAAAAAATCGACCTCGCCGGCAAGGGAATCGGCCATGACCACGGCGCTCGGCACCTCCACCATGATGCCCACCTGGATGTCCGGAGAAAAATGCACCCCCTCCGCCGTCAGGCTCTTTTTGGTCAGCTCCAGAATTTCCCTGACCCTTCTCCATTCATTGCGAGACGAGATCATGGGAAACAGGATCCTGAGGGTTCCATGGGCCGACGCCCGGAGCATGGCCCGCAACTGGGTGATAAAAATTGCGGGTTCGCGCAGAAAATAGCGTGTCGAGCGCAGACCAAGGGCGGGGTTGCGCTCCAGGTCAAGACGAAGGCCGCCGGTGGACAGGTGCTCGACGAACTTGTCCCCGCCCACATCCAGGGTGCGGATGGTCACCGGCAGGGGGTCAAGCGCCGCCAGCAACTGCCTGTAGGTGCCGTACATGGCCTCTTCGTCGGGTCTGGCAGGGCCGTGAAAATAATCGAATTCACTGCGAAACAGCCCGATGCCCTCGGCCCCGTACCGAAGGACCGCGTCAAGTTCGGTCACCATTTCGATATTGGCGGCCAGCCGTATCCTGTATCCGTCCCGGGTCTCGGGGCTGAGATGAATGTAGAAGACAACTTCATCCGAAAATTCCCGGTGCTGTCGCCGGTATTCCCGGTATTGCCTCTGCCGGTCCAGGGTGGGATTGATATGGACCTGGCCCTTGAAGCCGTCCAGAATGACCGCTTCGCCGGTGACGCATTGCCGTGTCACATGTTCCAGGCCGACCACCGCCGGTATGTCCAACGACCGGGCAACAATGGCTGTATGGGAGGTGATGCCGCCCTTCTCGGTCATGAACCCCAGTATATTCTGGGAACGCATGCGCAGGGTGTCTTCCGGCGAAAAATCATGGGCAACCAGGATGACCGGCTCATCGATGTCCGTCAAGGGATCGCCGCCGGTCCCCGATAATATGCCGAAAACCCGGTCGGCCACGTATTTGACATCCGCATACCTCGCTTTGATGTACGGATCGGCGATGGCCTCGAACTTCCTTTTGATATTGCCCAGGGCCCGGGCCAGCGCCCATTCGGCATTTATCTTGTGCTCCCTGATCAGGTCTGCCGTCCGCTCGACGATCATCCGGTCCTTGATCATAAGAATATGGCTGTCGATAATGGACAGGGCGTCGGAGAGGTCTATGGCGAACTGGTCGCGCAAGCTGACCAGATCTTCCTCGGCCTTGTCCACGGCCTGACGGAACCTCTCTACCTCCTGGGGGACATGCTCGGGCGGCAGGTGCGCCCAACCGGTACTCCGGGTGCGGCGCCGGAGCACGAGAACTTTTCCCTCAACGATTCCCGGGGATGCGGCAATTCCGTGCATGGTCCGTGGATCTCTGCCCTTCTCCCTGCTCATACCGGCTCCTGTCCCTGAAAAATTCATTCTTCCCTGCCGGCGGTTAACAGTTTCTCGACAGCCGCGAGGGCTTTGGCCGCTTTCCTGCCTTCGCCTTCAATTCTGATGGTAACCCTGGTCCCGTATACAAAGGCCATGCTCAACACCTCAAGGATAGAGGAGCAGTCAACGGCTTCGCCGCCGTGGATGATCTGCAGGATCACCTTGTTCCTGGCGGCAATCTGCGCAAGTCCTGCTGCAACGCGCCCATGGATGCCGTGATGGTTGTGGACGACGACGTCTTTTTCAATAATGGTCATTTCAAACGCCGGAACGGCTTCACCGCCGGAGAGGCCTCTTTCCGCGCCTGCTCATGCTGTCCTTCGGGAGGGGCGTCGAATCGGACCGCCTGCAGAAACCTCTCTTCGCCCCCCATGGTGAAAATCTCCCTGCCGGTAAACTGCGGCTCTCTCAAAGTCCACACCGTTTCCCGGGGCGGAACGGTCAACAGATGCATATGCACATTCCACCACTTGTCCCTGCGTCCCGGATCAGGCTCAATTGCCTTGACCAGCGCATAAACAAGCAGGCGGGGATTGTCGGCCGCGATCAGGACCACATCCCCCGGGGCGGTGTTCTCCTTGAAGGAGACGACTTTTCTCAGCTCATCAACGAGTTTCTGCAGCATGACGGCTACATCCTTTCCTGCTCGTCAACCAGCAAGGCAGCTTCGATCACGACTTCCTCCTGCCCGGAAACCAAACGGGCGCTTCCGGTACTGTACATTTTCAACCCCTCCAGGATGGGCAGAACCACCTGGTCAATGAAAACCCTGCTTCCGTTTCCCTGACTCCGGCCGCTCATCGACAGCAGCATGCCGGACCAGACGGCGAACCCCTTGACGGTTTCCAGGAACTCGGCATTGCGGACAAAAACCGCCAGGTTGTTCCGCTCCGCCAGGCCGACATCCACCTTTCTGAACATCGGGTCCCGGACCAGGAGTTCCCGGTTGCCGCCAAGCACGAGCTCCATCTGTTCACGGCTGTCGGCGACAACAAAAAAACGTCCCTCCAGGGCAAAGGAAGGCTGAATCAGGCCCCCGGCAAGCTGGAGGGAGGAAACGCTCGTGCCGTTGACGGAAAAAGTCTGCACGGGCTGATCTGCCAGGAGATCGTCCATCAGTTGCGCGACTTTTTCCGGTGCGGTGACCTCCAAACGAAAACACATCCGCGGAATGGGCAGAAATCCGCCTCCCCGCGCTTTGGCTACGTTGATGCCGGCCTGTCCGCTGAAGAGGGACAGGAAGGCGTCCAGGGAAATGTTTCCCCTGGCCAGCAGCCATTCCTCAAAACGGCTCAGCGGGCCATCCTTGTCGCGCAGACCCCCCGCTTCAAGGGCAAGGGAAATAGTATGCGGATCAAGCATATTTGTCCAGAGATAGGCCGACAGGTCTGCCGGGACCTCCCCGGCAACGGCATTGACGGCCGGAGAGGGAAACCGCGGCGGGCTTCCTTCGCCCGTCAGGCTTTCCGGGGCAAAACGGAGGACACCACCATAGCGCATTTTTCGCGAACCGGGAAGCCCCGGACGGCGGTAAAATGCCGCACTGTCGAAAGGTACCTTGTATCCCGGCTGCTCAGCGGGAAAGAATGACGGCCGGTCCGTGTCGGCCGAAACCTCGGCCGGCCGCGGATCACGCAGCTCCCTGAAATTCAGGTACAGAAACCGATCATCTCCGCCGTTGGGCAGCCTGCGCAGGGAGATGAATTCCGGATTCACATCCAAACCTCCCGTCCCCCCGGTCAGGCTGTTCATTGACATGTCAAGACAGGCCATGACCGCGTCGGGGGAAAATGCCGCGATGATATAGCCGTCGCTGACCGTCAGGGAAACCGCCACCTCTCCGCTCAGGGGAAAGGACCGTATTTCCTTGCCCAGATGGGTTCGGGACATGGAACGGTATTCCCTGACAAGCGGCGCGGATAAGATATTGAGCAAATCCGCCCGGTGGCGCGGCAGGGCAATGAGGACCAGGGAGTCAAGAAGGTCCGTGGCGGTTTCCCCACCCCGGGCCTTTGCCTGCGGCGGCAGAAGGGCGACAACGAGCCGGCGGCCGAACAGTTCGCGGACTTCGGCACTGTCGACAGCGGCCCTGATCCCGTTCAGGCGGAGGGTAAAATCCGCGATATCTTCTGCGGAATAGCCGAGCGCGTCCAGCACCTCCGGCCACCTGATGGAATCTATCTGCCGGCCGAGACGGGAGCGGGAGAAATTCCGGAACTGTTCCGGTGGATTCTTGATGTCGATAAAGGCAACGGTATTCTCCGGCAGAAAACGGGCGGGATCAAGTACGCTTTTCGGCCGGTCCGTCAGCACGAAGAGAGCTCCTGCGGCCAGCAGCAGAAACAGCACAAAGAGAAGGCAGCGCCTGCCGGTCATCTAATCCTCCTCTCCCTGCCCCGGGGAGGATGATGCCGGCGGCAGATGCCTGTACAGCTTGCCGATCAAAACCGACCGCTCGATCGGCTTGGCGATGTAATCATCCATTCCCTCGCTGATGCACTTTTCCCGGTCTCCCTTCATGACGCAGGCTGTCATGGCGATGATCGGCACATGCCCTCCCCGCTGCCGCTCCTCTTTCCTGATGAGGGCGGCCGCTTCATGGCCGTCCATTTCAGGCATCTGGACGTCCATGAAGATACAGTCAAACCGCCCCTGTCGCCAGGCCCGCACCGCATCCGATCCGTTGGCAACCGTCGTCACCTGCAGCCCGGCCTGCTCCAGCAGGGACCGGGCCAGCGTTCTGCTGATAAAATCATCCTCGGCCAGCAGTACCTGCCCGGTAAAGGACAATCCGGCCGGCGGCAGTTCGGCAACAGGTTCTTCCCGTTCCGGCCGTGGTTCCGGACTGTGCCCCTTGGCAAACGACAGCACGAACCAGAAGCGTGACCCCCGGGCGGGCTCGCTCTCCAGGTGAATATCGGCGCCCAATTGCTGAATAATGCGCCGCGATATTGACAGGCCAAGGCCCGTGCCGCCGTACTTTCTGGAATGCGACGAATCGGCCTGGGTAAACGCTTCAAAAACCGCCCCCTGCTTGTCCGGATCAATGCCTATGCCCGTATCGCTCACCTCGAACATGATTGTCGCCGTATCGGGATCAGCGGCCTGCACCCGGTTTGCGCGCACGGCTATGCTCCCCTGATCGGTAAATTTGATACTGTTGCCCACAAGGTTCATCAGGACCTGGGCAAGACGGGTTTCATCGCCCATGAGGGTTTTCGGGATGGTTTCATCAACGGCCAACCGGAGATCAATTCCCTTGTCGGCCGCCTGCAGGGAAAAACTGTTGACCACTTCGCTCATCAGGTCGCGCAGGGAAAAGGGATTGTTCTCGAAGGCAAGCTGCTCGCTTTCATTCTTCGAAAAATCAAGGATGTCATTGATAACCTTCATCAGCCGGCGGGCCGAAGTGTTGATCAGTTCAAGCTTCTTGCGCCGGGCCGGGTCGGTCTCCCGGTCCAGGAGAAATTCGGTGATGCCGATTATACCGTTCATCGGGGTCCGGATCTCGTGGCTCATGTTGGCCAGAAACTCACTCTTGGCCCGGCTGGCTGCTTCAGCGGCCTCCTTGGCTTTTTCCAGTTCCCTGGCCGCCTTTTTCCGCTCCCGGATGTCCTCGATGACCCAGACCACCCCCCTGGACAGATCGGCGGGCAGTATCGCCCTGCCGCTGAGTGAACAGGGAACCAGTGTTCCGTCTTTCCGGCGCAGATACTGCTCCACATGTTCGATGTCCCGCTGGGCCAGCTGCCGGGCGTACCGATGAATAAAAGTGCGGAAGGAATGGGTCCCGGGAAAGAACATCATGGCATTTTTGCCTATCATTTCTTCCGCCGGGTAACCGAGGATGGAGCACATTGTCTGATTGACGCTGGTGATGGTCCCGTCGCGCACCAGGACGATGCCGACCAGGCTGGCCTCGAGGATCGTTTCCAGTTCGAGCTGCATCGTCTGTCGCGACTCCTCCACCTTCCGGCTGCGTTCCTTACCGAGACGGACCACCTCGACAAGCATCTCTTCCCGGTAGGTGAAAAGAAAGCCCAGGATAACCATGAATCCGCAGAAAATGACGAAAGCAGCGGTTGCCAGGACCGTGACAACGGGAAACGGGACATGCTGCAGCGAGGCGATCCGCCATCCTGACATTTCAATCGGTTCAAAATGTACGAGATATCTCCTGCCGTTCTCATGAACAATGTTCCCGTCGAGATAAAACGGCATGGGATCGAGGGTTTCATCGCTGAACTGCCGGCTCATGATCAGCTGGGACCTCCGGGACTCCGTCAGCGGCAGGGTCGCCCTGTACAGCCATTCCTGCCGGGTGGCTGAAAAAACGATCCCGTCCGGGGAAAGGAGGAGGGCTTCATCCCTGATATAGTTGCTGAAATATTTTTCAACAAAATCCATGGGGACCTTTATGACGGCGGCGCCGATGAAGGTTCCCGAACCCGGATCCTGGACCGGGGCGCTGAAATAGAGGCCCCTGTCTCCGGTCGTGACGCCGACCGCCGCATACCGGGCATCCCTGCCCCCGCGGGGTTCGGTGAAATAGGGTCTGAATTTGTAATTGTTGCCGGTAAGGGTTTTTCCGTTATCATAAGGGGAACAGCCGACAACGGTGCCTTCCCTGTCCATGACGTAGACAATGGAAACCCCGAGCAGACCCTGAACCATGACCAACTCGTTGACCAGGTTTTCATTGTCGGAAGGCTGCCGCCCTGTCAGGACAGCATGGACATGGCTTGATCCGGCCAGGAAATGAACGGCATCGGTAAAATGATGGAGCACGAAGGCGTTGATTTCAAAGACAAGATCCCTGGTGGCGGCCTTCTGTTTCGCCTGGGTCAGGAAGCGGATGAAATAATCGGTGCTGAAGGCGGCGGCGGCAGCAACAATGAGGGTAATACATGTTGTCGCCACTATCCTTTTCCGCAGGGCGCGGTTGCGCTCAACCCGATCTTTCCTGGCTGAAAAGGGATTGAAAAAACGGCCCGGCATGGAGCTCCCGCCCGCCGGCTGTTTGTCAGTCTGATGGTTCATGCGCGCTCGGGTGTCCTCCATCCGTTTTATAGTACGGTCGGGGCTGAACCGGCTGTTTCTGGGCGGGACGGGGATTCAGATCGGACATATCAGCCTGCCGAGTTTTTCCGTGAGCTTCATGTTTTCCGCATAATCAACCGGGACGTCGATCACGGCGACCGTATCATCGGCGAAGGCCTGCCGCAGGACAGGCTGCAGCTCAGACGCCTTCTCCACCCTGTACCCTCGGGCGCCGAATGACTCGGCATAGCGGACAAAATCGGGGTTGGAAAATTGAACAAGTCCGCTGCGGCCGAAGCGGCGCTCCTGGTGCCACCTGATGAGTCCGTACCCCTGATCGTTCCATATCATGATGACGACGGGAAGCCGATAGCGCAATGCGGTTTCGATCTCCTGGGAATTCATCATGAACCCGCCGTCGCCGGTTACGGTCAGCACCCTGCGCCGGGGATGAACAAGCTTTGCCGCTATGGCGCCCGGCACACCGATCCCCATGGCGGCGAAGCCGTTGGAGATAAGGCAGGTATTCGGCCGCTCGCAGCCATAAAGGCGGGCAAGCCAGACTTTATGCGCCCCGACGTCGGCAAGGAGAATGTCTTCCTCCCCCATCACCGCCCTGATGTCATTGATGATCCGCTGCGGCTTGAGGGGAAAGCCCTCGTCGCTCCGGTACTGCTGCAGCTCATTGTCAATGAGTTCGCGCAGCGCACAGGTGCTGAGCGTCTTGCCCCGCACGGTCCGTTCGGCAATGCGGTCAAGGGAGGAGGAAATATCACCGATGACGCCCACTTCGAGAATGTAGCGGGAGTCGACTTCGGCGTACAACTGGTCGATATGCACGATTTTCTTGTCCCCGCGGGGATGCCAGAGATAGGGATGATATTCGACCATGTCGAAGCCGACGCAGATGACAACATCGGCCCGGTCAAAGCCGCAGGCAACGTAATCGTGCGCCTGCAGCCCGATGGCCCCGAGGCAGAGGGGATGGGAAGACGGGACGGCGCCCTTGGCCATGAAGGTGGTTGCCACGGGAATACCGAGATGCTCGGCGAAATTGAGCAGGGACCTGCCGGCATTGGCCCGGACAACGCCGTTACCCGCCAGGATAATGGGAAATTCGGCTTCCGCTATGACGCGGGAGGCCCTTTCGACCTTGAGGGGCGAAGGGTCCGGCGGCAGTGGTCCCTGGACCTTGAGCGGGACCGAATCATTCCCCACCGGCGCGGCGGCGATATTCTCGGGAAAACTGATGAAGGAGCCGCCGGGTTTTTCGGCCTGGGCGACCTTGAAGGCCTTGCGGACGATCTCGGGAATAATGTTCGGTTCGAGAATGGCAACACTGTACTTGGCCACCGGGCTGAACAGATTGACCAGATTCAGTACCTGGTGGCTTTCCTTGTGCATCCGGGTGGTGGCCCCCTGCCCGGCCAGGGCAACGATGGGGGCGTGGTCCATGTTGGCATCGGCGAAACCGGTCATCAGATTCGTGGCCCCCGGTCCGAGGGTGGACAGGCAGACGCCGGCCCGTCCGGTCAAGCGCCCGTAGACATCGGCCATAAAGGCCGCCCCCTGTTCATGCCGGACGGTGATGAACTTGATGGGGCTGTCCAGCAGGGCGTCAACGACATGGAGGTTTTCCTCGCCCGGCAGACCGAAAATGTACTCCACCCCTTCGTTTTCAAGACACTGCACAAAGAGCTGCGCGGCGGTGGGCATACTGACACCTACAGGAGAAGGAACGCGGGAATGGTCTCCCGCATCGTTGCTTGCCGTCAACAGTATACCATTGATCGGCGTGAAAAGCATCACGGCCGGCCCGGGTGCCGTTCATTCGCCGCCGGGACAACCTCGACGGCAACGACCGGTCTATCCCTCCAGGCCGTCTTCCATCCGGCCGCCGGGCGCGTCCGCAGGCCGGGCCTTCAGGGCGGCGGCAAACTGTCGGCCGTAATCCACGGCGGCGACGAAACTCAGCAGGATGGTCAGCAGGAGAACCGCATGGATCCCCGCCCAGCCCAGCGAAGCCACCATCAGCATCAGGAACTGCCCGCCGGTCGCGGCCTTGCCGGACACCCGGGCATTCATCGTCCTGAATGAGGTCCATGCGCCGCTCCATGCGGCATAAGCTGCGATCGTCGCCACCGCCAGGTCCCGGACGATGACGGCCGGTATCCACCAGGCGGAAAAAATTCCGGCGGCGACAAATGTCAGCAGGGCGGAGAGGATGAAAACCTTGTCCGCCACGGCGTCAAGCAAGCCCCCCTGCCAGGTCTCCATCTTCCAGTGCCGGGCAATCCAGCCGTCAAGAAAGTCGCTCCCTCCCCCTCCGACGATGATCCAGAACCAGCAGCGCTCCGGGCTGAAGGGCAGCAGCAGGGCCAGTGTCAGCCGCAGCAGGGACAACAGGTTGGGAATATGACGGAGAAGGGAGCGCATTGTCTGTAACCAGAAAAATGGTCGATGGGGATGATGTACGTCAATCGAGCTCGCATCAGCTTCCCCTGGTCTTGATTTCTGCCCGCGGCAGGCCCCCTCTTCGGGCTGAACCGCCAACCGTTTCAAGCACCGGTCCCGATTTCGATACCGTTACCGGTTTGCGAGGGGTGCTCAGGGTGACAATCATACATTGAATTGGCAAAAGAGAACAGGACAAAACCGCCGCGATGCTCACCGGCTGCACGGGGACGGCGGTTTGCCCGGCTGTCCCCCGGGAAAACCCCTTCTCCCGCATCGGTGAAAGGATAAAAAAAACCATGAAAAATTTTACTTTTATTTTCTATTTGATACAATACGGCAGTTTGATTTTTATCAAATAATTCTATGAGATAGATTCATTATATTTGCTCCGGTCAGGAACCGGGGCGAACTGATCGCATCCATCACGTTACGATTGCGAGGAATTATGCGTATTTTCCGTTCGAACAGTCTGCGAACCCGCTTGATGATCCCCATTGCCGGCGCCGTGGTGGCAATCGTCGCGCTCATCAGCCTGATCCTGATTCTCAGCGGCAAAAAGGCCGTGGACAATGTTTCCGAAAGCGTCAACATTCTTGCCGACCAGGTCAAGCAAAACCTGCAGAACGATTTGCGGCTGTTCGGCGAAAGAGAGGCCGGCAACGCCGAGACCTCCCTGAAAACAAAGGCCGAAAGCATGGCCGAACTGATCGCCGGGCTGGCCCCGGGCCCCATTCTCACTTTTGATTTTGATGCGCTGGACAACTACTGTCGCACCGTGGCAAAAGATCCGGATGTGCTGCTTGCCTACGTAAAAAATATCGACGGCGATATCCTGACCACATTCCGCAATCACACCGACCCGGCAATGGAGGCGCTGGTCCCCGGCGTCGGGGAAGGAGAAGCTCCCCTCGACAGTGTGGTTGAAACGCTGGAGAACAGCGACGTGGTGCAGGTCCGCAGGCAGATTGTCCTGGACGCGTTGCCCATTGGAGAGGTCGTCCTGTTCATATCCCGCGAAGGCCTGCAGAGGCAGACGGCCAGGGCCGACGAGGATTTTGCCGCCATTGTCGAGGGAGTCAACGGCGCCTTTCTTTCCCTGAATACCGGCATGCAGGAGCAGGCGCAGAGTTCGGTGCGCAACAGCGTCTGGCAGTCGACGGTCACCGGCCTGATCGGCATCGTTCTTCTCATGCTCGCCATCATATTGCTGATCGACCGGTTGATCGTCAAACCGGTGACCGGCGTCATGCGGATGATCGGCGAAATGGCCGAAGGCCGTCTTTCGGGAAGACTGCGTCTCAACCGCGATGACGAGATCGGCAGAATGGCGGACAGCATCGACGCTTTCTCCGACACCCTCGAGCACGACGTCCTTGGCGCTCTGAACAAACTGGCCGAGGGCGATCTGCGCTTCAATATCACTCCGAAAAGCGAACATGATGCCATCGGCAACGCCCTGGGGAAAATGTCGCGCAACCTGACGGCGGCCATCAAACAGATTCAGCAGAACGCGGCGGTGCTGAGCAAATCCTCGGAAAGTCTTTCGGCTGTTTCATCCCAGCTCGCCGCCGGTTCCGAAGAGGCATCCGCCCAGGCCGCCAATGTCGCGGCCTCAACGGAAGAAATAAATGTCAGCTCCCATGATATAAAGCAGTCTTCGGAAAAAATGTCGGAAAACATGCAGCGCCTGGCGGAGGTGACGCGAAAAATAGCCGATGAAGTCGGCGCCATCGGCCATAAGGCCGATGAAGGGTTGAAGACAAGCGACACGGCGTATGAAATGGTGACCAATGCCAACCAGACGATCCGGTCCCTTCAGGAAGCCGCCGATGAAATAGGCGTGACAACCGCGACTATAGAGGAAATCACCGAACAGACCAAACTTCTTGCCCTGAACGCCACCATCGAGGCGGCCAGGGCCGGCGAGGCAGGCAGGGGATTCGCCGTCGTGGCCGGAGAAGTCAAGGAATTGGCCAAACAGAGCGCCGAGGCTGCTGAAAACATCTCCGGTCTGATCAAGGGGGTGCAGGACGAAACGGAAAAAGCTGCCCGGGCGATCATCGGGGTGTCGGAGATCATCAGGCACCTGAATGAATCTTCCAGGGATATCACCGCCGCCGTAGCAGTCCACAGCCGGGAGACAGAGGGCATGTTGGCCCTGGTGGCCGATTCCCGTGAAGCCACCAATGAGGTCACCGACAGCATAGTGGCCCTTGCGGCCGGCGCCAATGAAGTGGCCGCAAACATTCAGGGCGTCAGCATCGGCGTCGAGGACAGCGGCAAAGGGATCATACAGGTAAACGAATCGGCCGTGGAGCTCGCCCAGCTCGCCACGGAACTGCAGGCCCTGGTCGATACATTCAATTTGCGACCCGTAGATTAAACCGGCGCCGCCAGGATCAGTCCTGTTCACGGACCAGGAACACAGGCCCTGACTGGCCGGCAACACTGTCAAAGGGGGAAACCATGGAGAAAAAAATATTAACAGTCGATGATTCACCAAGTGTCAGAAAAATGGTTGAATTCAGTCTCAAGTCGAAAGGATACGCCATGGGAGGCGCCGGAGACGGAATCGAGGCGCTGGCCCTCATGGACAGCGAGCGGTTTGACGCCGTCATCCTCGATGTCAACATGCCGAGAATGAACGGCCTCGAATTCCTGGAAAAAATCAAAAACGACGAAAATCACGCCGCCATCCCGGTCATCATGCTCACCACCGAGGGACAGGATGAGGATCGTGACAAGGCCATGGCCCTTGGCGCCACAGCGTATATTGTCAAGCCCTTCAAACCGACGCAGCTGCTGAATCTGCTTGATGAAGTTCTGTAGCCATTCCGCCGCGGTCCGGGTCAACCGCCGGCAGTGCCGCCGGCCGGACGAACGAACATCTGCAAAGGAAGAATTTCATGACTGACCACTATGATCAACAGGACCTTGACGCACGCCTGCTCGACCAGATGCGGCAGGATTTCCTTGAAGAAGCATCGGATCTGCTGGATCAGCTCAACCTGCACCTGATCCAGCTGGAGGATGAGCCGGACAGTGACGAACTGGTGAGCCAGGTTTTCCGCATCGCCCATACCGTCAAGGGCTCGGCCGGCTTTGCCGGTCTGGAGGAAATGAGTGCCATAGGCCGCCGGATGGAGGAACTGCTGGGCGAAATCCGCAAAGATCAGAAGACGGTCTCGCCATCCTTCATCCAGGCCATGTTCGACGGGCTCGACATGCTGACCCTCCTGCGGGAAAAAGCGGCGGCGGGCGATGCCTCCCCCGTTGACATTACCCCTGTCCTCCGGGGGCTGGAACGGGCGGCGGAAAACACCCCCGCGGCGGCGGACGAAACCGCGGGCAGTACGCCGGAAAAATCGCCGGCTGCCGACAATGAGCTGTTCGAATTATACAAAGGGGCCTACAACCAGCTTGCCGCCCTCAAGCACCTGGTCTATTCCTCCGTCCACCTCTACGATGAAGACACCCTGGCGGCGCTTTTTTCGAAACAGATCGCCCAGAAAATGCGTCCTGAGCACAACAGCGTCTGGCTGGTGAAAAACTCCGCCCAGGTCGTGGAAATCGCCCGGGACGGCAAACTTGTGCCCGCGGACTACCGGCAGACCATTGCCGTCAATTCCTCGCCGGCAATGGAGCAGTTGATCAACGATCAGCATGTCATCTGGTCGTCGAGCGCCGACGAGGTCAAGGAAATGCTGCCCGGGTTTGCATCCCCTGTCATCATGCCCATCAAGGCAAAACCAGCCGCTTATGGTTTTCTTGTCCTGGACCCCGAGCAATCCGCTGAAGTGGAAGTGTATCAGTTTGTCGCCGAATTTGCGGCCATGATGCTCAGGATCTCCAAGCTGCACCGCAAAGTTGATGAGCAGCGCAAGGAACTGGACGAAATGACGGCAATCCTGTTCAGACAGAACAATATCCTGTCCTCTCTCTATCATGTCGAACTGGACCTCATGCGGGTAAAAAACCCGGTCGATCTCTGCCGCATCCTCGCCGAAGCCTTTGTCCATGACCTGGAGACCAGGTCGGCGGCCATATTCATCAAGGACGAGACGGCGGGCCGGCTGCGGGGAATATGGGGCAGCGGCGGCCTGCAGGAGATACCCTCCCTGTCTTTCTCCCGGGACGAAATCATCCCCTTCGGCAGATGCCTTGAGACAGGCAGGATAGTTACCCAGAGCGATTTTTCCGCATCACCCCTGCAACTGGGACCCAACGATCTCACCAACTGGGTTGTCATGGGCCTGAAAGGAAGAACAAAAACCCACGGGGTGATCGCGGCCGAGCTTGATGCCGGGGATGTGACGGATTCCATGTCCATTCTGGCGAACTATTCCGGCATCCTGCTGGACAACCTCATCCTGAAAAACAGAACGGGGATCTCCGACCGCCCCGCCTCACCGGCAACATAACCGCGGCCCATGGAAACCGCGGCAGCGGAGCGTTTGGTTCAACACTCTGCGGCAAAGGATACAATACAAATGGATAAAGTTCTCATTGTGGACGATGATGAGCAACTTTTGCTTATCCTGACCGAAATTCTGCGAAAATACAGGAACAAGTTCGAGGTGGTTCCCGTCAACAGCGGATTTGCGGCAATCAGTGCCCTCCGGCGGGAAAAATTCTCCCTGTTGATCACCGATCTTGTTATGGAAGGGATTAATGGTCTGGTCCTGCTTTCCTACATGACCAAGAATTTCCCAAAGGTGCCGTGCATCGTCATGACCGGCCATGGAACTCCGGAACTGCAGGAGCGCCTTGAAAAGGAAGGCCGCCGTCTGATCCGGAAGCCGTTCTCGGTAACGGAACTCGGCGAGCTGATTCTCTCGATTCTCGGGAAGGAGCAGATCCTCCTGGGAACCATGAACGGTGTTTCCGTCACCGGTTTTCTCAAGCTTGTCGAAACCGAGGCCATGACCTGTATCTGTGAAATCCAGGCACTGGACGGCAGGACCGGTTACCTGGTTTTTGAAGGCGGCGATCTGTACAACGCCGCGTACGGGAAATTCAACGGCCGGCGTGCGGCCCTGGAGCTGTTCAAGTTTGACCGGGTCAAGATCCGCTTCAGAAACCCTCCAAAGAAAAAATTTCCTCGAAAAATACAGTGCAGTATTGAAGAATTGCTTAACGAGGCGGAAACAGGATAACCCCCTTCTTGCAGGGGGTCCGTCTGCCCGGCCGCTGGACATTGATAAACACGACATTATTCAGCTTATCACGGAGACATGGGGAGATTGATTGTGGACACCGTGCTCATTGTCGACGACAGTTCCATGCTGTTGAACTATCTTGAAAACGCCTTTACGAAGTACAGGGACAGGTTCAGGGTGAATTTCGCCGCCGATGACATGGAGGCGATAGATATCATCAAAAGCAGGGAAATTTGCCTGCTTGCCACGGATCTTCAGATGCCCAGGATCGACGGGCTCGGACTCCTGGCCTATGTGCAGAAATATCACCCGGGCATTCCGTGTATTGTCATGTCCGCCCACGGCACCCCGGCCATTGTCGAAAACCTGCAGTCCGACATCCTGCAGTTCATCGAAAAGCCCTTCACCGCCGACGCCCTGGCCGGGGCCATACTCTCTGCCCTGGAAAAGGACCAGGCCGGCGGCTCCATTACCGGCATTTCCATCGGCAACTTTCTGCAGATGATCGAGCTCGAACAGAAAACCTGCCTCTGTGAAGTTGCTTCGACGGGCAATCCGAAAGGATTTTTCTATTTTCAAGGCGGAGAGCTCCATCATGCCGTTTACGGAAACCTCAAGGGCGAGGAGGCGGCCATTAAAATGATCCAGATCGACCGCCCGACCATAAGTTTTCGCAAAATTCCCCAACGGCCGATCCCGAGAAAGATCAACCGTGAATTAACGGGCCTCCTGCTTGAAGCCATGAAACAGAAGAATGAAGCCCGATAAAGATATGAGCAACGACGACCCCAAGGACAGCTTCCATGAGCACTGAACAGGAAACCATCGACGATATCCTCCTCAACGATCCGGAGATGGTGGAGGCCTTCATTGCCGAAGCCAATGAACATCTTGACAGCATCGAGGATGACTTCCTCACCCTCGAAAGGCAGCAGAGCAACCCGGACAAAACCCTGCTGGACAAAGTGTTCCGGGCCATCCATTCGGTGAAGGGCGCCGCCGGATTCCTGAATCTCAGCCGGATGGCCGAGCTTGCCCACGTCATGGAAGCCCTGCTGACAAAAATGCGCGCCGGCAAAATATTCCCCGATTCCGACAACATCGACAGCCTGCTGGCCGGCGTTGATCTGCTCAAGACCATGCTCCGGAACATAAAGGAATCGAACGGGGTGGATATCCGCCTGGTCCTTGAAAAGCTCACGACCTTGACCGAAAAAACCCCGGAGGCCTCTCCTCCCCCGCGGGAAACCTCCCTCCCGCCGGCAGGACGGGAACCGGCGGCGCCTCCCGCCCCGGAAAAAATCGAAACCGACCTGGGCAATACCGTACGCATTCATATCGATATATTGGACAAACTCATGGTGCAGGCCGGCGAACTGGTCCTGATCCGCAACCAGCAGCTCATCCATGTCGACGAGTCGGACCCGGCCGCCCGATCCATCGCCCACCGGCTTGACCGTATCACCAGCGAGCTCCAGCAGACCATTATCAGTACCCGCATGCAGCCGGTGGGCAAGGTGATCGACAAGTTCCCCCGCATCATCCGCGACCTGGGCAAAACAATGGGCAAGCAGATCGATATTGAGATCATCGGCAGCAGCGCCGAACTGGACAAAACCATTCTCGAATCGCTGACCGATCCGCTGACCCACATCATCCGCAACAGCTGCGGACACGGCATTGAAACACCGGAGGAGCGGGTAAAGGCCGGCAAGCCGAAAACCGGTCTGATCACCATTGCCGCCTTTCATGAAGCCGGCAGGGTCAATATCCGGATAGACGATGACGGCAGGGGGGTCGATATCGACCGGATCCGCAAAAAAATTGTTGAAAAGGGTTTGAAGACCGTGGCCGAACTGGAGCAGATGACCCACCAGGAAGTCCTCAACCTTGTTTTTCTGCCGGGTTTCAGCACCATGGACCAGGCCGACGATGTTTGCGGCCGCGGCGTCGGCATGGACGTGGTCAAAACCGGCATTGAAAAAATCGGCGGCACCTTCGAGTTTGAATCCAGGACCGGAGAGGGAACGTCCATTCTCCTGCAGCTCCCCCTTACCCTGGCCATCATTCCCTCCCTCATCGTTTCGTCCCTCGGTAATTTGTTCGCCATCCCCCAGGTCAGTCTGGTCGAACTGGTAACCCTCTACGATGAAGATGTCCGGCGGCGGATCGAACGGGCGGATGATCAGGAAGTGTACCGCCTGCGCGGCAGACTGCTGCCCATAGTCCGGCTGGCCGAAGTCCTGACCCGCCCGCAGCTGTTCAACCGGGAAACCAGGTCGGAAATTGCCGAAAAATATGCCCGGCTGCCTCCGGCCGGGGAAACCGGACTGTCGTCCACGGCTGGCGGCCCCGAAAGCGAATCAGATTCGCTGAGCTTTGTCGTTCTCAAGGTCGGCAACAGCCTCTACGGGCTGGTGGTGGATGAAATCATCGGCACCGAGGAAATTGTCGTCAAGCCCCTGCAT